>NZ_JACSJL010000003.1:0-314666 GCF_018617075.1 Exiguobacterium sp. s123 | reverse complement strand
CCGCCAGCGTTCGTCCTGAGCCAGGATCAAACTCTCCAAAGAATTTGATATAGCTCTTAAATTGACGAAGCTTGCGCTTCATTCAAAAATGGTAAAACTTATTTTTGCCTCATCGTTCAGTTTTCAAAGTTCGTCTGCCGCTCTTAGCGACTCATTTATAATAGCACCTGTAATTATATCCGTCAACTATAAAAAGAAAGTTTTTTAAAAAAGAATAAATAAAGACGATTCCATTTCATTTTGTTGAAAGGAATCGCTAGTTTCTTCTTATTGAAATGCAACAATGCTCACATCGGTTAATCGCGATAAATCATATTCTTTCTCCCCTGTCGCTTCAAGCACAATCGGTTGTTCAACACGATTCGTATAGGCATGTATCGTTCCTCGTACTCCACTGCTCAATAAAACAGGGCGACCGATTTCATAAAATCCAAGTAATGTCGCAAGAAGCGACAAAGCTTCTCCATCATAGGCTTTGTTCTGCCACATATAGAAATATGCTTCCTCTGGAGAGAGCGGCTTTCGGAACGTTCGGGGTGCTGTTAACTGACAGAAGCGATCGGCGACAATAAATAGAGGAGAGGCTGGATTCAACTCGCGTTCCGTCAGACGTTTTGGAAACCCGGATCCATCCAATCGCTCATGATGCTCGGTGATCAATTGATACACTCTTCCTCGTAACGTTTGCGTACTCGGGAGCATCGATGCCGAAACGAGTGGGTGTTGATACAATAGCTCCCGTTCCATTTTTGTGAAATAACGCATATGAGACCATTTCCGAATTTTAGCGTAGCTCGCGTCTGCAAAATAAGAAGCAATCCCGTAATCAAATTGGAGTTGATGTTCGTCCCCTCGATATTTCGATAAGGCACGGGCGACGAGCGCCCGATAAACGGAATGGTAAATGACATGATTTTTCCGCAACGGCTGATGCGTAAAGAAATGAACGATCGCTGTAAGCGGAACTTCCCGACGAAATAGTTGATGAATGAATTCTAGACCTTCATATGGGTTAGGTGCGATCCGTTCTTCCCACTGATTATAATGTTTCTCATATTGAAGGACCTGATTACAGAGGCGCTGTTCTTCTTTAGACGTGAAGAGCTTCTGTTCAACA
The DNA here is from genome assembly GCF_018617075.1 of Exiguobacterium sp. s123. Taxonomy (GTDB): domain Bacteria; phylum Bacillota; class Bacilli; order Exiguobacteriales; family Exiguobacteriaceae; genus Exiguobacterium; species Exiguobacterium profundum. The sequence goes on along the minus strand of NZ_JACSJL010000003.1, from coordinate 313,549 downwards.
GGTGCGACATCGATATCTTCGATTTTTAAGAAACGGAGCAAACGCAAATGTTCATTGGTTAAGTGGATTCCGGCTTCTAAAGAAGAAACGGGTGACAATAGCGTCATCCCAACATGTACAGTAGATAAGTTCAAACGCACGCGAATCCCTCCTAATATATGAAAAGGTCGAACGGAAACACCGTTCGACCTCTCGTCTTACTCATTCACATCAGACGATTCGTCGGTTTCAGGTGCTTCATCCTCAAACCCATTCTCCAAATCGACTGCTGATTCCTCTTCTAACTCATCTTTTTTCAACTTTGCAATGGTCGCCAAACGATCGCCCTCTTCGATGTTCATTACTTTCACACCGCGAGTACTTCGACCCATTTGAGAGATCGTTTGCGAATCGATCCGAATCGCAACACCGAGCTCGGTCATCAACATGATGTCATCGTCTTCATCGACGACACGCATCCCGACGACTGTTCCACGATCTGTCTTAATTCCAATGATACCGGAACCACCACGACCTTGTGTGCGGAACTGCTCCATGGCCGTACGTTTTCCGTATCCTTTTTCCGTGATAATCAAGACGTCTTGCGTGGTGCGAACGATTTCCATCGAGACGACCAAATCGTCCTCCTTCTTCAATCGAATCGCGCGAACGCCTCGTGCTGTACGTCCCATCGAACGAACTTCTCCTTCGAGAGGGAAGCGAATCGACATCCCTTGTCGTGTAACGATTAACATTTCATCGTCGCTCTTCGCTAAACGAACCGTGACGAGTTCATCTGTCTCATTCAAACTGATGGCACGTAGACCGTTTTTGTTGATTCGGGCGTATGCCGAAAGTGGCGAACGCTTAATCAATCCTTCTTTCGTGATGAAGACGAGAGACAACTGCTCGTCTGCCACTTCTTCCGATTCATCCTGTGTCTCTTCCGTTACCGTTTGGTTAGCCAAGTAACTATTGAAATCGACCGGAATCATCGTTTCGACTTTTTCACCTTTGTCGATTTGAAGCAAGTTGATGATTGGCATCCCTTTCGCGGTACGGCTCATCTCAGGAATTTCGTATCCTTTGAGACGGAAGACGCGTCCGAAGTTTGTGAAGAACAGGATGGTATCGTGTGTCGACGCGGAGAGCAGACGAAGCACAAAGTCTTCATCGTTCGTTCCCATACCTTGTTTCCCGCGACCACCACGGCGCTGAGTCCGATATGAATCCGACGGGATCGACTTGATATATCCTTCGCTCGTGAGCGTAATCATCATGTCGCGAACCGGAATCAAATCTTCGTCCTCGAGTTCAACGATATCCGTACGAATCACCGTACGACGAGCATCACCATATCGCTCTTTGATTTCGATCAATTCGTTACGAATGATATCGAGGAGCAATTCTTCGTCTCCGAGAATCGCACGAAGTTCTTCGATTAACGCTTTCACTTCACGATATTCGCCTTCAATCTTCTCGCGTTCCAAACCAGTCAAGCGTTGGAGACGCATATCTAAGATGGCTTGCGTCTGTTCAGTCGAAAGTCCAAAGCGAGCAATCAACTTTTCACGAGCCTCGTCACCTGTACGTGTGCTACGGATGATGGCGATGACTTCATCCAAGTGATCCAAGGCAACACGAAGACCTTCTAAAATGTGGGCACGTGCTTCCGCTTTGTCTAAATCGAATTGCGTCCGACGACGTACGACCTCTTTTTGGTGTTCGATGTAGTAATAGATCGCTTGTTTGATGTTCAACGTTTTTGGACGACCGCCTACAAGCGCGAGCATGTTAACACCGAACGTCGTTTGCATCGGTGTTTGCTTGTACAAGTTATTCAAGATGACACTCGCATTCGCGTCGCGGCGAACTTCAATCACGATGCGCATCCCGTTACGGTCTGATTCATCGCGTAAGTCCGTGATTCCCTCGATTTTCTTGTCGCGAACCAAATCGGCAATCTTTTCAACGAGACGCGCTTTGTTGACTTGGTAAGGAATCTCGTGCACGAGGATCCGTTCACGGCCATTTTTCAAGACTTCGATTTCAGCTTTCGCACGCATCGTAATCGATCCGCGTCCAGTTTCATATGCACGACGAATCCCACTACGTCCCAAAATCTCTCCCGCAGTCGGGAAATCAGGACCCGGGATATGTTGCATCAATTCTGCAATCGTGATGTCCGGGTTGTGAGAAAGCGCCAGTACCCCGTCGATGACCTCGTTCAAGTTATGAGGCGGAACGTTCGTCGCCATACCAACGGCAATCCCGCTCGTCCCGTTCACAAGGAAGTTCGGGAAACGTGCCGGAAGTACGACTGGTTCTTTTTCTTCACCATCGAAGTTTGGTTGATAATCAATCGTGTTTTTTCCGATGTCTCGTACGAGTTCCATCGCAATTTTAGACATACGTGCCTCGGTATAACGCATCGCAGCGGCCGAGTCGCCATCGACTGAACCGAAGTTCCCGTGACCGTCGACTAATTCGTAGCGATAACTGAAGTCCTGAGCCATGCGGACCATCGTCTCATAAACGGCTGAGTCACCGTGTGGGTGGTACTTACCGATGACGTCCCCGACGACACGCGCCGACTTCTTATGTGGCTTGTCCGCGCGAATACCTAGTTCGTTCATCGCATATAAAATACGACGGTGAACCGGCTTTAATCCATCTCGCACGTCCGGAAGGGCACGTGATACGATGACGCTCATCGCGTAGTCCATGAACGACGTTCGCATCTCCTGGCTAATATTTATATCCTTGATATTTTCTTGTTCTGCCATTCGTTATTGCCTACCCTTCTTATTAAATATCGAGGTTCTTCACGTAATGGGCGTGAGATTGAATAAAGTCACGGCGTGGTTCGACGTTGTCACCCATGAGCGTTTCGAAGATTTCATCCGCTTCAATCGCATCTTGAAGATCGACACGAAGCATCGAACGTGTTTCCGGGTTCATCGTCGTATTCCATAACTGTTCAGGATCCATCTCTCCGAGACCCTTGTAACGTTGAACGCTATAACGTGCATTTTCAGGAAGTTGTGCAATCGCCGCCTGCAACTCACGGTCGTTTTGAACGTAGATGGTTTCTTTCCCGTGCTTCACACCATAGAGTGGTGGTTGCGCGATATAAACATATCCACTTTCAACGAGTGGGCGCATGTAACGATAGAAGAACGTCAACAATAACGTTCGAATGTGCGCACCATCGACATCGGCATCGGTCATGATGATGAGTTTATGATAGCGCGCTTTCGATAAGTCAAACTCATCGGCAATCCCTGTTCCGAGAGCCGTGATGATGGTCCGGACTTCTTGGTTGGCCAAAATCTTATCAAGACGTGCTTTCTCAACGTTGATGATTTTCCCTCGAATCGGAAGGATGGCTTGGAAGTGACGATCACGTCCAGATTTCGCAGAACCTCCCGCTGAGTCACCCTCAACGATGTATAGTTCAGATTTCGATGCATCTTTTGACGAACAGTCTGCCAATTTCCCTGGCAATGAACTGACTTCGAGAATCCCTTTACGACGTGTCATCTCGCGTGCACGTTTCGCAGCAAGACGCGCACGTGCCGCCATCAAGCCTTTGTCGACAATGAGGCGGCCGACCGACGGGTTCTCGAGTAGGAACTGTTCGAACGTGTCGCTGAACAACGTATCGGTTGCCGTACGCGCATCGGCATTCCCGAGTTTCGTCTTCGTCTGTCCTTCAAACTGGGGAGCCGGGTGCTTGACGGAAACAATCGCCGTCAACCCTTCACGGACATCATCACCAGACAGGCTGCCGTCGGCTTCTTTCATCAAACCAAACCGTTTTGCATAGTCGTTGATTGAACGAGTGAGTGCCGTCTTAAATCCTGTCTCGTGCGTCCCACCTTCATGCGTCGGAATGTTGTTCGTAAATGAGTAAATGTTACTTGCGAAACCTTCGTTGTATTGAAGCGCAATCTCGACTTCGATTCCATCTTTCGTCCCGTGTACGTACACAGGCTCTTCATGAATCGACGCTTTTGACCGGTTCAAGTGCTCGACATAAGACTTGATTCCGCCCTCATAGTGATAGTTCCGTTCAATCGTCTCGTCACTACGATCATCTTTAGCCACGATTCGTAACCCTTTGTTCAAGAAGGCGAGCTCACGTAAGCGTGTCGCTAACAGATCAAAGTCATATTCGAGTGTTTCTTGGAAGATGTCCCCGTCTGGGAAGAAGCGGACCGTCGTCCCTGTCGTGTCGGTCGTCCCGACGATTTCGAGTTCACCTTGTGGGACACCACGTTTGAACGATTGGTAATATACGTTTCCATCGCGACGAACGAACACTTCAAGTTTCGTCGATAAGGCGTTAACAACTGACGCCCCGACACCGTGAAGACCACCTGATACTTTGTATCCGCCACCGCCGAACTTACCACCTGCGTGCAACACCGTGAAAATAACTTCAACGGCAGGTCGACCTGTTTTCTTTTGAACGTCGACCGGAATCCCACGTCCGTTGTCTTCAACAACGATCGAGTTCCCTGGCTCGACCGTCACTGTGATCGTGTCACAATAACCAGCGAGCGCCTCATCGATTGAGTTATCGACAATCTCCCATACTAAATGGTGGAGACCGCGAGAGCTTGTGGAACCGATATACATCCCTGGACGTTTACGGACAGCCTCTAGGCCCTCAAGGACTTGAATCTGGTCGGCGCCGTACGCTTGCAATTCTTTTTCATTTTCATTACTCATCGGTTATTTTCACCTACTATACATGATTTGGTGTTCCCTCTTGCCACGATTACACAGACTCCGTTTCAACCTCACCTTGTTTCACGTGAAACACTTTAGCTTGTTGAATGGTCTCATGTGCAATCCCGTCAATGTTTGTTGTAGTCAAAATCGTTTGTACTTTCCGTCCCATCGTATCGAGGAGATGGGTTTGGCGATGATCGTCAAGCTCAGATAACACATCGTCTAATAACAACAGAGGATATTCGCCTACTTCTTCATGAATCAATTCAATCTCAGCTAGCTTCAATGACAAGGCCGCCGTTCGTTGCTGACCTTGTGAACCGAACGTTTGAACGTTTCGATTGTTGACATACAATTCAAAATCGTCACGATGCGGACCGAACAAGGTCACACCTCTTCGTCGTTCGTTCTCTCTTATTTTATCAAACTTTTGACGATACGTTTCAAACATCTGTTCTTTTGAGAAGCGTTCTTTTTGGAACGTGTCAGAAACGTATTGAATCGTCAGTGTTTCGAGATCTCTCGTGATTCCGGAATGGATGGGATTGGCCCATTTTTCGAGCTGGTCGATGAAGTGATAGCGTCGCATCACGATTTTTACGGCAAGTTCAATCAATTGGTCCGTCAATACTTCGAGTAACGTCTCGTCGCCACCTTTTGTGGATAACTGCTTCAACAAGGCATTCCGTTGTTTCAACGTCTTCAAGTATTGATTGAGCTCGTGTAAGTACACGGGACTGACCTGACCGATTTCCATATCTAAAAATCGCCGTCTCCCTTGCGGACTGCCTTTGACGATGGCTAAGTCTTCTGGGGCGAACAAGACGACGTTAAATGCGCCGACATAGTCACTGAGACGACGTTGTTCCAAATGATTGAGCTTTGCTTTCTTGCCTTTAGGAGAAAAAGAGAGACTCTGCACCGATTCGCCCGTCCGTTTATGAATCCGTCCTTCGATACTCGCAGCATCGGCTTCCCAACCGATTAACTCACGGTCTTGTGTCGTCCGATGCGATTTTGCGAGCGCAAGTACGTAAATCGATTCGAGAAGATTCGTTTTTCCTTGGGCGTTCTCACCAATCAGAACATTCGTCTGTTCTGAAAAATCTAGCTCGAGGGTTTCGTAGTTGCGATAGTTTTGCAATCGGATCGACTTTAAATGCACGTCAGTTTCCCTCGATTTGATATTCCCCGAAGCCTTCGACTTCGATTGTATCTCCATCTCTTAATTTACGACCGCGGCGCTGGTCCTGCTCACCGTTCACTTTAATCATGACATCCTCTAAAAAGAACTTTGCTTGTCCCCCACTTGAGATGATATCTGCTAATTTTAAAAATTGTCCGAGCGTTACATACTCGGTTGTAATCGACACTTTTTCCATGTCGTCACTTCCTTTCTCACATGCTGATCTGAAAAAATCGCCATACATATTAGTTTATCGAAAATCGTCGAATAAGGCAAAAAGAGGGATGACAAGGCAAGACACCTCATCATCCCTATCCGCAGCTTACGATGTGCGGACTGGCAAAATCAGTTGAAGAACACTATCTTGTTCAACCGGTCGTAAAATGAACGGTCGCATCGAACCCGTGAACTGGATTTCGATTTCAGATGCATCGAGTGCGCGGAGCGCGTCCATCACGAATTTCGAGTTGAAGGAAATTTTTAGTTCTTCTCCTTCAAGAGACAGGATGCTGACACGTTCCGATACTTTTCCGACTTCCGGCGAGTGTGAAGAGACTTCAACTGCCGTTGTATCTTCCGCCACAAATTTAATGACGTTGTTGCGATCGGCACGTGCTAAGAGCGATGCACGGTCAATGGCCTGTAAGAACTCTTTCGCATTCATCCGAACGGCTGTACGATATTCTTCCGGAATGAGACGTGACGTGTCTGGATAGGCACCGTCTAACAAACGAGAGAAGAATGAGATGTTTTTCATACGGAATAAAATTTGTTGGTCCGTTAAGACGATTTCAATCGGCAACTCTTCACGGTCGAGTAATTTTGCCAATTCGTTGAGTGAGCGACCAGGAACGACGACATTTTGGAACGTCAAATCGTTATCTGTCTCAAATCGCGCACGACGAAGCGCCAGACGGTGGCTATCCGTTGCGACACATGTAAGGAAGCCCTTCTCTGCTGAGAAGTTAACCCCTGTCAATACGGGACGTGTCTCCTGTGAAGAAACAGCGAAGCTCGTCTGACGGATGATCGTCTTCAATAGATCAGCCGGCAAATAGAAGCGACGATCACTCGCAAGTTCAGGTAGGCGTGGATATTCATCCGGGTCAAGACCGTTTAAATGAAACTCTGCTTGACCAGACTCAATGCGCGTCATGAAGTTCGGTGAAACTTCGAGTGTGACCTCGTTCGTCGGTAACTTCTTCACAATTTCTCCTAAGAAGCGTGCGTTCAACACGACGCTTCCAGCACGTTGAATTTGAATGAGTTCAATTCCACCCTCTTCGATTGGAATCAAGCGTTCAATCGAAATCTCGGTATCACTTCCTGTCAGTGTTAAGCCATCCGCATGTGCCTCAAGTTTCAAGCCTGTCAAAATTGGAATGGTCGTTCGTGAAGCCACAGCTTTTGATACGTCTTGTACGGCTTGCATGAATACATCTCGTTGAATCGTTAAATGCATGTGGATAATTCCTCCTAAGGTGAAATGAGTCCATTTCCTAATAATATAATAGTATTAATTAAGTCATAATAGTAATAAGGGCTGTGGATACTGGGGATAAGTCCCCTAATCCATACGTGTTAAGCCATTTCGCTTGTGAATAACTTGTGGATAACTAAGGTGGTTTATCCACAGGATATCCACAGAGAATTCTTCATTAGTTAGAAAGTGCCTTCTTCAACGTTTGAATCGTCTCTTGCATTTCCACATCGTTCTTTAGAAGGGTGCTAATTTTCTCATGCGCGTGAATCACGGTCGTATGATCACGCCCTCCGAACTCTTCCCCGATTTTTGGCAAGGAACTCTCCGTCATCTCCCGCGAGAGATACATTGCGATTTGACGTGGGAATGCCAACGTCTTCGTTCGCTTTTTCGAGTTCAATTCTTCTACTTGAATGTTGAAGTGTTGACCGACAACTTCTTGAATGTCGCGAATGACAATTTTCTTCGCTTCCTGGACAGGCATGATATTATGAAGCGCTTCGGCTGCCACGTCCGGGTCGATTGGTCGCCCGACAAGTTTTGCATAAGCGACGACTCGTGTCAGCGCCCCTTCTAGTTCCCGAATGTTCGTATCGATTTGATTCGCGATATACAGCATGACTTCATTCGAGATATCAAGCCCTTCCGCCGTCGCTTTTTTGCGGAGAATCGCAATTCGCGTCTCAAGGTCCGGTGGCGTGATGTCTGTGATTAAGCCCCACTCGAAGCGTGAACGAAGTCGATCTTCTAGCGTCGGGATTTCTTTTGGTGGTCGATCACTCGAAATCACGATTTGTTTCTGATCGTTGTGCAACGCATTGAACGTGTGGAAAAACTCTTCCTGGGTTTGTTCTTTCCCTGCTAAAAACTGAATATCATCAATCAATAGTACATCAATGTTTCGATAACGGTTCCGGAACTCACCGGTCTTATTATCTCGAATCGAATTGATGAATTCATTCGTGAACTTCTCAGAAGAGACATAGGCAATACGGGCCCCTGGTTTTTGACCTTTTACATAGTGACCGATCGCATGCATCAAATGCGTCTTACCGAGTCCAACGCCTCCATAAATGAAGAGCGGGTTATACGCACGTGCCGGCGCTTCGGCGACAGCAAGTGATGCGGCGTGGGCAAAACGATTCCCCGATCCGATGACAAACGTCTCGAAAATGTATTTGTCATTCAGTTGACCAAGATCCCCTTCCTCTTTTGAAGGTAATAGCACGGGTTGTTCTTTTGTTTCTGTCACGGCGATGGACTCATGTGACGATCCATCCGTTGGAGCATACTTGTGTGCTTGAGATTCCTCGATGAAATGAATTTCAAGCTTGTTGTTTGTGATCTCTTCAACCGTATCTTGTAACAGCGATAGATACTGTCGCTCTAACCACGTGACGATAAAACTGGCGGGTGCCGACACAACGAGCGTCGTTCCCATCAACGATATCCCCTCGGTTGATTTTAACCACATGTCAAAACTGGCTTTTGGAGTTCGTTCTTCTTCCTCGATTACCGATAAGACATTTCTCCAAATCTCGCGAGCATTCTTCAATGAAAGACCTCCTTTACTCACATGTTGGGTAAAACTTATTCACACGATATACACATACACTATTCTATAGTAGAAACTAGGGTTATCCCCAGAGAACAAAAACTGTGGATAAAGTTATCCACATGGTGTTCATTATGGGGATAACACTTATCCACAGCCTGTGTATATCTTGGAATCACGAATTGTTCATCCACAAGTTTGTGCACATTCAGTTTAGCAAAATAAAATAGACGTGGCAATGCTTTTCGGTATTTATCCACAGATAAAGAAAAGTATCCACACCCACTTATCCACATGCTGTGTGTTTTGTGGATAACCTGTGGATATATTGTGGATAAAGCAATAATGATGGAGTGTTGGGTGAAAAAGTTATACACAAAAGAGGAAGAAGTGAAATGAAAGATTGTTTTTGTAAAAGAAGAAAATGAAAAAATCAATAATGAGAATGTGAAAAAAGAGGAGTTATTCACATATAAATGTGGATAACTTCGTGATTTTGTGGATAAAATGGCTCAACGTGGCTATTTATAAAGACCGTTTATAAAATACGTAAAGGTTGTGTATACATTCTTCGACCTACTCGTCCTGTGGGTACGATCGAATCCATGTGGATGAATGCTTTCTGAGCGCCTCGTAATACGAATTCGAAAACCATCCGAAAATACATTGACAATTGTTGAATCGATTTATATAATCTTAAAGACTGCCTTAAATGAAACTATAACTTGCTAATAGAGCGTTAATCTTGAGGAGGTGCTGTAACCATGAAACCAACTTTCAACCCTAACAACCGTAAGCGTAAGAAAGTTCACGGATTCCGTGCACGCATGGCGACTAAAAACGGTCGCAACATTCTTGCTGCTCGTCGTCGTAAAGGCCGTAAAGCCTTGACTGTATAATTTCGAACGAAGATTGCCCGGGGATCCTTTCCTCGGGCAATTTTTTAGTTTGTCACAGAAACGTAGTATTTCATGGATTCTCCCTCGTTCAAATGATGTGGATATGATATGATGTTAGTTGACGATTTTTGAAGCGAAGGATGGAGTGAGAATTTTGAAAAAAGAATACCGCCTGCAAAAGAATGAAGAGTTCCAAGCGGTGTTTCGCGAAGGACGCTCCGTGGCCAATCGTCAGTTTGTCGTCTACACGCTCAAAGCGGATCAAACGCATTTCAGAGTGGGTCTTTCCGTCAGTAAGAAACTTGGAAATGCTGTGGAACGGAACCGGATGAAACGATTGATGCGTGAGTCGCTTCGCTTGCTCGAACCAAACGTTGCACCGAATGATTATGTCATCATCGCTCGGAAGCCTGCGACCGCATTGACGCAGTCGGAAGTGACCGAAAGTTTGAAACACGTATTCAAACGGGCCAAGGTTTGGCAAAAGCAGGGCCGGTGACCATGACAATCTGAATTTATTCTCTCATATAATTAGAGTCTGATAAGATTGCCCGATCGACGTGTGCGTTAAAAAGAATTGATAAAGAAAGCGTAGGAGGAACTATGAGCAAAAAGCTAAAATTAGGATTACTCGCTGCCATGACCGCAGTCATCATGCTGATGGCAGGCTGTGTGAATCCGTCTACCATCCAAGCCGAACCAGTAACGGCTGACACAGAAGGTTTCTGGGCGAAGTACTTTGTATGGCCGCTCGCATGGCTTTTGAAGGAAGTTGCTTACTTGGTCGGTGGCCAGTGGCAATACGGGATTTCAATCATCATCGCGACGATTATCGTTCGGTTGTTGATTCTCCCGCTCATGATCAAGCAGACGAAGAGTATGGGTGCGATGCAAGTGTTGCAACCAGAAATGCTGAAGCTTCGTGAAAAGTACAGCTCAAAAGACCAGGAAACACAACGTAAACTCCAAGAAGAGATGATGAAGCTTTATCAGGAATACCAAATCAACCCGCTCGCGGGATGTTTGCCGATCTTGATTCAAATGCCGATCCTCTTCGCATTCTACGATGCGATTCGCCGTACACCTGAGATTTTCGAAGCGAACTTCTTATGGTTCGACCTCGGTGCTCCGGATCCAACGTTCGTCTTGCCGATCTTAGCGGCAATCTTGACGTTCGCACAACAAAAAATCTCAATGGCGGGTCAAGAACAGAACCCCCAGTTGAAGATGATGCTTTATATCTTCCCGGTTATGATCTTCGTCATGTCGATCAACCTTCCAGCTGCCCTTTCGTTATACTGGGTAGTCGGTTATATCATCTCGATCATCGTCACGATGGTCATCATGCTCCCGATGCGTGAGAAGATGAAGGTTGCGGCTGAAGCGAAAATCGCTGCGAAAGAAGCAGAGCGTGCAGCGCTTGCCGAAGAAGAGAAGAAAAACAAAAAGAAAAAACGTAAATAATCATGAAGCTGGGTGTCTCCTGACGCTCAGCTTTTTTTGTGGGATTGCAAGCCGGTCAGAGGGGAATAGAGATAGAAATGAGTAAACGGAGGTGTGGGAAAATGGAGGCATTCATTCAGCGTTTGGAACGTTCGACGTTATGGCAAGCGGTCATTTACTTTGTACTTGGTGTTCTCATTCTGTTATATCCTCGATTTTTCTTTGATGTCATGGTGTATGTCATTGCCGGTTATTTAGCAATCATGGGGATTTGGATGATCTTTCAAGGGTTGCGTCGACGTCAGGGAGGGTTGCCACCCACTTTCTTTATGGGTCTCATCTATTTGATTTTGGCAGCGGTCGTCTTCTTCTTTGCTGACACGTTGGCGAGTCTCTTGCCTATCTTAATCGGGGCCCTGTTCCTATTCGGTGGAATTATCCGCCTGATTCAGGCACTCGGTTACCGTCAATCGATGTCGGGACGATGGCTTTGGTTTTTGATTGGAAGTCTATTGTGGATAGGTGTCGGGATTCTCATGTTGACGAATCCGTTCAGTAGCCTACTTGTCTTGTTCCAACTGTTCGGCGGCATTCTCATCGCCATCGCGATACTGGAACTGTTCCTCTATTTCACGATTCGTTCGACGAAACGCCAAGCAAGATACTAAAAAACAAGCCGCCCTATATGCCAGGACGGCTTGTTTCTCGTTGAATCAACTGTTCCATGAACGGTCCGAACACGTTGTAGCCAGGTAGTGATGTGAAAAAAGTTTGCTCTACCTGAAGTCGCTCCAGATAGATGTGGGCGGCTTTTTCGTGTGAGGCGGGGGTCAAATAGTCATAAAATGAGCGGAGGTCGATTTCTTGTCGCTGCGTCACATCTTTTAAACCGAGGGATGCCCGGTCCGGTGTGTGGTGAGCGGCTAACACATATGCGAAATGAACCATTCCTTGCCGGAGCATCTCCGTTGCCCACATCGCGTTGCCTCGATTGCGTGATTTTGTATATTGGAAAAAGAACCACACGGTATCGAACGCATGGTCACTGATTGCCGCTTCGTCTAATTGCAAGGAAGTGGCGTGTCTAGCAAGTCGCTGTTGTGGGTCGTAGAGCACATGAATCGAGTCTTGATGATTCAACGTCTCTTGCGTGACCGTGAACAGGTCGAGGTGAAGAAAATCATCAAAGACAGCGATGAGTTGTGGCGCGACGATGTGAATCTCGTCTTTTAACAGAATCGGACGATAGGCGGTTACATGCTCGAGGCGTCTAGATAGAAAGGAGGCCTCCTCATCGGGGTGCACCATGACATAGAGGTCGATATCCGAATGTTCATCGGCTTCTCCTCGACCGAATGAGCCCTTCATAAAAATTGCTTGAACCGCTTCGTCCTGCTTAAGTCGTTCGGTGATAACTTGAATCGCTGTCGGTTGGTTCACATTCATACCCTCTCTTCTATGTAAATATATTCCTTTATTGTACGAAAACGATGAGTTGAATGGCAATGACTTTATTGATGGGCGAACGCTTTCGTTCAAGTCGAATATCGTGTATAGTAGGTTCGTTATGCAAATGATAGAAGAAGATGTTTAGGTTTGGAGGGAGAAAGATGCTAGAGTTTGACACGATTACAGCGATTTCGACACCGATGGGTGAAGGCGCTATCGGGATTGTCCGATTATCGGGCGATTTGGCGGTCGAAACGGTGAACAATGTGTTTTCTGGAAAAGACTTAACAACAGTCGATTCACATACGATTCATTATGGAACGTTAAAATATCCTGATACCGGCGAAATCGTCGATGAAGTTATGGTCAGTATTATGCGCGCACCGAAGACGTTTACACGAGAAGATGTCGTCGAGATCAATTGTCACGGAGGCGTCGTGGCGGTCAATCGTGTCCTTGAGCTCATTCTCGATCAACCCGACATCCGCTTGGCAGAACCGGGCGAGTTCACGAAGCGCGCCTTTTTAAATGGCCGAATCGATTTATCTCAGGCGGAAGCTGTCATGGATCTCATTCGCGCAAAGACGGACCGGGCCATGAACGTTGCGATGGCGCAAATGGAAGGACGTTTGTCACGCCTCGTTCGCGAGTTACGTCAACAGTTGCTCGAGACGATTGCGGCGGTCGAGGTCAACATCGACTATCCGGAGTATGACGCAGAAGAGATGACCCAGGCCATCGTCGAAGAGAAAGCGGGCGAGGTCAAACGTGTCCTCGAACAGTTACTCGAGACAGCGCGACAAGGGAAAATCTTACGTGAAGGCTTGGCCACGGCAATCATCGGTCGACCGAACGTCGGAAAGTCCTCACTCATGAATACGCTCGTTCAAGAGACGAAAGCGATTGTCACCGAAATCGCTGGGACGACACGTGATACGATTGAGGAATACGTCAACGTGAAAGGTGTTCCGCTCAAATTGATCGACACGGCAGGGATTCGGGAAACGGAAGATATCGTGGAACGAATCGGTGTGGAAAAGTCGAGAAAGGCTTTAGAGGCGGCAGATTTGGTCCTTCTCGTCTTGAATGGTCATGAAGGATTGACAGTTGAGGATGAGGCGTTGTTTGAAGCGGTCAAAGACATGAATGCCATCATCATCATCAATAAGACGGACTTGCCACAAAACATGGATTCTTCTAAGCTAGAGAAACTAGCGGCAGGACGTCCAATTGTGGCGACATCGCTCTTGCTAGATGAAGGAATCGATGCCCTTGAAGCGGCCATCGCAAACCTCTTCTTCGCAAAAGGGGTCGAGTCACAGGATATGACGTATATCTCAAACGCTCGACACATTCAATTAATCAAACGAACGATTGGTCAAATTGATGAGGCGCTCGGTAGTGCCGTCATGAATATGCCGATCGACATGGTTCAAATCGATTTACGTCGTGCGTGGGATACGCTCGGTGAAATCAATGGAGATACCGTACAGGAGAGCTTGATTGATCAGCTCTTTTCACAGTTTTGTCTTGGGAAATAATAAGGAGGAACGAATATGGCTTATACGGCAGGCGAATTTGACGTCATCGTCATCGGGGCCGGACACGCAGGGATTGAAGCAGCACTTGCATCGGCTCGCATGGGCGCGAAAACAGCGATGCTCACCATGAACCCTGATATGGTCGGGTTCATGTATTGCAACCCATCAATCGGTGGGCCGGCGAAAGGAATCGTCGTACGTGAAATCGATGCGCTTGGTGGCGAGATGGGGCGCGCGATTGACGCGACTTACATCCAAATGAAGATGCTTAACACATCGAAAGGTCCGGCGGTACGTGCATTACGTGCACAGGCGGACAAATTCCAATACCAAAATCACATGAAGAAAGTGCTAGAAGACGAGCCGAATCTACTGCTTCGTCAGGCGCTAGTCGAACGCTTGTTGATTGAGGACGGAGAAGTACGTGGCGTGGTAACGAACACAGGTTCAGAATATCGCGCGAAAGCGGTCATCGTCACAACGGGAACGTTCATGCGAGGTCAAATCATCATCGGTGAATTGGCATACGAAAGTGGCCCGAACAACCAAATGCCTTCGGTCGAGTTATCGAAGCATCTAGAAGAGCTCGGTCTCGACTTAGTTCGATTCAAAACGGGAACACCGCCACGAATCGACGGCAAGACAATCGATTACTCGAAGACAGAGATTCAGCCCGGAGATGAGAATCCATCATTCTTCTCGTACACGTCGACGGACTTGGATCCGATCGAACAGATCCCATGCTGGCTCACGTACACGAGTGAGCGCACGCACCAATTGATTGATGAGAACTTGCATCGCTCACCGATGTACTCGGGTGCGATTAAAGGAACGGGACCACGTTATTGCCCATCAATCGAAGATAAGGTCGTTCGCTTTAATGATAAACCGCGTCACCAAATCTTCTTAGAGCCAGAAGGTCGCGATACGGAAGAAATCTATGTCCAAGGCTTTTCGACGAGTATGCCAGAAGACGTGCAACATCAGATGCTTCGCACGATCCCGGGTCTTGAAAATTCAGAGATGATGCGTCCCGGTTATGCGATTGAATACGATGCGGTCGTACCGACACAGCTTTGGCCAACTCTCGAAACAAAAGCTGTCCCAGGTCTTTTCACAGCGGGACAAATCAACGGGACGAGCGGGTACGAAGAAGCGGCTGGACAGGGCATCATGGCGGGAATCAACGCCGCATGCAAAGTGCTCGGCAAGGATCCTGTCATCTTGGACCGTTCGCAAGCGTACATCGGCGTCTTGATCGATGACCTCGTGACGAAAGGGACAAACGAACCGTATCGTCTTCTCACATCACGTGCCGAATACCGTCTCTTGTTGCGTCATGACAATGCGGACTTGCGACTCAGCGACATCGGGTATGAGATCGGCTTACTTTCAGAAGATCGTCATGCTCACCTCAACAAGAAACGCGTAGCGATTGAAAAAGAAGTAAAACGACTTGCATCCCTCGTCGTCAAACCGACACCTGAAGTCAATGCGATGCTCGAATCGGTCGGTGCACACCCGCTCAAGGAAGCGACACATGCCAACATCTTGTTGAAGCGTCCGGAAGTATCCTATGAAGCACTCATGACAGTCGTTCCATCAACGGAAGAATTGTCATATGAAGTAAAAGAGCAAGTCGAGATTCAAGTGAAATATGAAGGCTATATTTCCAAACAGCTTGAACAAGTCGAGAAGATGCGTCGCATGGAAGAGAAACGAATCCCAGAAAACTTGGATTATGATGCGATCGGTGGTCTCGCGACAGAAGCGAAACAAAAACTAAAACAAGTTCGTCCTCTTTCGATCGGACAAGCGTCCCGTATCTCAGGCGTAAACCCGGCAGACGTGTCAATCTTGCTCGTCTATATCGAACAGGGACAATACGCAACGGTGGAGTGAAACGATGAACGAATCTCAATTTATTGAAGCGTTACGAGCTGAAGGGTTTGAACTGAGTGAGACACAACTCAGTCAGTTCAAACGTTACTTCGAAATGCTCGTCGAATGGAACGAAAAAATGAACTTAACGGCCATCACGGACCGGGAAGAAGTATATTTGAAGCACTTCTATGATTCGCTCAGCGCAGCGTTTCATTTCGATTTCACGAAAGTCGAAACCGTATGTGATGTCGGGGCAGGAGCTGGATTCCCAAGTCTTCCGCTCAAAATTTTATTCCCACACTTACACGTCACGATCATCGATTCGTTAAACAAACGCATCACCTTTTTGAACGAGTTGGCCCTTGCCCTTGGACTCGAAGGTGTCGCGTTCCATCATGGTCGTGCCGAAGAGTTCGGAAAAAATAAAAAGTTCCGCGAACAGTTTGACGTCGTCACAGCACGTGCGGTTGCCCGCATGACCGTGTTGGCAGAATACTGTTTGCCACTCGCGAAAGTAGGCGGAAGCTTCGTCGCGCTTAAAGCGGCCAAGGTTTCTGACGAGATGGCAGACGCCAAAAACGCTTTAGCCGTTCTAGGTGGGAAAGAAAAAGCGACACACCAGTTCCTATTGCCAGGAGAGATGAGTGAGCGTAATATCGTAGTTGTAGATAAACTACGAAAAACGCCCGGGAAATATCCGCGTAAAGCGGGGACACCGGCGAAAGAGCCACTTATCTGATGATGTCGTTTCACGTGAAACAAAAGCAGATTCCAGTGGTGGAGTCTGCTTATTTTTTTACATAAAAGGGGTGCCCGACGTTGAAGAATAGATTTGCGAAATTGTTCGGTGTGAATCGAAAAGACGAAGTTGCCGTGACGCAGATTGCGGAAGTTCGAGCGGATGACACGGTACAAGAACTCTCGTTATCACGGTTGCGTCCAAACCGTTATCAACCGCGTAAAGTGTTCGAACCGGCAAAAATTGAAGAGTTGGCAACGACGATTTCGGAACATGGACTCCTTCAACCAATCGTGGTTCGAAAGGCAGATGGGGACTGCTATGAAATCATTGCCGGGGAGCGTCGTTTCCGTGCGGTGAAATCGCTTGGTTGGTCAGCGATTCCGGCAATCGTTCGCGATATGGACGATGATACGACGGCTGCACTCGCCTTGATTGAAAACTTGCAGCGTGAGCAGTTAAGCCCGATCGAAGAGGCGGAAGCATATGATCGTTTACTCGCCTTGAACGGTTTGACGCAAGATGCGCTCGCGAAGAGTCTAGGCAAGAGTCAATCCACGATCGCCAATAAGTTGCGCTTGTTAAAATTGCCGGAGGATGTGAAGCAGTCGCTTCGCGATCGTCGGATCAACGAGCGACATGCGCGTGCGTTGTTGCCGTTGAAGGAAGAAGGATTGCAACTTCAAGTGCTCGCAGAAGTGTTAGAACAGGATTTTAACGTCAAAGAGACAGAAGAACGCGTCGCCTTTTTAACAACACCGATCGAAGAAGAGAAGCGAAAGCCGAAAAAACAACGTCGTCGGACGAAAAGTTTTGCGCGTGACACGCGAATCGCCATCAACACGATTCGTGACTCAATCGATTTGATTGGGAAAACAGGGATTGACGTCCAAACTGAAGAAGTAGACGAAGAGGAATTTGTTGAAATTCGAATTCGCATCCCGAAAGCGCGGCCTCAAAAATGA
Source organism: Exiguobacterium sp. s123 (assembly GCF_018617075.1). GTDB lineage: Bacteria > Bacillota > Bacilli > Exiguobacteriales > Exiguobacteriaceae > Exiguobacterium > Exiguobacterium profundum. The sequence goes on along the minus strand of NZ_JACSJL010000003.1, from coordinate 295,686 downwards.
GTCCGTGCTTTTTTATACAATGAAGGAGGTTTGTAGATGGAACGATTAGCATTAAAATTCATTCGCCCAAACCCGAATCAGCCCCGGAAACAATTTGAGGTGGAAAAATTAGAAGAGTTGCGTCAATCCATTGAGCGATATGGCGTCCTACAACCAATCGTCGTTCGAAAAGCGACAGGATACTATGAAATCATTGCCGGGGAACGACGGTTTCAGGCGGCGAAGCTCGCTGGGAAAGAAGACATTCCTGCCCTCGTCGTCACGGCGGACTCCGATCGCGTCATGGAGTTGGCGCTGATTGAAAACATTCAGCGGGCAGACTTGAATGCCATCGAAGAGGCTGTCGCCTATGAACAGTTGATGCAGACGCTAGGTCTGACGCAACAACAGTTGGCTGATCGCGTCGGGAAGAGCCGCAGTCATGTGACGAACAGTCTTCGCCTCCTTCGATTGCCGAGTGCCGTCCAGCATGCGGTCATGGTCGGAGATTTGACGATGGGACATGCACGTGCCATCACGGGTATGAAATCGGAACAAGCGATGGAACAGATTGCGAAACGGGTCATTGCCGAGCATTGGACGGTCCGTCGCCTCGAGCGTTACTTACAAAAAGAGCGCACAGAAAAAAAGACGCTGAAGCGATCGAACGCCGATATCGAAGCGGTCGAAGCGGTGCTTGCGGAGCGTCTTCAGATGGATGTGTCGATTCGTCCGCGCCGAAAAGGCGGCGTCCTCGAGTTGAAGTATTTTTCACAAGACGACTTGGAACAATTGTTGACGTTATTATCGCCTCAAGATTTTGATTCATCTCGTGACTGACGAAGACGCGTGATGGCCGCCTCTTCGTGATGCAGGCGCCCGATCCGTGTATCAAAATCGGCGAATCCGTCTGTGATGAAACGTGCGAGTTCATACACGAGATGGAGACGGGTATTCTGTAGAATCATCATCTCCATGAATCCACTTACGTTCACGACGGCTTTAATATTGTAAGCGCCGACTGCCGGAAGTTCTTTTTGGACACCGGCCCCTGGAGCGAGCGGACCTTCCGAAAAGAAGACATAACCGACACTTGATAAACGTCCGAGACAGGCGTCGATAGCGATAATGAGCGGTTGATGGAAGCGCGTTTGAATCTCATGTAACGTTTCCACCAAATTGAGTGCGTGTACAGGCTTCGTTAATGTGCCGTATACATGTAAATTTCGGATATGACGTTCTTCTAAAAACGTTCCGACGAGCGGACCGAGTGAATCACCGGTCGAACGGTCCGAACCGATGCAAACAAGGACGATGGGGCGATGGATTTCATTGACCAACTGTTCATGAAGCTGGTCCGCAAGCAATCTGGATCCACTCCGCTCAGTGTGTTCAATGAAGAAAGAGTATGGTTTATGAGGTTTTAAGCGAAACGGCATGAATCTCATCCTCTCTTCTAAGCTGCCTATTCCTAGTTGCAGTTGGGGGATTGATCTCGTATTAACCCATTCCCAAAAGTGGAAAACTTCTAACTTCCGAATGCAGTGTTTGAGAAAAGTCGTGAAATATGTTTTGATAATTTAGAATCTACGACTTTGAGGTGAAAAGATGGCTTCGCAAAATACAGAAAAAGATTTAAATACGGTTGCCGATGAGACAATCGACAGCGTGAACCGATTCGTCGAGTACTTTAAAGATACAGACATGTGGATTGGTTTAGGGATCAAGCTCGCCGGTGTGGCGCTCATCATCCTTGGTTTATATATCGCAACACGCATTTTGACGACGATGGTCGAGCGCGTGTTTACGCTCCGCAAAATAAAAGAACATGATATCGTCGCCCAACGACAGAATGAAACGTTATTAAAATTAGCCCAAAACACAATCCGCTATGTGATCGGGTTGATTATGGTCTTGACGGTGCTCGGACAATTCGGTGTGAATATCGCCGGATTGATTGCATCAGCCGGGGTCGCGGGTCTTGCGATTTCATTCGGGGCACAAAGTTTGGTGAAAGACGTCATCACAGGGGCGTTCATCATCTTTGAAAACCAATACAAGAACGGGGATTACGTCAAATTGAACCAACAAGTCGACGGGACGGTCATCGAGGTCGGAATCCGGACGACGAAGTTAAAAGGATTAAACGGACAAGTGACGATTATTCCGAACGGACAAATCTTACAAGTGACGAACTACTCGCTTGAAAACAGCGTCGCTGTTGTCGATATTGGGGTTGCGTACGAAGAAGATATGTCAAAAGTAGAGCAAGCGCTCAAGGAAATTGCGAAAACGGTCGAAGCACGCTATCACGACTTGTTCATCAAGCCAATCGACTTGGCTGGAGTGCAGTCGCTCGGACCATCGGAAGTGGTGTACCGATTAATGGCGGAAGTCCCGCCGACTCAGCACTTCGCAGCTGGTCGAATTTTGCATAAAGAGTTAAAGGCTGGACTTGACGAGCGGGGGATTGAAATTCCATACCCACGTACGGTCATGATGCCACCGAACTCGGCTCCTAAAGGAGGAGAAGCAGAAAATGCAAAGTAAAACCTATGCATTGAACGATATTGTGGAAATGAAAAAACCACATGCCTGCAAAACGAACCGCTGGCAAATCACGCGTGTCGGGATGGACATTCGGATCAAGTGCCAAGGCTGCGGAGCCAGTGTGCTCATGCAACGCCGTGATTTTGATAAGCGATTCAAGAAAGTGCTTGAACAAGGGAACGCCGCCGAATAAGCGGCGTTTTTCTTTAGGTTATGAACGTGAGTTGCGGTTTAATCGTGGACTATCTATAATTGTGAAGGATGTGACGGTGTGGTGTACTGAATGTACCCACTCCACAGACGGCTTAACATTTCCCGGGAAACACCGGATGAGGAGGAACTACTAGTGGGATTAACAGCAGGAATTGTCGGATTGCCAAACGTCGGGAAATCGACATTGTTTAATGCGATTACACAAGCAGGAGTCGAGGCGGCCAACTATCCGTTCGCGACGATCGACCCGAACGTCGGCGTCGTAGAAGTACCGGATGCGCGTCTTGATCGATTGACAGAACTCGTCAAACCGAAAAAGACCGTACCAACAGCATTTGAGTTTACAGATATCGCTGGAATCGTGAAAGGTGCATCAAAAGGGGAAGGACTCGGAAACAAGTTCTTGGCGAACATTCGCGAAGTCGATGCGATTTGCCAAGTCGTCCGTTGTTTTGAAGACGAGAACATCACGCACGTCGCAGGTCGTGTTTCACCAATCGATGACATCACGACTATCAATCTTGAATTGATCTTAGCTGACCTTGAGCAAGTCGATAAACGAATCGCACGTGTTCAAAAAATGGTGAAGGCAAAAGATAAAGGTGCGGTACAAGAACTCGAAGCACTTGAAATCGTACGAGATGTGCTCGAGTCAGAGCGTCCTGCACGTGTCGCTGAATTATCAGAAGACCAACTCGCGATCGTCAAACACTTCCAATTGCTTACGATGAAGCCGATGCTTTACGTGGCGAACGTGAGTGAGGATGAAGTGGCAGATGCCGATTCGAACGAGTTTGTACAAGCAGTCCGTGATCACGCAGCAACAGAAGGGTCGAAAGTCATCGTCATCTGTGCACGAATCGAAGAAGAAATTTCAGAACTCGAACCGGAAGAACGCCTTGAGTTCTTACAAGATCTCGGAATCGAAGAGTCAGGACTTGATCAGTTGATCCGTGCGGCTTACTCGACACTTGGTCTTGCGACATACTTCACGGCAGGTGAGAAGGAAGTTCGTGCATGGACGTTCAAACAAGGGATGAAAGCCCCACAATGTGCTGGTGTCATCCACTCTGACTTCGAACGTGGATTTATCCGTGCCGAGGTCGTGTCATATGACGACCTTTCAGCAGCAGGAAACATGACGACGGTGAAAGAACAAGGAAAACTTCGTTCAGAAGGAAAAGAATACGTCTTCCAAGATGGCGACGTTGTCACGTTCCGCTTCAACGTATAAGTTGATTTACGGAAACGTATTGTAAAAGTCAAGGAAGTTTGATAGTATATTATGACGTGAGTAAAACAATTGTTTGCTCCTTGCTCCTACAACCGGTAGGGGCCGTTAGTCCAAGAGGAGGTGAAAGATAATGCGTAAATACGAACTTCTTTACATTATCCGTCCATCAGTTGATGAGGAAGCGAAGAAAGCTTTAATCGAGCGCTTCAACAACGTCATCACTGAAAACGGTGGTACTGTTGAAAAAACAACAGACATGGGTAAACGTCGTTTCGCTTATGAAATCAACAAGATGCGCGAAGGACACTACGTTCTTCTTAACATCGTTGCTGAACCTAAAGCGATCTTAGAAACAGAGCGTCTCATGAAGATCTCTGACGACGTTGTCCGTCAAATGACAACAAAAGACGAGCGTTAATCCTTAACGTTTCGTATCGTGAAAGGGGAGCTTGGAGATGATTAACCGAGTTGTGTTAGTTGGTCGATTGACTCGCGATCCCGAAATGCGTTATACGCAGAGCGGAATCGCCGTAACACGCCTTACTCTCGCTTGCGATCGTCCATTCGCTGGACAAGATGGGAAGCGAGAGACGGACTTTATTGATTGTGTCGTTTGGCGCAAACAAGCAGAGAACGTAGCACAATACTTGAAAAAGGGCAGCATGGCCGGCGTTGACGGTCGCCTTCAAATCAGTAGTTACGAAGGACAAGATGGCCAACGTCGTTACCGGGCAGAAGTAGTCGCAGACAGCGTACGCTTCCTTGAACCACGCGGAGCCTCAGGGCAACGTGAGCAAGCACCATCTGGAGATGTCTTCGGTGGTGGTGAATCAAGTGGATCAGGATGGGGCGCAGGAGCCGCTTCGACTTCATCTCAGTCCTCGAATTCGAATAAAGGTTTTGACGCAGATCCGTTCTCGGGTGGCGGCAAAATCGACTTGTCAGATGATGATTTGCCATTCTAATCATCATGGACAATAAAAACTAACCTATAAAGGAGGTCTTCACATGGCACGTCGTCCAGGAGGTCGTCGTCGTCGTAAAGTATGTTTCTTTACGTCGAACAACATCACTCATATCGATTATAAAGACGTAGAATTGCTCAAACGCTTCGTTTCGGAGCGTGGTAAAATTCTTCCACGTCGTGTGACTGGTACTTCAGCGAAATACCAACGTCCACTTACTGTCGCTATCAAGCGCTCACGTCAAATGGCTTTGCTTCCATACGTTGCAGAGTAATTGTTTGACGAACGGCTTATCCTCTTGGATAAGTCGTTTTTTTGTATTTCATCTCGTCTGTAAGTGTGTAAGTGAAACCGACGAATGTGGTATGATAGAGCAGAAACCTTTACGATTCCATGGGTGAACATTACTCATTTTAGGAGGCATACATGCACAGTGGTGAAGCATTAACATCCGTGAAGAACCAATACGCGCGGCACATGATTCCATACGTGATTGGATTCCTTGTCTCGTTAGGATTGGCGTTCTACAACATTGTGGCGGCAATCACCCTGTTTATGGGCACGCTGATTTTTTTCATCTATCAGCAAGTGACGATGCGACGGGAGCGTAAAAATTGGGAACAGTATGTCCTCTCTCTCTCTCATCAAATCGAAGAGGTCGGAAAAGAAGCATTGACGACGATGCCGATTGGGATTTTAGTCTTTGACCAGGACCGACGGATCAGTTGGTATAACGAACAATCACGATTGATTTTCGAACTCGATATGGCGATTGGAATACCGCTTGATGCGCTCCATTCCGCCTTCGATGAATTGATTGAAGAAGAAGAGGATGAAGCCACGATTGAAGTAGGTGACCGTGTCTATCGTGTCTATTACAATCAAATCCATCAAACCCTCTATTTATTTGATATGACCGAAGAAGCGGAGATGGAACAAAAGTATGTTCAAACACAGACGGTTATCGGCATTTTGTATTTAGATAACTATGACGAGATGTCGACTGCGGTGGATGAACAGGTCCGTAGTGAAGTCAATCGTCGGGTGACGGTGCTCCTCAACCAATGGGCGCAGCGGCATCATATCTACATGCGTCGTACAGCTGCGGACCGCTTTTTCCTCGTCATGAATGAACGGACGCTATCTGAACTTGAAAACAACCGCTTTTCAATCTTAGATGAAGTGCGTGATGCGACGAAGGATCAACGAATCCCGTTGACGTTATCAATCGGGATTGGATGCGGTGAGACGACATTGACGGAGCTCGGTAATCTCTCTCAGTCGAGTCTAGATTTAGGACTTGGCCGTGGTGGTGACCAGGCAGTCGTTAAGCGTCATAATGGGAAAGTTCGTTTCTTCGGTGGGAAGACAAATCCGACCGAGAAGCGAACGCGTGTCCGGGCACGTGTCATCTCGAACTCGATGCGTGACCTCATTCGGGAATCGAGCCGTGTCCTTGTGATGGGACATAAGAATCCAGATATGGACTCGCTCGGCGCTTCCATCGGTGTCATGAAATTGGCCGAGTTTGTCGGACGCGAGGCGTTTGTCGTCATTCCATCCGGTGAGACGAGTGTCGGCATTCAGCGGCTCGTCCATGAAGTAGAGAACGATGACTCGTTATACAGCCAATTCCTGACCGAGTATGAGGCACAGCCACTCATCGATGAACAGACATTACTCGTCGTCGTCGATACACACCGTCCGTCCCTCGTCATTTCAAAAGACATTTTGGATCGGTCGGAGCAGGTCGTCGTCATCGACCACCATCGTCGCGGGGAAGAGTTTATCGAAGATCCGGTTCTCGTGTATATGGAGCCTTACGCATCATCAACGAGTGAGCTCGTCACAGAATTGATTGAGTATCAGGCGGGAAGCCGAAAGCTCTCGATTTTAGAGGCGACGTCACTTCTCGCGGGGATCATGGTCGATACGAAAGGATTTACGCTCCGTACGGGATCCCGTACGTTTGATGCGGCATCCTTCTTGCGAGTTCAAGGTGCTGACACGGTTCTCGTACAGCACTTCATGAGACAAGACCTCGATGCTTATATCGAGCAGTCTCAGATTTTGAGAAACACCGAAATGTATGCAGATGGCATGGCGATTGCGGTCGCTCCTGACGACGAGGCACACCATCAAGTGTTGATCGCTCAGTCTGCAGACCAGTTGCTGAATATGGAAGGCGTCAAAGCCTCGTTCGTCATCGCCGTCTTACCGGACGGACGTACGGGAATCAGCGCGCGGTCGCTCGGCGACGTCAATGTCCAGGTCATCATGGAAATGCTCGGTGGCGGTGGCCATTTGACGAATGCAGCGACGCAACTTGAAGTGAGTCGCGAACAAGCGAACGTCATGTTGAAAGAGGCAATCGATCATTATTTAACAGATGAAACTGAAGGAGAGGAATTAGAATGAAAGTCATTTTGAAAGTAGATGTAAAAGGACAAGGGAAAGCTGGAGAAGTGAAAAACGTGGCCGATGCTTACGCTAAAAACGTCTTGTTCAAGAAGAACTTGGCAGTGGAAGCGACACCAGGAAACCTGAAAGCATTTGCGGCGAAAGAACGTCGTGCCGAAGAAGCAGCAGAAGAAGAGTTGAACGAAGCGAAACAACTAAAAGAAAAGCTTGAAAAAGAGACGATTGCCGTCACGACGAAAGCCGGTGAAGGCGGTCGCGTGTTCGGTTCGGTCACGAGCAAGCAAATCGCGGATGCCCTTAAATCGATGGGTTACAAAATCGATAAGCGTAAAATTGAACTCGAGCATCCGATCAAGGCGCTCGGTTTCACGAAAGTGCCAGTGAAGTTGCACCATGACGTCGTCGCGACGTTGAATGTACATGTACAAGAAGCTTGAAGGTGAGGTAGAGACGGATGAGTGATGCGATTCAAGTCAATACACCACCGCATAGCGTGGAAGCGGAGCAAGCCGTCTTAGGGGCAATCATCCTCGATTCGGATCGGTTGATTACGGCCTCAGAGCGGGTCGACCCGGACGACTTTTATCGTGTCAGCCACCAACGCATCTTTGAAGCGATGCTAAAGATCAATGACCGAGGCGAGCTCGTCGACTTGGTCACGCTCAGTTCCGAGTTGCAGGCGCAAGGGATTTTAGACGAAATCGGGGGCCTCAACTATTTGGCGGAGGTCGCGGAATCCGTTCCTGCCATCGGGAACATCGGCTATTACTTGAACGTCGTCGACCAAAAGGCGGCACTCCGTCGCCTGATTCGTACTGCGACGAACATCGTTTCAGATGGTTATGAGCGTCAAGATGAGGTAGATTCTGTCCTCTCGGACGCGGAGCGGAACATTCTAAAAGTATCGCAGCGAAAAGGGCAATCGAGCTTCCACCCGATTGGTTCTGTCTTATCCGATGCGTACTCGACGATTGAAAAGCTGCATCAGTCGAGCGGTGAAATCACCGGGATTGCGACCGGCTTCACGGATTTGGATAAGATGACGGCCGGTTTCCAACGAAACGATTTGATTATCGTGGCCGCCCGTCCATCTGTCGGGAAGACCGCGTTTGCCTTGAACATCTCGCAGAACGTCGCGGTCCGTACGGGTGAGAACGTCGCCATCTTCAGTTTGGAGATGGGTGCCGAGCAACTCGTCATGCGTATGTTGTGTGCGGAAGGGAACATCGATGCCCAGCGCCTCCGGACCGGTCGTCTTGAAGCGGAAGACTGGGGTCGTCTCTCCCTTGCGATGTCGTCGCTCTCCCAAGCGGGCATCTATATCGACGATACGCCGGGTCTTCGGGTCAACGAAATCCGGGCCAAATGTCGCCGATTGAAGCAGGAACACGGTCTCGGGATGATCATGATTGACTACTTACAGCTCATCGTCGGGAACGGGAAACCGGGCGAGAACCGCCAACAAGAAGTATCGGAAATCTCACGTACGCTCAAAGCAATCGCACGGGAACTACAAGTACCGGTCATCGCCTTGTCTCAGCTCTCACGTGGCGTAGAGAGTCGTCAAGACAAGCGACCGATGATGTCCGATATCCGTGAATCGGGAGCAATCGAGCAGGATGCCGATATCGTCGCCTTCCTCTATCGTGATGACTATTACGATAAAGAGAGTGAAGACGCCAATACGATTGAAATCATCATTGCGAAACAACGTAACGGTCCGACCGGTACGGTCAAGCTCTCCTTCAGGAAAGAGTACAACAAGTTCGTCAATATGGAGACGCAAGCCTTCGCACCACCGATGTAACGTCGGTGGTGTCTTTTTTTGTATAGGATTAGATCAAAATAACGAACGAATAGTTACATCTTATATAAAACGTTCGGTATTCAATTGACTTTCTTGCTTTTCAAGTGTACACTTACGGATGGTTTGAACAGAACGTTGATTAATAAGGAGGATTCATTATGTCATCAGTAGTCGTAGTGGGAACGCAGTGGGGCGATGAAGGGAAAGGGAAGATCACCGATTTCTTATCGAAACAAGCCGAAGTCGTCGCGCGTTATCAAGGGGGAGACAACGCTGGTCACACGATCGTCTTCAATGATACGAAATATAAACTTCACCTCATTCCGTCTGGGATTTTCTATTCGGATAAGACGTGTGTCATCGGGAACGGGATGGTCGTCAACCCGAAATCACTCGTGACAGAACTCGCTTACTTACATGAACGGGGTGTGAGCACGGATAACCTTCGGATCTCGAACCGGGCGCATATCATCTTGCCGTACCACCAGCTTCAAGATCGTCTCGAAGAAGAGGCGAAAGGTGACGCGAAAGTCGGTACGACTCTGAAAGGAATCGGTCCAGCGTATATGGACAAGGCGGCACGTATCGGTATTCGCATCGCCGACCTTCTCGACAAAGAAGTGTTTGCGGAGAAGCTAAAGACTGTACTTGAACTAAAAAATCGCATGTTCGTGAAAATGTACGAGGTCGATCCAATCGAGTTCGATGACATCTTTGAAGAATACTACGCGTATGGTCAACAGTTCGCGAAATACGTGTGTGATACATCGGTCGTGTTGAACGATGCGCTCGACGAAGAGAAAAAAGTTCTCTTTGAAGGGGCTCAAGGGGTCCTTCTCGATATCGACCATGGAACGTATCCGTTCGTCACATCGTCGAATGCTGCATCAGGCGGCGTATCGAGTGGTGCCGGAATCGGGCCATCGAAGATTCATCACGTGGTTGGTGTCTGTAAAGCATATACGTCACGCGTCGGTGACGGTCCGTTCCCGACAGAGCTCGACGATGAGATCGGTCATACAATCCGTGAAGTCGGGAAAGAATATGGAACGACAACAGGTCGTCCACGCCGTGTCGGCTGGTTCGACTCGGTCGTCGTGCGTCACTCACGCCGCGTCAGTGGGATCACAGATCTTTGCCTCAACTCAATCGATGTGCTGACAGGTCTTGAGACGCTCAAGATTTGTACATCGTATGAGTATGAAGGAAAGCATCTTGACGAGTATCCACCGAACTTCCGCGTCCTTGAGAAGTGTGTACCGGTATACGAAGAGCTGCCTGGCTGGACAGAGGATATCACAGGGGTTCGTCGCTTTGAAGACCTTCCGGAGAACGCACAGCGTTACGTGCGTCGCATCGAGGAATTGACAGGAATCGAATTGTTGACGTTCTCGGTCGGACCGGCTCGTGAACAGACAGTCATCTTGCGTGATATTTACGAAGCATAAGAAAGGGAGCCACCGGGCTCTCTTTTTCTATTTCCACGGAAATGGACCACGCTTTCTAAGCTGTTTAAAAAGAGTTACAATGTAGGCATGTACGTTTAATGATAAGAGGAGGACTCACTGAATGGATCGTACGATTTTAGTGGTAGATGACGAACAACCAATCGCAGATATATTGAAGTTTAAACTTGAAAAAGAAGGTTACCAGGTGCACGTTGCCTATGACGGTGAAGAAGCACTCGTCAAAGTAGAAGAGATTCAACCGGATCTCATCTTGCTCGACATCATGCTTCCGCTCAAGGACGGCATGGAAGTATGCCGTGAGGTGCGGAAGAAATACGATATGCCGATCATCATGTTGACGGCAAAAGATTCCGAGATCGACAAAGTACTCGGACTAGAGCTCGGCGCAGACGATTACGTCACAAAGCCATTCAGCTCACGTGAATTGTTAGCCCGTGTCAAAGCGAACATGCGACGTCATGCGACGGCACCGGCGCCGGAAGCAAAAGGCGCGAACGCGAACGATATCGTGATCGGCGATTTGACGATTCATCCGGACTCGTACATGGTGACGAAGCGGGATGAGAAGATTGAATTGACGCATCGCGAGTTCGAATTGATTCATTACCTCGCCCAAAACATCGGGCAAGTGATGACACGGGAGCACTTGCTCCAAACGGTATGGGGCTATGATTACTTCGGTGATGTGCGTACCGTGGACGTCACGGTGCGTCGTCTTCGTGAAAAAGTAGAGGACAACCCGTCGACTCCGACGTATATTATTACGCGTCGCGGCGTCGGGTATTATTTGAAGGCAGGAGAAGAAGATTAAACGATGAAACGGACGAACTTCTTTAAATCAATCCAGTGGAAGCTCGTCGTCATCTATGCGCTGCTCATTCTCGTTGCGATGCAAGTCATCGGCGTGTACTTTGTGCGTTCTTTGGAACGGCAATACATCAACAACTTCTCGCAGTCACTTGTCGACCGAGCGAACCTACTGAGCTACAACATCAGTGAGGGGACTGCCGCGAACGAGAGTGACTCGACCACGGACCAGCAGTTGAACCAGTTACTGGATCAGCTGCTGTCTGAATTTACAGAGAGCACGACGCTAGCTGACGACATTCGAGAAGTCCAAATCATAGACACGAACAGTGTCGTCCGGGCAACCTCGAACCAAAATAATCAAAGTCTCGTCGGACAACGGACCGCGAGCACGTTCATTCAAAAGTCATTCGCGACAGGCGGGGCGCAAGAGACGCTCGTCTATGAAGATTCAAATGACCGAATGCGCGTCGTTGCCGTTCCGATCAAGTCGGAAGTGGACGGTACGACGACCGGGATGATCTATATCGAGGCATCGATGAAGTCCATCTACAACCAGATGGAACAAGTGACACGCATCCTCGCAACGGGGACGTTGATCGCACTCATCATCACCTCGTTCCTCGGAATCCTTTTATCTCGAACCATCACGCGACCGATTGCCGATATGCGGAGGCAGGCCGTCGAGATGCGGAAAGGGAACTTCTCGCGGAAAGTTAAAGTGTATTCGGATGACGAGGTCGGTCAACTTGCGTATGCGTTCAACGAATTGACGGATGAGTTGATGGAGGCGAACGCGACAACGGAAGCCGAACGACGCCGCTTGACGAGTGTCCTCGAGAACATGTCGGACGGTGTGGTCGCGACTGACCGATCGCTACGGGTCATCTTGATGAACGACCAGGCACGCGACATGATCGGAGTCGCTGAAGAAGAGGCGATGGGGACGAACTTACAAAGTCTCCTCGCATTCGAAGAGGAAATCGTCATTCCAGAAGACGGCACGATGCCGACAAAACTGATTGACCTCAGTACGGACGAAGAATTGTTCCTCGTTCGTGCCTATTTCTCACCGATTCAAAAACATAGCGGACCAATCACAGGTCTCATCGTCGTCCTGCATGACGTCACGGAACAAGAACAGGTCGAACAGGACCGCCGTGAATTCGTTGCGAACGTCAGTCATGAATTGCGGACGCCGCTCACGACGATGCGTAGTTACTTGGAGGTTCTTGCAGAAGGTGCTTATCAGGATGAGGAATTGGCGCCACGTTTCTTAGAAACGGCACAAAACGAGACGGAGCGGATGATTCGCCTCGTCAATGACTTGTTGCAGCTCTCGAAGATGGACAGTAAAGAATATAAGATGCAAAAAGTGAAGTTCGACTTCGTGCAGTTCTTTAACGACATCATCGACCGTCATGAGATGACGAAAGGGGATGCGATTCAATTCCGTCGCAAACTGATGAAGCGTCGCGTCTACGTGCATGCCGATCAAGATAAGATGACTCAAGTCATCGACAACATCATCACGAACGCCATCAAGTTCTCACCAGAAGGCGGGACGATTACGTTCCGGACGATGCTTCGGGCGAAACGCCTCGTCATCGGCATCAAAGATGAAGGGGTCGGGATTCCGAAGTCGAACTTAAAGAAAATTTTCGAACGTTTCTATCGTGTCGATAAGGCGCGGGCGCGTAACATCGGTGGTACAGGACTCGGTCTATCGATTGCCAAAGAAGTTGTATCTGCTCACGGTGGCGACATCTGGGCAGAGAGTGAATTTGGAAGAGGTACAACGATTTACTTCACGATCCCGTTCGATACGATTGTGGAGGTGAATGATTGATGAAACGGTTTACGATTGCAAAGCCGGAACTGTGGAAGTCGTTCATTTTGCTCACGTTAATCGTCACTTCGATTGTTCAAACCATCATCTTGTGGGACTACCATCCCACGTATCAGGCCGTCCAATCTGAAACGCAACTCACGACGGTGGACGAGTCATTGCAGCGTCGAGCGGACCAGGTCATCATTCCCGTTCAAGCGGTCGTGCATGACAACAATGCTGTGTTCGCTTCAAAGAATACACCGAAGCAACTGATGCGTGTCATTCGAGATTCGTTTGAAGCGAGTGAGTTCAAGCCGCTCGCTGTGAAAAACGTCCCGAGTTTCTATACGGATATCAACGAGGGACTGGAGTTGATCTTACCGGAGGCCTATTATGCGGACACGCTCAGCTATATGCTTCCGGGAACGTATAGTCTGTCCGGGAAGATTCCACAGCGAATCCTCATCTATATGGATGACAGTGCGTTCAACATCCGCGCCATCATGAGCGACCAGTCCATTTGGGAAGGGAAGTTGACGAAAGTCGGAAACGGCGATGTGAACAGTCTTTTCTTAAAAAACTCGAGTCGAACGATGAAGCGCGTGACGTATACGGATGAACGCGTGAATTATATCCCGGTCGTCGGACCTGAGATGAATGAGTTGTTCGCGTATGACGTGTCGTCGATTCAAATCGACACTCGTCTCGACTGGATGCGAGATACATTCTTCCCAGGTGATCCGAACGTTCAAGAAGTCGACCCGGCAAGCTCGGTCGGGGCGTTGACGAACGGTGTCAGTGTGGCGGAATATGATGCGAAACTGAACGCCAGTCGCTATCGAAACCTGTCTCGGAATAGCACCGAGCGTGATACAGCAATCGGATTGGATTCCATTGTGGAATTCGTGAACTTCCACGGGGGATGGGTCGATGAAGCGTCTGAGAATCAAGGGCTGTCCCTTCGATTCGATGCCATCACACCGGCCAATAAAGGATTTGAAACGACCGTGTTCCGTTTTCACGTGAAAGGGTATCCGGTCTTCAGTCAGCGTGAGGCGTTTATCAACAACGATGCCATCGACTTATCCACATTGCGTGTGGAAAACGACGGAGCACAGGTCCGATCGATCACCCGTAACCACTTGGAAATCGATCGCCTGATCACAGTCGGCACGACACAGTTGGCTGATGCGGAAGAAGTACTCGGTACGCTCATCAACTCTGGACGATTTGAGAACGTGACCGAGATTCGAATCGGTTATGAGATTGAATATAATGAGGACACGAGCCGCTATGTGACGTTTTCACCGAACTGGTTCGTGCGTGAGGCGGGCCGTTGGGTCCCATACAATCAAGGAGACGATTGGACAGAAAGGATGATGTATCGTGGATTGGAGTAAAGCGAAAACGATTTTAATCTTCGCCTTCCTCGCCTTGAACATCTATCTGTTGTTTCAATTGCTGACGGAAACATGGGCGACCGAAGTCGTGACGAATGACAACACCTCGATCACGCAGATTTTAGACCAGCGGAACGTCGATCCGGCAAAATTGCCACGGATGGGTCGAGATATCGGCTATTTGACGGGTTCGTCTGAAGAGATGTCAGCTGCGATGATCACGAAAAATCGGGAGGCGCAGCTCGCGACGACGCTCGACAACATGCAACTCGAAGTCGAGTTGAAACAACCCGTGCCGCTCGATGCGAAGGATTTGCGGACGACCGCTTCGACGTTTGTAGCGGAATATGTTCCGTTTGGAAACGAGTACGCCTACTGGCGCTACGATGAAAAAACAAGACAGGTTGCTTTCGTACAAACATTCGAGGACAACAAGATTTTTTCAGCACCTGAAGTCGAGGGTGGCACGGAAATGTACATCGGTCCGTCCCTCATCCTCATTCAGTTGAACGAGTCGTTCGAAGTGACGGATTATAAACAGCGTCATTTAAAAGACCTCTCGTCAAAAACGCAAGACGACCTCGTGTTGACGGCCAGTGAAGCCATCTCACAACTCGCGTCTCGGAAGTACTTCCAACCGAACCAGGAGATGCGGGCCATCAATACCGGATTTTACAGTTTACCGCTCGACAGCTCTGGCAGTTTGATTATCATGCCACCGCTTTGGTCGATCGGGATTGATGATCAAGTCTACTTCGTCAATGCAATCGATGGAACAGTCGAGCACGTGGAGTTTGAAACGAAAGAATGAAAGGAGTGATTGCGTGACTTTACAGTATAGTGTGTTAGCGAGCGGGTCGACCGGAAACGCCCTCTATATCGAGACGGAACGGACGAAGCTGCTCGTCGATGCCGGATTGACTGGAAAAGCGATGCAACAGCGCATCGAAGCCATCGGTCGGTCATTTGACGGAATCGACGCACTGCTCGTCACCCATGAGCACTCCGACCATATTAAAGGTGTCGGGATATTAGCACGTAAGTATAATTTACCGATTTATGCGAATGCGAAGACATGGGCGGCGATGGAATCACTGATTGGAAAGATTGATCCTGCCTTGAAGTTTCAAATCGAAGTCGGAGATGTGAAACAGTTCGGGGATATTGAAATCGAGACGTTCAACGTGAGCCATGATGCGGCAGACCCGATGTTTTATCAGTTTGCCCATGACGGGAAACGATTGGCCCATATCACCGACACGGGTTATGTCTCGGACCGGATGAAAGGAATCATCCGTGGAGCGGACGACTTCATCTTTGAGTCGAACCATGACGTCTCGATGTTGCAGATGGGGCGTTATCCATGGAGTGTCAAACGACGAATCCTCGGCGACTATGGCCACGTCTCGAACGAGGATGCAGCCATCGCGATGAGTGAGGTCATCGGTGACCGCACGAAACGGATCTATTTGGCCCATTTAAGTAAAGACAACAACATGAAAGAGCTCGCACAGATGAGCGTCTCACAAACACTCGGCATGCGAGACGTCGACTTAGGTCGAATCAAATTGTGCGACACGGACCCGACAATCCCCACTTCACTCGTTTCTTTATAAGGAAACTTGGGAAAAGACAGGTATCACACTGTCTTGAAGGGGGGACGCGTCGTGAACGAAGAGAGACACCATGAGTATGAACCTCAAGACGTCGAACCTGAAGTACACGAAGCAACAGAAGAGAAATCGACGTATCCGTCTCGGAGCGAATGGCGACCGAAGCAAGAGGAGCACGTACGCCATAAGCCGAGACCAAATATAAAACCGTTGTTACTCGGAGGGGTTGGCGGATTCTTAGGAGCGGCTTTGTTTTTTGTCATCGTGATGCTCTGGGATTCGCCGACCTCTCGTTTTGTGACGAATGAACTGACGCGGACCGAACAGGCCGTCACCGTCACCGAATCGGACGTCACAACCGCTGTCCTTGGGGCGAAGCCGTCCGTTGTCAGCATCACCAATATCCAGCGTGCGTTCACCTCGGACTCGCAATGGGAGGCGGGTGCCGGATCCGGTGTCATCTATAAAGTAGAAGGAAACACGGCCTATATCGTCACGAACTTCCATGTCATCGAAGAAGCGGACGAGGTCAACATCGCCTTTTCCGATGGTCAAATCGCATCGGCAACCATTTTAGGCGAAGACCCGCTCAACGACTTGGCTGTCGCCGAGGTCGAGTTGCCGAAAAACATCGATGTGGAACCGATTGTCCTCGGGGACTCCACCGTTCTCCAAGCTGGCGAGACCGTCATGGCCATCGGAAATCCGCTTGGTGTCTTCTCAAACTCGGTTACGCGTGGTATCGTCAGTGGTGTCGAGCGGACGGTGCCGGTCGATACGAACAGCGACGGCTTGATGGATTATAACGCGGAAGTCATTCAGACGGATGCGGCCATCAACCCGGGGAATTCGGGTGGTGCCCTCATCAACATTCGTGGAGAGCTCGTCGGAATCAATTCGATGAAAATCGCCGAGGCGAGCGTAGAAGGGGTTGGATTCTCCATTCCCGTCAACGTGGCGCTACCGGTCATTGACATGTTAGAACGCGATGGCAAGGTGACACGGGCGCAGCTCGGTGTCACGATTCAGGAAGTCATTGCTGTACCCGGAAACGTCCGAGAAGAGTATGGAATCTCCTTCGACCAGGAAGACGGTGTCTTCGTCGAAGAAGTGACACCGGGTAGTCCGGCTGAAGAAGCGGGACTACGTGTTGGAGATGTCATCACGAAAATCGGAGACCGGGAGATCAAACGATACGTCGATTTACGCGATGCGTTGTATCGGGACGCGACGGTCGGTGATACAATCTCCATTGAGTATTTACGTCGTGGGGAAGCAAGCGAAACCGAGGCGACATTAACTGAAGCAACATAAAGAAGCGGCGACGCTTCTTTTTTAAGGAGGAAAAACTGTGGAAAAAAAAGTATGCAAGGAACATGTTGAAATCGCTTTAGACATCATTGTGGATGAAACAGGGGAATACCCGTTGCTAGAGGAATTATCCACAAGTGAACACGTGACATGCGAGTTCTGTGAAGCCGATGCAACATATATTGTGTCAAGCAAAAACTAATTATCAACATGTGGATTTGTGGATAACTCTGTGGATAACCCTATGGATAACTCCAAAAAAACTGTGGAAAAAGGAAGAATTGGATGAATATTTCAATTATCACGGTCGGCAAACTGAAAGAAAAATATTTAAAACAAGGAATTGCCGAGTATACAAAGCGGCTTTCCGCCTACGCAAAAGTGCAGGAAATCGAGGTTTCAGACGAAAAAGCACCCGAGCATTTGAGTGAGGCAGATATGTTACTAGTAAAACAAAAGGAAGGCGAGCGGATTTTGGCGAAGATATCCCCAGATACGCACGTCATCGCCTTGGCGATTCAAGGAAAGCAGCGGACGAGCGAAGAGTTCGCTCGTGAACTCGATCAACTCGCAACGTACGGAAAGAGTAAAATCGCCTTCGTCATCGGAGGATCGCTCGGTCTGTCGGACGATGTGATGAAACGAGCGGATGATACGATTTCGTTCTCAAAGATGACGTTCCCCCATCAACTCATGAAGCTCGTGTTGTGTGAGCAGATTTATCGGGCGTATCGGATTAATCGGAATGAGCCGTATCATAAGTAAGTGCGGTTTTTTCTACGTTTTAATAAATGACAGGTGTCATCTGCATTAATTGACGCCTGTCGATATTTTCATATATGGCCTGTCATGTACGATAAAGGTACAGAAATGGAGGGGCATTTATATGAAACGTATAGCATTGATCGATATTTTAAGAGGAATCGCTATTTTGGGGACACTTGGAACGAATATTTGGATTTTTGCCCATTTAGGGGATTTAAAGTATATAACGACTACAAATTTTACCGGTTGGTCGAGTATGAATGATATTTTACGCTTCCTTGTACTGTTCGTAGTTAACGGCAAGCTGCTTGGTATATTAACGATAATGTTCGGAGTGGGAATGGAGATTAAATATCAGCAGTCCATTAGGCACAATAAGCCTTGGATCGGTATGTATAAATGGGTAATCGTATTTTTAATGGTGGAAGGTTTGCTGCATTATGTGCTCGTCATGGAATATGATGTGCTCATGAGCTATGCGGTTACTGCAGGTATTATTGCGGTCATCCTAAAGCGCGGGGAACGGGCGATGAAAAGGGCACAATGGGTTGCAGGAGCTATTCATTTAGGGATGATTGCCCTTATTTTTACTTCCATGCTGTATGGACCGGCGGTTTCAATGGCAAGCTCGCCACAGTTGATTGCAATATATGCCGAGGGAACATGGCTGGATCAGGTCCAGAATCGTATCATGAATTTTATGTTCTTTAGAGCAGAGGCAATATTTATTATTCCTTTAAATGTTATGTTATTTATTGTTGGTATAAAGCTGATGCGCAGTGGTGCGTTCTCCTTTACTGAGCGCGGTATTTCCATCCAACGGAAAATGCTCATTTGGGGATTAGGTCTAGGTCTGCCTTTGAATATGTTGACTTTTGTACCAGGCGGTCTATTTGATTTGCCTGTCCGTTATCTGTTTGCCCCTATCCTGGCATTAGGCTATATAGGACTGATTGCTTTTATTGTTCGGAAGGGTAGTAAGTGGAGAATGTGGAAGTGGCTTGAGAAAACGGGGCGTATGTCTTTAAGCTGTTATATTATGCAAAACCTTACTGCTACAGCTATTTTCTACGGGTGGGGTTTAGGACTTGGAGGTACTCTAAATAGTGTGGAAATTATAGGGGTTTTTTGTATGATAGTAGTAGGTCAAATTATAATAGCGAATATGTGGTTAACTAAATTCCCTTATGGACCGGTCGAGTGGCTGCGGAAGGGAATGCTGCAGAGACTGGAAAGATAGGGGTGTTCGATGCTGGAATGGTATCCTAAAAGTCAGGCAAGATATTATTTAATTATTGATGTACTGACCGTCCTGCTATTTAGCTATGCGGTTGTTGTTTCGGAGCAGGTTCCGTCGCTTATTTTCAAGACTATATTAATCGTTATTTATATAGGAACCTATTATACAGCACTATGGTATCAGGATGGTCTGCTGCTTCCGGCGGCTGTAATCGGTTTTGTTTTAACAGTATATTTGGCTTATTTAAGTGGTCCGCAGTGGATTTTCTTTCAGTTTGCCTTTGCGGATTTTGTCGGGCGAGCTGTCAACCGGCATATTTTATGGATTGCTACGTGTGTAAATTTCCTCCTTTTAGCCAGTCTCGTTTGGTACTATCAGGAGGTGCTGTTTTCCAATGCGCAGTCAATTGTACTGGCGGTTATGCTTTTTATCCTGCTATTACCGTGGTTACGCTATTATATTGAAAAATCCAAGCTGCTTCAGCGTGAGGTTGATGAAGCGTCGGTTCACATTGCGATGCAGCAGGAACGTCAGCGCATTGCCCGCGATCTGCATGATACTTTAGGGCATACGCTGACGGTCATAAAGGTAAAAACAGAGCTTGTTTCCAGGCTGGTGCCAAATGAGAATCACAGGATTCATAAGGAACTTGATGATATGATTTTAACAATCCGAACAGCACATAAGCAGGTGCGTGAAATTATATCGGAAATAAATTTTTTATCCTTGGAGGAAGAGCTTAAGCATTGTGAGCAGTTGCTTAAGAATGCCGGTATTCGTGTGCAGATTGATCATAAGCTTACCAATATTCTGCTGTCTAGTGTGCAGGAAACGATGCTTGCCTACAGTATCAGAGAAGCGGTAACGAATGTTGTAAAGCACAGTCATGCTGCTGATTGCAGAATACATCTATATCAAAATGAAGACCGGGCAGAAGCAGCTATTACCGATAACGGAATCGGTTTATCCAAAAAGCAGCATGGCAATGGACTGTTTACAATGAAGGAACGGATGAGGTCATTAAAGGGAAATACCGAAGTGACGTATGATCAGGAAGGAACAAAGGTGCTTCTGACTATACCACTGGATTCGATGGATCCGATTCGGGAGGGCGTGAAATGATTAGACTTAGTATCGCTGAGGATCAGCAACTGTTGAGAGGTGCCTTAATATCCATTATGGAGTTTGAGGATGATTTACGTATTGTGGGTGAAGCAGCAGATGGAGCAGAAGCGTGGGCTTTAATTGAAAAAGAAAAGCCGGATGTATGCGTTTTGGATATTGAAATGCCGCATTTGTCCGGGTTGGAAGTAGCTGCGAAAATACGCCAACACAATTATCCGTGCAAAATTATGATTATGACAACCTTTGCGAGAGCCGGTTATTTGCAGGAAGCAATGAATCTAAATATTGAAGCATATGTTCTGAAAGACGAGCCTATCCAATATGTAATTGGTGCAATACGCAAAATTATGCAAGGTGAAAGGGTAATCAGTCAGGATCTTGCCGCTGCTTTATTTATGAATGAAAAAAATCCTCTGAATGACCGGGAAATCAATGTACTGAAGCTCGTGAAGGATGGCTATACGACGAATGAAATTAGTAAAAAGCTATTTCTGACTAAGGGTACAATTCGCAACTATTTATCTTTATCCATTCAAAAGCTCGAAGTTGAAACAAGGCAGCAGGCTGTACAAAAAGCAACTGAAAAGGGCTGGATATAAATTGTAGTTCAAAGCCTCCTATAGTTATAGTGGGGAGAGCCGTATCACAAGTGATGAAATGTAAAATGAGTGCTTGAATCAAACTTCAAGCACTCATTTTTTACACTGTGATGAAGGGGGTAAAGAAAATGGTGTCATCGTATTCGAAAATTTATAACCTGTTACGTCAATCAGAATCTAATCCCTACGAAGATTACTTGACCGAAATCATCGCTCCAATCTTCGAACAACCAGATCTATTGACTCATTTTTTTAAACGGTTTGCGAATGTGGATCTTTCTGAAATAAGTCGTGTGAAGGCATATACACAAAAAACGTACAGTAAACTACATACACACGATACCGACAGTCGACCCGATCTCGTCATCACGTTTAATGAGGGGGAAACCTCACACATCGTCTTCATTGAGAACAAGTTAGGTAGTGGTGAAGGGCATCATCAATTGAAACGTTATCGAGAGCACCTTGAGCAAAGTGAAGAAGAAGGATTTTCGACATACCTGTTTTATATCACCCAATACTTTGACCCAAAACATGTCGCTTCAACCTCAACTAAGTTCTTTCAATTGCAGTGGTTTCAACTCTACATATGGCTTCAGGAATACAGCAATCAGGATTTATACTACAGACAAGTACTCAAGTATATGGAGGACATTGAATTGAATAAATCAAGAACATTCCTACCTCAAGATGTATATGCGATTCAAAACTTAGGGAGAACCATTTCGATGTTGGATCAGTGTTTGAATGAACGAACGATGCATACGTTTACGAATTTATTTGGAAAGCCGAAACCATGGGGGAATCGTGCGATTGAACTCCGTGATTATAATCGATACGTCATTCAAAATGATCAAAGTGATTGGAAATATATCGGCTGTGGATTCAGTTTTGAACAAGCTGATTACCCAGAAGTATCTGTTTACATAGAGGTTCATCCAAATAGTAAACATAAATCGATTTTGACGGACGCGTTCAAACAATTCGCAGAAATGAATAAAGGATGGATCTATGAAGCGCCAGAAGATCCAAACGACTGGTTTATGTTGTACACTGACCAATCGTTGACTCATTTCTTAAGTGCACCAGACCACATCGATGCGATTGAGACGTTTATCATTCAAAGGTTAGAAGAATTGAATGAACTGAAGCAAAGTTTGTCGCAACTGAATTGGATTGTAGTCGAGTAAAACTTGATGATATTGAGTGAGTAGATGGGTCTCAAACCATCTACTCTTTTATTTAAAAAACTAATTTAATTGAATAAAAATTAAATTTATGGAATTAATGTAGGTATAATATGTATATGAAGGATTCGTTACATAATTTTAAAAGGTACTTGAATACATAAAAAGGAGATTTATTATGAAAAGAATGATTGGAAGAGTTTCATTTGTTTTACTCACGCTCATCTTGATTGGTGTCATTGCGATTGTAGTGATCAAGCCGAGTGTATTTTCAACTAATCAACAGGCTGATGTATCGCTCGTCAAAGATCGACTCGTCGAATTGACTGAGTTGACAACGTTAAAGTATGAATACAGCAACGTTATTGTCAGTCGAAACAGTACGAAAGTTCCTTTGGTTGAAATCAAACTAGCCGAAGCAATCAAGCTGATTGAATACTCAGGATACCTCAAGGCGGGTACGGACCTCTCTAACATGGAGGTCTCTTACAATGACACGACTGAGCAATTGAAGATCACTGTACCGCATTCAACCATTTTAGACAACGTAGCGAATACAGATGATGCGAAAGTGACAGATGTAAAAGGGACACTTTTTTCTGACTATCCCTCGCAATTGATTTTTGATGAAATCAATAAAGAGAAGGCGAAAATGGAAAAGGCTAAGATTGAGCAAGGGTTGCTGACAGAGGCAGACGAACGCATTGAAGCGTTCTTGACAGAGTTTTTAAAGAATAGCGGTTATGAAACGGTGGCAATCGAGTTCAAATAATTGTTATATCATGATGACTCGATAGGTTGAGGAGATCGTGCCAGAAGTGTACGAGGCAGAACCACTCGACTTACAACTCGAATATGTCATACCGTCTCCTGAGACCGCATCGTAACGATACGGTCTTTTTAATTGCTAAAACCGCTCAACCTCAAGCTTTTCCTTATATGAAGAATTGACCGATTTCGAAAAATTGTGATAGAATCACAAGGCAAATGATTATCATTATCAGTCGATAATAATAGATGGAATCGAATAAGGTTGAGTGAATGTGAAAGGATGAATACAATGAGCACACTTGAAGCATATAACATGGCATTTCGAAACGGATTGGAACTAGAGGACGATGTGGTTCTCGAAGAGATGAAGCTTGGGGAATCGACAGAGTGGGATTCGATTGGACATATGACCCTCATCGCCGAAATCGAGGACGCGTTTGACGTCTATATCGACTCGGATGAAATGACAGAGTTCCATACGTATCAGTCTGGTATTGAGTTGTTGCAACGCCTCGGTGTGGACATCCAATCATGATGCTTTTTCAAACACTCGAGCAGTACACGAATCGTGAGGCGGTCTATGCGGACCGCTCTTATTCATATAAAGAGATGTTGGAAGTCGGGGACTCGATTTGTCAGGAAGTCGGCGAACGGTCGCTCGTCTTCTGCTTATGTGCTAACCGAGTCGAGTCGCTCTTCGCATATATCGGCTTTCTCCGTGGACGGGTCGTCCCGGTCTTGCTCGATGCAGATATTCCAGTAGACCAATTACAGAAGTTAATGGAGCTGTATCAACCGACGCACGTCTGGGCTCCTAAGACGAGGGAGGATTTGGCGAACTCGTTGGATGCCTTCTATGGCTATGGTGACTACGCCTTATTTGAAACCGAAACATCGGTTCGCCACCAACTTCATGAGGAGCTGGCTCTTCTGTTGACGACATCAGGTAGTACTGGAAGTCCAAAACTTGTACGCCTCACGTATAACAATCTATCAGCTAACGCCACATCGATCATCGACTATCTCGACATCGATCAGACGGATAAACCAATCACGACTCTGCCGATGAACTATTCGTATGGACTCTCCATCATCAACAGTCATCTGTTGAAAGGAGCGACCCTCATTCTGACAGACCGCTCAATCGTTCAAAAGGAGTTTTGGGAGCTGTGTCGTGCCGAGCAGGCGACGACGTTTGGTGGGGTCCCGTTTCATTATGAAATGTTGAAACGATTGAAGTTTGAGACGTACGACCTCCCAAGTCTGAAGAAGTTGACGCAAGCCGGTGGCAAGTTAGATCCGAAGCTTGCGCAGCACTTCGCAACGGTATGTGAAGAGAAAGGGATTCAATTTTTCATCATGTACGGTCAGACGGAGGCGACGGCCCGGATGTCGTATTTACCGGATCGGATGCATGCGAAAAAAGCCGGTAGCATCGGAATTGCCATCCCTGGTGGAACGCTCACGTTGCGTGACGAATCCGGAAATGACATCAAAGAGGCGAACGTGACAGGCGAATTGGTGTATCAAGGCGACAACGTGTCGTTTGGGTATGCGACCTCGTTAGCGGACCTTTCAAAAGGTGACGACAATCACGGTGTTTTACAAACAGGTGACATGGCGTATCGCGACGAGGATGGATATTTCTTCATCGTCGGCCGAATCAAGCGCATGATCAAACTGTATGGCAGTCGAATCAGCCTAGACGAAGTCGAGGCGCTCCTTCGAGAGCATGGACATGATTGCGTCTGTGCCGGGGAAGACGACCAGCTATACGTGTATACGTTACAAGATGACGTCGCACGCATTCAAAAAATCATCAAAGAACAAATCAAGGTGAAAGGTGTTCGGGTGATGCAAATTGACGAGATTCCGCGGAATGCGTTCGGGAAGATTCGTTATGCCGCATTGCCGAAGCGAGAACTTGTGACCACCTGATTGTCAGGAATCGGTACATCGTCAAGTTTCATAACATCAGGTGGTAGATATGACTTTTATTTCGATTGAATTTCTCTTATTTTTAACCCTCATCGTTGGAACGTACTATGTGGTTCCACATCGGTACCGTTGGGTGCTCCTTTTGTTAGCGAGCTATGTCTTTTACGCCACGTTGAGCGTTCAATTCATCCCGCTCCTGCTGATCAGTACCGCTTTCACCTATGTGATTGGAATTCTGATTGAGAAACAGGAGAAGAAGGAGCAGAAAAAACGGCTCATGTGGGTCGGTGTCTCGGTGCTCGTCTTCTTCCTCGGCTGGTTCAAATATTTTAATTTCGTCAATGATTCGCTCCGTTCGTTCGCCGCATGGAGCGGATTTGATTATGACGTCCCGTATAAAGAAATCGTCTTACCATTGGCGATTTCGTTCTATACATTCCAGGCCATCAGTTACGTCGTGGAAGTCTCGCGCGGGAAGCAAAAGGCGGAGCGTCATTATGGCTATTTCTCGGTCTATTTCGCCTTCTTCCCGCAACTTGTGGCGGGCCCAATCGAGCGGGCGAAAAAACTGTTGCCACAGTTGAAGACGGAGCAACATCTCGACTACGACAACATCAGCTACGGCATCCAGCGCATCATTTGGGGTTTCTTCAAGAAGACATTGATTGCCGATCGGTTGGCCCCGATTGTCGCGAGTGTGTTCAATAGTTCGGACCCGACCGGTTCAGAGATTGTGCTCGCGACGATGTTGTTCTCGATTCAATTGTTCGCGGACTTCTCGGCATGCAGTGACATCGCGATCGGCTGTGCACGCTTACTCGGGATTCGCTTATCGGAAAACTTCAAGCAACCGCACTTCGCCGTATCGATTGCCGACTTCTGGAACCGCTGGCATATCACGCTTTCGATGTGGCTACGGGATTATATCTTCATGCCACTCGCGAAAGGAAAGAAGAAACGCGAACAAATTTATGGTGCCATCCTTGCGACATTTTTAGTAAGTGGAATTTGGCACGGAGCCGCATGGAACTTCGTCTTATGGGGACTCATTCATGGAATCTATCGCGTCTTCGGAGATCATACGAAACAACAACGTGAAAAAATGGCGTCATGGGTCGGATTTGACCGTGTGCCGACACTGCATCGGTGGTGGAAAATCGCCATCACGTTCCAGCTCGTCTGTTTCTCACGTGTCTTCTTCCAGTCGCACTCCATGGCGGAGGCGTGCTCGCATGCCAAACTGTACGTGACGCCTTCTTCATGGGCACCGTCAGGCATGTTGCAGGCGATTCAAATCTTCTCATTGCTCGATTTGATCATCTTCCTCGTCGTCTTTGTCGTCGTTCATCTGTTCCAACATATCGAGCGGACGAGAGGTTCGGCTTGGGATTGGATGGCACGTCAGTCTGCCGTGACGAGTGTGGCCATCAACTTGTTCTTGATTATCTCAGCGTTCTTATTTGGCGTGTCGAGCCAAGGATTTGTATACGGTGGGTTCTAAGATGGATGGAAAGGAATTAGCATGAAGCGTTTAGGAATCAAAA
The DNA here is from genome assembly GCF_018617075.1 of Exiguobacterium sp. s123. Lineage (GTDB taxonomy): Bacteria > Bacillota > Bacilli > Exiguobacteriales > Exiguobacteriaceae > Exiguobacterium > Exiguobacterium profundum. The sequence goes on along the minus strand of NZ_JACSJL010000003.1, from coordinate 268,917 downwards.
TAGGTGTCGTATTACTCGTCATCATCGCAATCTTCATTCCCGTAAACGAGTTCGTGAAAGAGTCGTGGGAATATAATAATAACCGAGCTGTCCTTGCCTTCAAGGAAGACCCTCACCCGGTCGACATCATCAATTTGGGGACGTCCCATGCGATGTACGGGTATTCATTCAAGTCACTTGGATTATCGCATCTGGATTTGGCGTTACCGAGTCAGCCAATCGAATATGACTTGAAGATGTTAAAAGAATACGATGAACATCTGAAGCCAGGTGGGGTCGTGATTGTCTCGTTATCACAAATCACCTTCAGCAATTCGAACGTCGGTCGGAAAGAAAACTACTATCGCGTCTTGGAACGGGAAGACTTGGAGTCGGTCAGTTGGTTCAACTACTATACACACGAACGCTTCCCTGCATTGAACAGTGGGAGCGCCTACGCCGCCATTTCCCGGGAAATCCGAGATTTCCGCTTCGATGCGCATAAGCCATGGGAGAATGGGGGGCTGAACTATTCCGAGCGTAAGTATGAGGAAGTCGCCGCCCAATATGAGAATGCCGTGAACAATCACGAGATTGAAGAGAATATGGCATATTTACAAGACATCATCGATTATTGCAAGAAGCAAGGCTATCGCGTCGTCTTAGCGATAGAGCCGGTCCATTCATCGTATCATGCGTATTTTGACGAAGCGATCATGGAACGTCTCGTGTTTCAGCACCTAGAGAAGCTGGATTTAGATGTTCCTTTCCTCAATTACATGGGGGATGAACGGTTCATTCACAAACAATCCTTCTTCCATAACCCGGACCATTTGAATGGGGACGGGCGAACGTTATTGTCTACGCTTGTTTATGAAGATTTGAAGCGATTGGGGTATATTCAAGATGAAGATGATAATATGGAACGGGAGTGATTCCAATCGAAACAATCTATTTAGCGGGCGGATGTCTATGGGGCGTCCAGGCATTTGTGAAGACGTTACCCGGCGTCCTCTCGACCGAAGCAGGTCGGGCAAATGGGACGACGGACACGTTGGACGGGGAATATGACGGATATGCGGAATGTGTCAAAACGACGTTCGATCCGGATGTGGTGACGGTCGAAAAATTGATGCACTATTTATTTGAAATCATCGACCCATACAGCATCAATCAACAAGGAATCGATGTCGGCGAGAAGTATCGGACGGGTGTCTACAGTGAGGAGTCACGACACTTGATGGAGGCGCAAGCGTTTATTGATCGACGATCGGATGCGGATCGAATTGCTGTTGAAGTGAAGCCGCTCACGAACTATGTGCGAAGTGCGGACGAGCATCAGGACCGCCTGACACGTTGTCCGGATGATTATTGCCATATTCCGAAAGACTTATTAACAAAATATCAGAACGTATCATCATCAAAGCGTCTCTTCTGAGATGCTTTTTTTCATTTTTTCCCAAATGAGTAAAGCTAAATGGATGCGTTTCATGTCTAATGAGTGTAAGGGAAAAAACGAAAAGGGGGGACGTTCGATGAAACGTCTCATTCAGAAAGCGCAACGAGGTAATGATCAAGCTTTCTTAAAGATCTTTCAGCATTACGAGGCCGACCTATATCGGATGGCCTATGTATACGTCAAAAATCCGGATGATGCGCTCGACGTCGTGCAAGAAGTCGCTTATCAAGCATTTAAAAAGATCGGAACGTTACGGGAACCACAATTTTTGAAGACATGGCTGATGAAGATTGCCATCAACTGTGCGCTCGATGTCATGAAGAAGAGACAAAATGTGATTCATTTGATGCCGGAGTTTGAAGAGTCAATTGGAAGTACGGAAACGGATTACGCGATAACGATGACACTCGCTGACATGATGGATTCTCTTCATGAGGATGAGCGAAGCGTGGTCGTGTTGAAATATTATCAAGACTACACGTTTCAACAAATTTCAGATTTATTGGAATGGCCGATTGGGACGGTGAAGACAACCTTATATCGAGCTGTCGATAAATTGAGACGAGAATGGAAGGAGGTCGATTGCTATGGATCGTGAGATGAAACGGATGTTGGCAGACATCGAAATTCCAAGTGAACTGCGTGAACGCAGCCGACAAGGTGTGAAGCGAGCGAAACAAGAGATGCGCCGGGAACCGGGATTTATCCGTCGACGGTTGATGACGGTTGGAATCGCGGCGGCACTCCTTATTCCGACAGGTGCCTTCGCCTATCAATCCCTCTTGGCGGATGAGTTTTATGGTTCATTTGACGAGATGAAAGTACATATCGTCAGCGCCACTTTAGAAAAATATTTGTTATTGGACGCCAAATTGAATCAAGCAAAGGGAGTATTGGGTAAGGCAGAATATGAAGAGTTCAAGCAAGGTCTGAGCGTCTTTACGGATACGCGAATCGCCTATGGAAATGCGAACGGAAATGTCGATTATGAAGCGATTCCGAAGGCGGAACGAGCGGAAGTGAAGCAGGCACTTGCTGATCTTCAACCATACTTCGATCAATTGAACGATCAGCCTGCTGCACGTGATGTGTTGACTGCTGACGAATATGACGCATATATCGAAGCGCTTATGCGAGAAGAATCGATTCGAGTACGTGCTGGGGAGTATGTCGAAGATATGCCGGATGAGTTGCGACAGTCTTATGAAGAGGCAATCGCGATTATTCGAGAGGTCGATCGGAAGCAACAACAAAACTAGTCATGGTTCATAAGGATGGGAAAATATGTTATCTTCATCATGTTCTAATTCAGAAAATGAAAAAGAGGTACAAACATGTTTACATTCGGAATCATTGGTGGTGCAAGTCTTCTTTTAGTGGCGTTCGTCTTCGGCGTGACATATCTTGTCATCCGATCCATTGTAAAAATGATGAAAAAGTAAAAGAAGGAGGTGGTCACTCAAATCGAGTGATCAACTCCTTCTTTTTACGTCCGTTCGAGAACATTCACGAGCATCTGATGGATGACAGTATGATCGTTCGGGTCATGAAGCTGATAGGGACTGCCGGGGAGCGTATATACATCTTTCGCTCCGACGTACGTGATGTGGAGTGTCAAGGAACCATCTTCCTGACACGCCGTCGTCAGTTCCAACTCACCACTGATGACACCGACTTCTTCCGTCATGACACCGTGGGTTGCCTTAAAGATCGAAGTGATTTCGTTCATTCGAAGACTCCTTTTCTCACTCAGTAACTGCAAGCATTGATGGCTGTCGTGAGTGCTGACTTCTCTGCTGATTGAAGGCTCAAGCCCCAACGACTCTTCGTCTCGACCCACATCTTCGCATACGCACAGCGAGCGCCGGTGCGAGGGGGTTGCCATGTCGACGGATCTTGGTCTCCTTTTGAACGGTTCGATGAAGCGGACACCGCAATCAATTGAGGACCGTTCAAGTCGTTCGCAAAGCTTTGACGTTTGGTCGTCGTCCAGCTACTTGCCCCAGAGCGCCATGCTTCAGCGAGCGGAACGACGTGGTCGATATCAATGTCAGAGGCTGAGGTGAACGTGATTCCGTCATAGTAACTGTACCATGAGCCAGTCGCAACCGGACATTCGTCGACGACCGAGTCGGCGTCTCGTTTCAAGACGATGTGACGTGTGTTACAACCACTTCCTTGACTCGACCAGTGCGGGAAGAGGTCACGACTATACCCCGTCATCGACCCTTCATTTTTGACAGTGAGGGCATTCAGTTTCGTGAGCGCGTCCGCTTTCGATGGGATGTTCGGTGGGAAAGCAGAGACTGGTGTAGCGTCAAACGATGCGGAAATCCAGACGAGCAAGGCGACAAGTGCGACAGACATAAGTTTCTTCAACATATAAAGCCTCCTACTATGTATTTGGAATGAACACTTGTCGAGCAAGTGGGCAACCTTTCATCAAACAACTAGTGAGACAAACATCACGCGATAAATTCAACTTGATCATACACAGGACGATTTTGAAAAAGTGTGAAAATCTGCAAAATGATTAGAAAGACTATCGCAAATCCTTCTCTAGCATTAATGGACAATCCGGTGTTATTTCTTTGGAACTAGTGAGCGATCAGGACTGGTATAATGGGTGACATGGATGGAGAGAAAAGAAGAGGTGGATGGAATGAACAAGAAAGAGATTGCGGCGATTCGCCGACAGTTTAAAGTAAATGCGACAAAGCTAAAGATTGCTGACTTATATACGATTTACATCCGACAGGAAACGAATGAGATTTATTACGAAGAGTTGCGTCCGTTCCCATTCTTAGAAGAAGAGCAGCAGGAGCTGTTTTTGACGAACTTCAAAAAAGTGCTCGGTGGAAAACTTGATGAAAAACTGTTCGAAGTGAAGTTCCAATATCCTGAGGAAGGTCAAGTCGACCATACGCAAGGCTTGCTGTATGAAGGACTTCGTACGGAAGAGACCGACGTCTGGACGGACTATATGCAACGCATCGCGTTGAAGATGGTGAAAGACACGCCGTTTGAGAAGGATATGGTCGTGACGTTCATCCGGGGGAATTATAATAAGCCGACGAACCGGTACTCGGAAGAGTCTGAGATTCACGCGAACGATGAGGTGTATACGACGAAGTTCATCCTCGGCAGCATCAGCCCGACAGAGCTTCCGAAAAAATCACTCGTCTTTGACTTCGTCGAGCGGGAGTTCAAAGCCAGCTTGATTGTGAATCCGATCATCAAACTCGAGGCGCCGATCGGCGGATTCTTATTCCCGTGCTTCACGGACAACGCGGCCGATGTGAACCATGTGCTTTATTCGGCACACAAAGCGCATCAACCGGATATGACGTTCATTGAGAACGTGTTGAACGGTTCGGAGATTGTCACGGCAGTGGAAGAGAAGGCGGTCTTCGAAGAAGTGGTCAAAGCGGTCATCGGAGAAGAAGTCAATTCCCGGACTCTCGCGACCGTTTATGATGAGATCAATCAAATCATTGTCGCCGAAGAAGAGAACGAACAGGAAGAAGAGAGAGTAGCGATGCTCGACTCCCGTGCCGTCGAGGTCGTCTTACGGGCGAGTGGTGTGGAAGATGTGACGACGGAGAAAGTCGAGCAGGCGTTCAAGCAAGTCGTCGACGATACGAAATATGAGATGAAAGCGACGAGTGTCGTTCCGAAGTATACGTCAAAGTCGATTAAAATCAATACGAAAGTGGCCAATATTTCCGTCAGTCCACAAGACTTGAAATACGTGAAGCAAGTGAACTATAAGGGGAAACCGTGCTTGTTGATTGAAGTGGAAGAGGAGACAGAGATTGAAGGGTTCAAACTCATCTCGGAAGAGTCGTTAGACTAATCGAGCATGTTGCAGTGTTTCATAAGTGAACGTTCAAGCTAAGAGTCCAAGATGTAAACCTTGGGCTCTTTTTTGACAATCAAGTGAGGAAGGTTGAATTTAAACTTTGATACAGGTATGATTCAGGTGAAAACGTTTTCTAAAAACTATATTTTTTTAGTGTTTATCGAAAACGCTTTCGGAATTTATGGAACAACAAAAAACCTCAAAGACGAATATCATCTTTGAGGCTAGAGTTGTATTATTTACGCGCTTTGCTTACTTTTAATTTCTTCCCTTTGACCGGCGTCGTCTCCATCGCTTGAAGGACGATTGAACCTTTTCCGTTCAGAATATCGACGTACGTCATCTGATCATTGATTGTGATGATTCCGATGTCGTCAGCGGATACGCCAGGGATTTTGGCGATCGTTCCGACGAAGTCGACGGCGCGAAGTTTTTTCTTCTTCCCGCCACTGAAGTGAAGCTTCATGATGTCCTGGTTAATACGAGCTGTCTTGTTGTTTCGAACGACGCGTCGTCCGCTCAACTTCTGCTCAAAGGCATCTTGGTTAGCTGCAACTTCCGCTTCTGTCGGCGCATCGATCATCGGAATCTCGAATTGAACGTATGATTCGATAGCTCCGATGAGACGTTCTTCCTGACGGGTCATGAGCGTGATTGCCGTTCCTTGTTTGCCGGCGCGTCCGGTACGACCTGTCCGGTGCACGTAACTTTCCTTTTCGACAGGAACGTCATAGTTGATGACGAGTTCGACGTTGTCGACATCGATTCCACGTGCTGCGACGTCTGTCGCCACGAGGTAGCGGAAGTTACCCATCTTAAATCCGTTCATGACGGCGAAACGGTCCTCTTGCTCGAGTCCGCCGTGAAGGCGTTCAGCCGAGTAACCGGCTTTGTCGAGCTCGGCGTACACCGTGTCGACGTTCTCTTTTGTCCGACAGAAAATTATACAGCTGTCCGGGTTCTCGACGACCGTGATGTCTTGAAGCACAGCCAGTTTCTCGTTCCGGTGAACCGGTAGGAGGCGGTGCTCGATTGTCGAAGCGGTCATGCCGGTCGATTCGATCGCGACACGTGCCGGAGTATTCATATGCTTCTGGCAGAGACGTTCGATATCTTGTGGGAATGTTGCAGAGAAGACCATCGTGACGCGGTCTTTCGGCAACTGTTGAAGAATCTTCTCGACGTCGGCGAGGAAACCTCGATTGAGCATCTCGTCCGCTTCATCGATGATTAAGTATTCGACGCGGTCGAGTGAGAGGGTCTCACGCTCGATATGGTCCATGACACGACCTGGCGTACCGACGACGATATGTGTCTTTTGCTTCAACTCTTCACGCTGTTTCGAGAACGGTTCTTTCCCGTAGACGGCAGTCGCTTTGATTCGTTTAAAACGTCCGATGTTCGTCATGTCTTCCCGTACTTGAACGGCGAGTTCGCGTGTCGGTGTCAAGACGAGCACTTGGGGTTTATTTTCGGCCCAGTCGATGAGCTCGATGACCGGAATCCCGAAAGCAGCTGTCTTTCCGCTTCCGGTCTGTGCTTTGACGATTAAGTCTTCGCGCTCGAGCGCACGCGGGATGACCTGCTGTTGTACCTCAGTCGGTGATTCGTATTTCATAATGCCTAGCGCGCGCGTGATCTCGTCGCTCAGGCGATAATCAGTGAATTGCTGTTTGTTCATGGGTAACCTCATTCTTTCGTGAAAACTTCTGCTTCAGAAAATTTCAATGTCTATTTGCAATACCCCTCATTATACATGAAAGCGAGTCAGAAGTCGTTCGAAGGTCAATATTCATTTTTACAAGGTGAATGAATAGAGTAGTGTTTCATCTTTTAAGAATTGTGGGTGATCTTGCATAGACTGAAGAAACAGTATCTGAATTTTTTCGCGTGATGCTCGGATGCTCGTGATATCGATTGTATGAGGGAACGTATCTAGATAACTCTGAACAAATAAAGATTGCAACGTATGGTATGCCTTAAATTGATGAGCTTTCTTTTCTTCTTTCAATGTCTGCACGAGGAGTGTCAGGGACCTTAACTCTTCAAGCATATTGAGCGCATAAATGAAGTTGTTTCGTTTTAGTTCTTTTTCTAGTGCGTGACTCAGATAGAAAAATTCAAATGAGGGATCTATATGGAATCGGTAAGGCGTTTCTTGATTTTGAAAAAGCTCATCCTCTTTTGTCATTTTTGCTAAAACTCTATCATCTTTGTCTAATATGACTCGCCATAAAGGAGAGCGAACCGTTAACTTTTCCAAAGGGACAATCGAAACATTGAACTCAAGCCCGTTTTTAAGAATAACGATGAGCAGAAAAATATCAGACGAGAATTTTTTCTCTTTTACTATGATGTGATCAAGTGTTGAAAAATATGTAGCCAGTTCTTCTTTTACATCAGTTGAGCTAACGTGTAGGGAACTAGCAACCATCAAATCGATATCCGAGTAAATATCTTGGTATCCATTCACACCAGAACCTAGCTGAACCACGCCCTCTACATTAACGTTGTTTTGTAACTCTTGAATAAATTGAGTCAAATGTCTATCCCGAGTTTCTGCGCTATACATATAGATTCTCCTTTTTTAAAGATTAGTACCGTATTCTACCAGGTGAAGCAAATTCCTTTTTTGATTGATTGTTTTTACGAAGGAGTGAAGTGAAATGAGTCTCTACGCACAATGGATGGAATCACTAAAGTCTACAAATCATGTTGTCGTTTCGAACCACCTCGAAACCATCATCAAGCCCATACCGGATTCAGACCGTACCGGCGACCTTGACCCACGTGTCTTTGCGACGTTGACCGCAAATCATTCTTCACACGATGAACCGGATACAGCATTTGACCTCGAGGTGGCACGTGCCAGCATGGGGTGGCCGAACCGGGATCAGACGACGACTGATATCAAAACCGAGTATCTCATGATTCCTAGTGAGGATGATGACATCCCGGTTCGTCTGTATCGTCCGCATCATACTGAAGCCATCCCAGCCATCCTCTTCTTCCATGGTGGCGGTTTCTTCGGCGGAACGCTTGATACGGTCGAGAATCCTTGTAAATTGCTTTCGGAACGGGCGAACGCGGTCGTCATCTCCGTCGATTATCGTCTTGCCCCGGAGCATCCGTTCCCGGCCGGATTGAATGACTGTTACCGCGCCTTTGAATGGGTACACGCACATTCGAATGAGTTGAACATCCTGAAAGACCGAATCGGCGTCGCCGGAGACAGTGCCGGAGGAAATTTGGCGACGGCTTGCTGTCTGATGGAACAAGAACGAGGGGAAGGACGCATTTGTTATCAAGCGCTCGTCTATCCCGTCGTCAATCTGGGATCGATTCCGACAGATGATTTTAAATGGGCGCTCGATGCTTATGATATCTCGCATCATCACGACCTAATTCGAGGTGTCGTGCTCGCCCTCGCCGACTCGGATTCGCTATTAAATGACCTCTATCTTCAAGGTGAGGTGGATGTCACGCATCCGCTCGTCTCACCATTATTCACAGACGATGTCTCAGGCCTACCACCGACTTTGATTGTGACGGCGGAGTACGATTACTTACGACTCGAAGGGGAGGCGTATGCGCGGAAACTGGCACGAGCGGGTGTCCCGACACGCCTCATTCAATATCGGGGGATGGACCATGCCTTCATGGACAAGTTGGGAGACTATCCACAGGCAGACGATTGTATGAATGTAATCGCAAAAGGACTTAAGGAGCTGACGAAATGAAACAGTATACATTGGATTGGACTCGTTATGAGGAATTGGCACGTCAAGCGGTCGCGGAAGGTGTCGTGTTAGTCAAAAACGAACAGAAGACCCTCCCATTACAGTCAGGGACGAAGCTCGCCGTATTTGGTCGTAGCCAGTTCCATTACTACAAGAGCGGTACGGGCTCAGGCGGGATGGTGAACGTCGGACATGTCACGACGCCGCTCGAGGCATTGCGCGAGCGTCCAGATATTCATATCAATGAATCGCTCTATGCGACGTATGAGGAATGGGTGAAGGAGAATCCATTCGACCAAGGTGTCGGTTGGGCCGGTGAACCGTGGTCGCAACAAGAGATGGACGTAACGGACGAACTCGTCGAACAGGCGGCACAAGAATCAGATGTCGCCCTCATCATGATTGGACGTACGGCAGGAGAAGACCGTGACAACACGGCCGATCGGGGTAGTTTCTTATTGACGGATATCGAACATACGATGATCGAGCGCGTCACGAAACGCTTCGACAAGACGGTCGTCGTGTTGAACGTTGGGAACATCATCGACATGAAGTGGGCGAAGGAGCCGAGTGCCATCCTCTATGCATGGCAAGGTGGGATGGAAGGTGGAAAAGGACTCGTCGACGTGCTCGTCGGAGACGTGAGTCCTTCCGGGAAACTGACGGATACGATTGCCCGATCCATCGAGGATTATCCGTCGACGAAGAACTTCGGTCACGCGGATAAAGGAATTTATCAGGAAGATATCTATGTCGGTTATCGCTACTTCGAGACGTTCGCGAAAGATGACGTTTTATACCCGTTCGGATTCGGACTGTCTTACACGACGTTCAAAACGGAGGTCAAACAGACTAAGGAAGTCTATGGCGCCCTAACGGTTGATGTGGAAGTGACGAACACGGGTGACTGTGACGGGAAAGAAGTCGTCCAACTCTACGTCGAGAAGCCACAAGGGAAGCTCGGGAATCCGCTTCGGTCATTGGTAGCGTTCGAGAAAACCTTGCTTCTTGAACCGGGTGAACAACAAACGCTTTCGTTCAACGTCCACATGACTGACTTTGCGAGCTACGACGACTCTGGCTTGACGGGTCATGAATCGAGCTTCGTTCTAGAAACAGGGACATATCGCTTATATGCCGGAACGGATGTGCGTTCGGCTACACTCGCTTTCGAAGTCGAGCAGCAGGAGCAACGTGTCCTCGAGACGTTAAGCGAAAATATGGCGCCTGTCCTCCCGTTCGAACGGATGAAACCAATTCAAGGTGAACAGGGATTTGAAGTGGGCTACGAGTCGACGCCGCTTCGCGCCGTTGACGTCGAGACACGTTATTTGGAAGAACGCCCTGAGACTAGAGTGTTCACGGGTGACCAAGGTATCAAATTGAGCGATGTGTATCATGGAAAGGCGTCACTTGACACATTCTTAGATCAATTGACAGATGAGGATTTGGCGACAATCGTCCGCGGACAAGGGATGAACTCACCGCGTGTCACGCCGGGGACAGCAGCTGCGTTTGGCGGTGTGTCCGACCGGTTGAACGAGCTTGAGATTCCAGCTGCGTGTTGTGCCGACGGTCCATCAGGCATTCGCATGGATATCGGGACGAAGGCGTTCGCACTTCCGAACGGGACGCTTTTGGCTTCCACGTTCAACGTCAATCTCGTCGAAGACTTGTTTGAGATGACTGGGCTTGAGATGCGAAAAAACCGCGTCGACACGTTGCTCGGACCAGGAATGAACATTCACCGTAACCCGTTGAATGGTCGAAACTTCGAGTATTTCTCGGAAGATCCGCATTTGACTGGGAAGATGGCGGTCGCTCAATTGAACGGCATGCATCGTGTCGGGGTGACGGGAACGCTCAAACACTTCAGCGCCAATAACCAAGAAGCGCATCGTCACGATATCGACTCGGTCGTCTCGGAGCGGGCGTTACGCGAGATTTATTTGAAAGGGTTCGAGATGGCCGTGAAAGAAGGACGCGCATCGTCCATCATGACGACATACGGCGCGGTCAACGGGATCTGGACGGCTGGTCTATACGATCAAAATACGCGTATCTTACGTGATGAGTGGGGCTTTGAAGGCATCGTCATGACAGACTGGTGGGCAAAAGTGAACTTCCGTGAGGATGAGTCGGCCAATCGTCAAAATACGGCAGCGATGGTTCGCTCACAAAACGACTTGTACATGGTCGTCGACCGACCGGACCTAAACTCGTTCGAGGATAACACGATGGCATCACTCGAAGAAGGGATTGTCACACGGGGCGAGTTGTTGCGGAGCGCGCGCAATATTTGTACGTTCATCTTGAAATCACCGGCGATGGAGCGTCTTCTCGGGATTCATGACGGTTCAGTCGAGGTGCTCGGCTTTGAGGATGAGATGAATCAACAGGATACATTTGAGTTGGATTACCAACATCTCGAAAACGGGGAACATGTGGATTTGTCAGGAATCGATACCTCGACTGGAAACACACACGTCTTCGCTATCTCGGTCGACCAAACGGGGACGTATGACATCACGTTGACTGCCCGTTCGAACGCGGGAGAGTTGGCACAGATGCCGGTGACATTATTTGCGAACAATATCCCGGGTGCGACGTTCACGTTTAATGGGACGGACGGAGAATGGGTGACGCAGACGAAGCAGGTCTTCTTCTTGAACCAGCATAATTATCTCCAGCTCTATTTCGCGTTAAGCGGATTAGAAGTGAAGGACGTGTCCTTCAAGCTCGCAGATGAATTCAGTATGAAGAACGGCTGAGCCGCCCTTTTGCCGATTCATTGAATACTGTATAATCAAAAGAACGACACATCGTAAAGGAGGCGCATACCCGTGGAAAATCGGCTTCGATTTTCTAGGTCTTCACGCACTCATGCAAAGCCATTTGGACGAAAGGCGATCACTTGCATGGGGCGAAACGAATACCTTGATCGCTTGATTTTAACGTAAACCACTTGGCTTTGCTCCCTTATCGGATTGGATTCATTCAATAAGGAGCGAGGTATGATGAAGTACGTCAATGCGCAACATATCCTGCCAGAACGATTGTTGCAAGAGGTGCAACAATACGTACAAGGTGAAACGTTATATGTGCCGACCCCGACTGACACGAAACGGAAATGGGGGACGGTCAACGGTGGAAAACAATTACTTGAGGAACGAAACGAAGCCATACGCGCAGCGTTTCGGAACGGAGAGCGAATCGAAAATCTGGCCATGTCCTATCATTTGGCGACGCACACGATTCGAAAGATTGTATACCGGTCGACATGAAGGAGGTACGACTAGTTCGCTAGTCGTGCCTTTTTAGGTCGACTATATTTCTTAATCAAAGTGTACACAGTAAGGAAGCATTGTTTCCTGTAAACTGAGAATGAAGGAAGGGGGGCGACAAAATGTCAGATCCATTTATTCAAAACGAACAATATAATCTCATAAAAGAACAAGTGATGCTCGTCAAAGAGAGTCGAATACAAAGCCTGCCGCCTTCTGTCTTGCGAGCAGTCATCGACTTGGCACAATCGAAAGTGATGTATGCATTCCCTGAGGCAACGACTGAACAACTAAAGCTGTTACAGTTCACAACGCTACAGACGAACGAAGCGTTCGACGAATATATGCAACGATTACGAGAATGGGTTCAACCATTTCCCGTTATTTCTGCCGAGCAACTGAAGAGTTTGTTCCCGAAACAAAAGAAGCTTCGTTTACCGGAGTTATCCGATGTTGATTTTGGACGACTCACGTATCTAGGTTGGAACGATGGACGTTCCAATCAAAAGTTGATAATTTGCCAATACGAAGGTCAATTGATTGGCATTGCATGTAAACCGAGTACGAATACGAAGAAAAATATATGTGCCTTTTGTAATCAGTTCACGGATGTGACGTACTGCGTTACGATCACCAAAGCGAAACAAGCGAAAAATCCGGACTATTACAAAGCCATCGGCACATATATATGTGTCGACAGTAAGACGTGCAACGAACACATCACGAACCAAGAGGCATTGCATACTTTTGTTCATACAGCGTTACGGGCCTGACGAGAGAGTCAGGCTTTTTATGTTGTTGAAATGGCGGCATTTACAAAAACCATACAGGGCTGTATTCATTCTGAAAATGTATCTTTACAAAAGTTCGTTAGGCTACAGAAGTAGCACATATTCGGGAGGGTTTACAGATGAAAAAGACAATGAAGAAGTTCGTTCCACTCGCAGTCGTGTCGACGCTTGCGCTCGGGGGAATCGTTGGTGTTCAACAACAAAACGAAGCAGAAGCAGCAAAGGATTCAAAGAATCATAAGGCGAAAAACGTCATCTTTATGATCGGGGACGGGATGGGCGTGCCGTATACGACAGCACTTCGTTACATGAACGATGATGCAGAGACGGTGGAGATGGAGCCGACTGCCTTCGATCCACATTTGGTGGGCATGCAGTCGACGTATCCTGAAGACGATGCGGAGAACGTGACCGACTCGGCGGCGGCCGCAACGGCGATGAGTTCGGGTGTGAAGACATATAACAACGCGATTGCCGTTGATAATGACAAGACAGACGTGAAAACGGTACTCGAACAAGCGAAAGAGAACGGTATGTCGACAGGACTTGTCGCGACGTCAGAAATCACGCATGCGACACCGGCATCTTACGGCGCGCACGAGGAGCAACGTAAGAGTGAGAATGCGATTGCCAATGATTACTATGATGATTTGATTGATGGGGAACACAAAGTCGACGTCATGCTCGGGGGCGGAACGAAGTTCTTCGAACGCTCAGACCGGAATATCGCCAAGCAGTTCCAAAAAGACGGCTACAGTTACGTCACGTCAGCAGAAGAGATGAAGCAGGACGATAACAAACAGGTACTCGGTCTATTCGCGGAAGTCGGATTGGACAAGATGATCGACCGTGACAAGAAACAACCGAGCCTCGCGGACATGACGACGTCCGCTCTCGATCGACTGAAAGGGGACAAGGATGGATTCTTCCTCATGGTAGAAGGAAGTCAAATCGACTGGGCCGGACATGACAACGATGTCGTCGGCGCAATGAGCGAGATGAAGGATTTTGAGCAAGCGTTTGAGGTCGTTCGTGACTTCGCCAAAGAAAACGGTGAAACGTTAGTCGTTGTGACGGCGGATCACTCGACTGGCGGCATTTCAATCGGGGCGGACGGGAACTATAACTGGGATCCGACACCGATTCAAGCAGCGAAACGCACACCGGACTTCATGGCGAAAGAAATCGAAGCTGGAGCGGACGTAGAAGCTGTCTTACGTGAGAACATTGATTTGGAATTGACGTCTGAAGAAATTACTTCTGTGAAGAAAGCGGCTGAGACGAATGACGTCACGAAAATCGACAATGCCATCGAGAAAATCTTCGATCAGCGTTCGGGAACGGGCTGGACGACGGACGGTCATACGGGTGACGACGTGCCGGTATATGCGTTCGGACCACAACAAGAGAAGTTCGTCGGCATGAGTGATAACACCGATCAGGCGAAACGAATCTTCAACTTGTTGAAGAATAAAGGGAAAATCAAATAAGTAAGTGGATATGCTAAGACTACGCGGAATTCCTGCGTAGTCTTTTAATTGTTAATACATTTCTAGTGATTTGATTGTATGTTTTAGTACATCTACGTTTTCATTTTCCCAGCCCAATCGATTTACTGCATTGATAAACTGTCGTGTTGCTTTAATAAGAGCAACTTTCAGTTCTTCAATTGAAACGATACCGATTTCCGTCTTCATTTGACCATCTTTCGTAAATGATAATTCGAGTTCAGACAAAGATATTTTTTTGGCTGATATAGAAAGGGGACCATCCATAAATGGAAACGAATGAATAGATTTTAGTGGAGCGTGTAAAATCGCCCGACAGCTGTCAATCCACCATTTTAATATAACAGCAACGAAATCAGACCAACCGACTCCCGGGAAATAATCGTATGTATCAATGACAAAGTTGATTTCACCAATAATTTGACCGGAGTACGTTAATGAATCAAGATCAATCTCGATGGAAATTTGATGACACATCAATGTTTCACCTCGTTTGTTTATATGTTTTGACGTTCTAATATCATTAAGAGCATCTTACTCGAGCGATAAGAAGTATGAAACGATGAGTTGAATTGACAGAAGTTGTCGTATGATAGACAGACAAGCCATGAAGGAGGAAGCGGATGAAACACGCAGTGATTTTTGATATGGACGGAACATTGTTTCGGACAGATTTGATTTTAGAGTTGGCGTTGGATGAAACGTTTGAACACCTACAAAAAAATGGAGAATGGGATGGGCCGACACCGATTGACGAATACCGAAAGATCATGGGCGTACCATTGCCCGTTGTTTGGAAAACCTTGCTCCCACGACACGACGAACAAACTAGAGAAGAGGTCGATGCCTATTTCTTAACACGACTCATCAAAAACATCGAAAACGGGAATGGAGCATTATATCCGGGGGTACTCGAACTGTTTGAACAATTGTATCAAATGGGGCATTCCATCTTCGTCGCAAGTAATGGTTTGGTGGACTATTTACAAGCCATCGTCACGCACTATGAATTGGATCGTTGGATCACAGCAACATACAGTATTCAACAAATCGACACGTTGGATAAGGCCGATTTAGTGGCTGGAATCGTGAAGAAGTATGAGATTCAGGACGGCTTCGCAGTCGGAGACCGATTATCGGATATCTCGGCTGCACGAGCGAACGGACTCATTTCAATCGGCTGTCGTTTTGATTTTGCGCAAGAAACAGAATTGAAAGAAGCGGATTATATCGTGAATCATTTATCGGAAGTACTCGACATCGTTCTAAAGGAGACGGTTTCGCTATAAGTGAATCGATTTCGAGGTTGGTCTCGTAAGTAAAGGACTACAACAAAATCGGAGGGATTATCATGCACACGCTCTACATGAAACAAAAAGTGTTCAGTCTACGCGGGCGCTTCACTATCAAAGATGCGGACGGACATGATCAATATTTCATCGAAGGTAGCTTTATGAAGTTTCCGAAGTCGTTTGAAATTAAAGACATGAACGGTCAGACGGTCACAACGATTACGAAAAAGACGTTCAGTTTTTTGCCGAAATTTTTTGTGGAAGTGGACGGCACAGATATGATGACCATCTCGAAAGAGTTTTCATTTTTCAAACCGAAATATTCCATCGATGCGGCCGGGATCGATGTCCAAGGAGATTGGTGGGACATGGATTTTGATGTGACGAAGAACGGACATTCGATCGGAAGTGTACAAAAGAAATGGTTCTCTTGGGGCGATAGTTACGAGATTCGTGTCGAAGAACCGGAGATGGAGCACCTTCTTATCTCTATCGTCGTAGCCATCGATTGCGCGAAAGCAGATCAAGCAGCGGCATCTAGCGCAGCAACATAAAGGGGAGTATCGAATGGAATTTTGGGACGTCTATACGGTCGACCGAGAAAAGACCGGTCGCACGTGGCAACGCGGAAGTCGATTGCCGAAAGGGGAATACCATCTTGTCATCCACGTATGTATCTTTAACGAGAAGGGCGAGATGTTGATTCAACAGCGCCAACCGTTCAAGGATGGTTGGGCAAACATGTGGGATATTACAGTCGGTGGAAGTGCCACGGTAGGAGATACAAGCCAGCAAGCCGCGATGCGGGAACTCGAAGAGGAGATTGGGCTCAAGCTTGATCTATCTCAGACACGACCGCATCTGACAGTCAATTTTGACGAAGGATTTGACGATATCTATTTGGTCGAAATGGAAGTGGATTTGAACGAGCTGACACTTCAAGAATCTGAAGTGAAAGCCGTGAAGTGGGCGGATGAGGCGACGATTCTGCAGATGATTCAACAGCATGAATTCATACCGTATCACACACCGATGATACCGTTACTGTTTGCCATGCGAGGACAATGGGGAGGGATAAATCATCATGCATACGTACAAGTGGATAAATGAACCAAAAAGCGTGAATGGATTTGAACCGCTCACTTTCCGCACTTTGCCAGACACAGACTTTTGGCGAAATACACATTACGGATTCAACCGCATGACGGCGCATGCACGACTAACAGACGTCAAAGCCAAACGATTTACATGTCGGGCGACAATCCAAATGGAACCGAGCCATACATATGATCAGGCCGGAATCGTCTTATATGTGAATGATGACCATTGGATCAAGACGTCTGTCGAGTACATTCCGGACGGACCGTCCCATCTTGGCGCAGTCGTCACCTCGTTTGGCTATTCGGATTGGTCGACACGTGATTTTTCAAATGACATGGTTCGCAATCCGTTGACGTTTGAAATCGTGTATACAGATGGAGATGTGGAGATTTTCTTTGAATATGGTGAAGATATGCGTGAACAGCTTCGCATCGCCCATCTTCATGACGTATCGACATTACGTATCGGTCCATATGCCTGTAGCCCGGATGTGAATGCGACAGGTTTTGACGTGACATTTTCGAATTGGGAACTACGGGAAGCATCGACGTGAGTCTAAAAAAAGGAATTTCTCATCGTGAGAAATTCCTTTTTTTAGCGTTTTCGACTGATCAATCGTGCTGTCCGTAAAATTGATGGCAACAATTTACGACGCTGGCGGAACGCAAGATAGCGTCCTTCCCAAGACGGTTTGAATTTCTGCTTGAACTGTCGCAAGCCACTAAACGGATAGATGTAACTGATATTTTCAAAAATGTCGGCGGCGACGCGCTCCGGCCAATGGGAGAACGTCTGCTCTCCGACGGCGGCAAGTGGTGCCACGCCGAGTCCGACATGATCATAGCCTTCTGCGCGAGCCCATTCGATGATGTGAAGGATCAATACTTCAATCGATCCGGTCGGCGCATCATTTTTCGAACGCATCAAATCGATGGAGATGGCCCCGTCTCCCCGGAGTAGCGAAATGAAAGCCACGACGACACCGTCCGCATCTCGCAACAAGGCAATCGGATAACGTGTCAACGTTTCATAGTCGAAGAATCCGAGAGAGAAGCCTTTCTCATTTCGATTCCCAATCCATTCGTCTGAGATGTCTTTTAACTCTTGTAACAGCAAGAGGCTTGGTTCACAGACGATGTCGAACGTGATTCCTTTCTTCTCAAACTGATTGTAGAGAGAGCGCATATTTGCACGCTTCTTCCCGGATAAGGAGAAGGCCGAGACGTCAATCGTTGCCTCTTCCCCTAATTTGAAGAACGTGAACCCGGCATCATGAAGGCGAGGCATCCAATTCGGTGTAATTTGATAAAATAAAGAAATATACCCGATTCGATCCGCATCTTCAATGAATCGCGTCAAAAGAGAAGTCGCAGCCTGCTTCTCGCCTTGGATATCACCAAGGACGATGGCATGGTTCCGAGACGTCGCAAACAACAGACACGCATCTCCGGCCTCATTCATGTAAAAACGCTTATCTGCCATATGGGCCAAGTCAAAACTGCTCGATGTGGGCTGTGTTGCTTGGAACTGTCGGATGCGATGTTCATCATAGGCCTCTCCAAGCGCCGGACGTTTCCAACGATCGAACAAGAGCAGGAGTACACTTGCTACGATTGAAGTTAACAATAAGACGAACGTCGTCAACCAACCGGCTTGATGCGATGTGAAGAACAAGTCGTCTGTACCAGCGAATGACTGCAATAAGAGGGCGTGGGTGCCGACATAGAGCAGGACGTAAATCAAGCTTCGGATGAGACGTCCTGTCGTTAAAATCGAACGGTATCGAACGTGTCGTTTGCGTGTCAACCAGACGAACATCGCAAACCCGATGACGACGAACGTCTCAAACAGGTTTAAACCACGAGCGATGACCCCGATGGTCGCCAAGATGAAGGCAGTGTTCAGTAACCAGAGCGTTCGTTTTGTCCGCACATACATGCCATAGACAGACAAAAACATGAGAAGTCCGGCACTCAATAAGAAAAGGGTCCCAATCCATTCAAACCAGCGATTCACTTCATAGAGCGGCGTTACGCTCGGGAGAAGCGTCTGGAACCAAATCAACAGACTGCTCATGAGTGCGATGAGACTTCCAGTCAAGCGTCCAATCCTCGCAAGCGTCCGCGAAACGATGCGCCAGACGACGGTCCCAATCTCATAAGAAGACCCGATGATTGGTCGATACTCGATTTGTTTGACGACCTGATCTCCGAACGCGATGGCTGCGAGAAAAAGTCCAATTAAAAAGGGAACGACAAAATAAACGAATCGATAGATGATTAGTGAAGACAAAACGATGTCTTGATGAATCCCAAGTTGAGTCATCCCAACGAGATACAGTAAGTCAAACGTTCCAGCACCCCCAGGGACGAGGGAGACGACACCGACGACCGTCGCGACAATGAATACCCCGAAGAGTTGCACGAACGAGGCCGACCCGTCTAGTAACGTCAAGGCATAAATGGCGACGAATCCTGCGGTGACCCATTCTGCGAGCGAGGTCATCGTGTACCCGAGCAGAGTGGACCACCCGACATTTGATCGGCGTGATGTGACGAACAAATAAAATGGGAGCATCGCACTCACGGCGAGTAGCACCGGCCAAATCCATGGTTTCGTACCGATAAGCCCGCCAGCCGGGAAAATCCCGAGGAGCACACCGATGGAAAGAATGGACAGACCACTGATGAGTGTCGGGGTCATCCAGCCGATGGCACGGAGTAGGCGTTTCGTATCCGTATAGGGACGGTAGAGGGAGGTACGAAGGGCAATCCCAATCACGCCGCCGAAGCCGAGCATCCCGTTCATCGAGTTCGTGATCCACGCTGTTTGAACGATTTTTCGTTTCGGTAGCTCGATATGTAAAGAGCGTAGCAGGAAATAGTCATAGCCCGTCATCGTCAAGACAGCGATCCCACCGAGTAGGATGAGTGTGAACTGTTCCCAACCGGTCAGTTGTTTCAGTGTCGTGAAGGCGGTCGCGAGCGAGAGGTCTTTCAACTCTTGTCCGCTCTGAATCAAAATCAAGCCGATTAACGCTATAGGAATGAGCCATTTTAATTGTTTCCATGAAAAACGAGTACGCATTGCGATCTTCTCCTTATCTGCCATAGGACTGACAGCAGCTTCTGTCTAAATCGTACTATAGGATACGATTGAAATCTGTAAAACGTTTCAAAAAGAGGGGATTGTAAGCGCAAGAAAGAGGACGAAATGTTGATTTTAGATTTGCTACAGTGAGAGAAGAAAGGGGTGTGGAGATGTTGACGTTTGACGAAAAGTGGGCGAAAGTGCTCGCCTGCGATGCAACTTATGACGGATTGTTCTATACAGCCGTAAAAACGACAGGGATCTATTGTCGACCATCGTGCCGATCCCGCAAACCGAAGAAAGAGAACGTTGATTTTTACGTAACGAGAGAAGAAGCGGAGACAAATGGATTTCGACCGTGCAAGCGATGTCAGCCAGAAGTCGAACACGCCCCACACCGTGCGCTCGTTCAACAAGTGACGGCGTATCTCGTAAACCATTATAAACAACCCATTCGCCTTGAACAGATTGCCGAACACGCCCAACTGAGTCCCTTTCATTTGGAGCGGACATTCACCCAGGCGACAGGAGAGACTCCGAGGCAACTACTTGAACGGATTCGAATCGACAAGGCGGCTTATTTATTGCGAACGACCGACATGAGTAATCTGACGGTCTGCTATGAGGTCGGGTTTCAAACACCATCGAACTTTTACCGTGTGTTCCGACAAGTAAAAGGCTGTACACCGAACATGTATCGAAAAGAAGAGGACCTATGACAGAGATGCTACTTGCTGTTCAGCAGCCGTTTGATTTTCAAGAGTGTCTCGTCTTTTTAAGTCGGTCAGAACAAGAAGTGCTCCATGTGACCACACCTGACACGGTTCGAAAGTTGATGCGAATCGGGGAACGGCTCATCCTGATCGAGCTTCGAGAAGAGGGGAATCACATTCATGTACGGTTCCCTTTCGATGAAGTATCAGAGACAGAAAAAGAACGTGTCGCACGTGAGGTACGAGACTGGTTAGACCTTGATCGTGATTTAGCGCCGTTTGAAGCGATGGGTGAAGAGGATGAATTGCTGGCTCCTTTGATTGAAGCACATCGCGGATTACGGATGATTGGCTTTCCAGATTTGTTCGAAGCACTCGTTTGGGCCATCATCGGGCAACAGATCACCTTGTCGTTTGCGTATACGATCAAACGACGCTTTGTTGAACGATATGGAGACCATCGAGTCGTCGAAGGAAGAGCGTACTGGACGTTCCCGTGGGCGGAACGAATCGCCTTGCTCGAACCGGAAGAATTACGTGAGCTTCAATTCAGTCGCAGGAAAGCAGAGTATGTCATTGATATTGCACGGGAAATAACGAATGGAGACCTGTCAAAAACGGCTTTACAATCACACTCTTCAGCTGATATCCGTCAACGGTTACTCGCGATAAGAGGTGTCGGAGCATGGACGGCAGACTATGTGTTGATGAAGTGTTTTCAGGACGCATCAGCCTTTCCGATTGCGGATGTCGGATTGCATCAAGCGATTCAGCATCAGTTAGGGACAGCGAAGAAACCAACGATTGAAGAAGTGAAGCGCTACGGTGAATCGTGGCAAGGTTGGGAAGGATACGCGACATTCTATCTGTGGAGGTCATTATATGGGAACGTATAAATTAGACGTGGAGACACCGATTGGCGTCCTAGAAATCATCGGGACGGAGCAGGTCGTTCAATCGATCTTATTCGTCGAACGGGAAAGCAAACGAAGTATGGAGCAAGATGTACCAAATGTATTGCGACAGTGCCGGGATGAACTAAACGCCTACTTTCGTGGCGAGCGTATGACGTTCACGTTCCCGACTGAGCAAATCGGGACAACGTTTCAGCATGACGTGTGGGATGCGTTACAAACCATCCCGTATGCGGAGACGGCTTCTTACCGCGAACTTGCCGAACGCGTGAAGCGACCTACGGCTGTTCGCGCAGTCGGAGCAACGAACGGACGCAACAAACTGAGCATCGTCGTGCCTTGTCATCGCGTCATCGGATCGACTGGGAAATTGACGGGCTATGCCGGTGGACTTTGGCGAAAAGAATGGCTCCTGCAACATGAAAAACAAGTCGCACATCACCCCCAGTAAAAAACATTTCCCCCTCCAAATCTGCTACACTAGAAGAGGTCCTATCGTGACGTCGGAATCGACGAAGTTATAGGATGATTCCCGTCACTTATGGAGAAAGTTTTGGAGGAATGCATGATTAAATTATTAGCAGATTCAACGTGTGACTTATCGGATGAAGTGCTTGAACGGTACAACATCGGGGTCGCGCCGTTGATCATCACCATGAACAATATGTCTTACCAGGACCGGGTGGATATCCAGCCGGATGATTTTTACGGAATGTTGGAAGCGCTCCCGGAATTCCCGACGACGGCGATGCCGAGCCCGGCGACGTTCTTGAAATTGATGGAAGATGCGGTCGCTGCCGGCCATGAGGAGATTTTATGTATCTGTATGTCGAGCGGGACGAGCGGCTCGTATCAATCGGCGGTCATCGGAAAAGAGTACTTTGAAGAAGCGCATCCTGACTCACCTGTCAAAATCTATGTCGTCGACTCTCGTTCGATGAGTCACGGTAGCGGCTGGCTGTTGCTGAAGAGCGCACAGATGCGTGAAGCCGGTTCGACGTTCGAAGAGCTCGTTGATTTCAATGAGACGTACAAGACAAAAGTAAAACACTTCTTATCCGTAGATGACCTCGACCATTTGATCAAGAGCGGACGGCTCTCAAACGCGAGTGCCATTATCGGAAAACTACTGATGGTAAAACCCATCATGAGTATGAAGAACGGGAAAGGTGCCATTGTTGCCAAGGAACGAGGCACCCGTAAAGTGCTGAAGCATTATACGGACGAGTTCGTGAAACGCGTCAACCCGGACATCACGAATTTCGTGATCATCGGGTACACATCGGACCAACGGATTGCGGAGAACTTAAAAGCGAAGCTCGAAACCGAAACCGATTTTGCCGGCGAGATTTACCTCATGCAGATGGGTGTCTCGGTCGGGACACATGTCGGGCTTGGTGCCATCTCGATGTTTTTCGTAGAGAAGTGACAAAAGCCGTCTCATCGCGAGACGGCTTATTTGTTTGGCCAAATATGCTCGATGACCGGTGTGCTGTCGTGATAATCGAGACGATAGACATCTGGGTTACGCATCTTACGCCATGTCTCAAAGTCATATTGCGGGTCGAGATGTTGCAATAAGAGTGCGAGCAGATTGCCGTGTGTCACTAATAGGGTCGAAGCATGCGGAGCTTTGGCGTGCTCGACGACTTGTAGGATGCGCTGCGTCGCCTCCTCAGCCGATTCGGCACCAGGCAACTTGAACGTCGGGTCGCTGAACGACTGACGTAATGGGGTCAGCCAGTCTTCGAGCGGTTCGTGAGATAGGATGCGTTCTCTCAGTAACGGTTCACGTTCAATCGAGAGGTGATGAGCATCGGCGAGTGGCGTGACCGAAGCGACTGCACGGGTATAATCGCTTGAGATGATTTGATCAATCGGGATTTCATGAAAGAAATCACGGAGCAGGTGCGCTTGTTCATGCCCCGCTTCCGTGAGCGGGGCGTCAGGTTCTTGGCCCGCGGCTGAGCAGTGGCGAATCAAATAGAGTGTGGGCATCTGGATTCTCCTTTTCAAAACGCTCGATTACCAGCAAGACAAGCGTGTCATCGAGTCATTATGACTTGTGATGTAGGTGATCTCCTCGAATCCATGCAAAGAAGCATTCTCGTAGAGGGAATTGAGCATCTCTTGGTCTTTACAGTAGATTGTGACGTCTTGACTGTCGATCACCAATAGAGCGAATTCACAGGTACTATGTAAAAAGTCTTCATACGTTACGATTTCCGAGGACATATTCGGTTGGAACGCCTTGATATCAACAAAAATCAAATAATGTTCATGTTGCGTGAGCAGTTCAGCGAATTGACGACCATCGATTACGGTTGAATCCGAAAACAATAGGCAATCCAGTTGCCCATCTTTCACAATGTACGATTCCTCATCAACCACTTTCCATTGGTATCGATCAAGAGGGATTGGACTTAAGATTGTTTGTAGAAATTGCCCATATTGATTGGGTATTGTAAAACGTAAACCACGTCTCAAAAGAACACCTCCTTCATTTGATGGGATCATCCCATTTTCATAAAAAGTTTCAGCACAAAAAATCATACATAACCCTTATCATTCATCACAAAAGAGTTATAATCGGTATAACGATTATAAAATATACGATTGAGGAATGGGGATTCTTCAATCGTATGACAAAAAATTCAGGGGATAAGGATGGGGTTTTCATGAGCAGTACGCAAACGAGAACAGACGTCATTTTGATTGGGGCAGGGATTATGAGCGCAACGCTCGGTTCACTCTTTAAAGAGCTCGTACCGGAGTGGAACATCAAAGTGTTCGAAAAGCTCGATGCAGCAGGGGAAGAAAGTTCAAACGAATGGAATAACGCAGGTACGGGACATGCCGCACTTTGCGAATTAAACTATACAACAGAGAACGCAGACGGGACGATTGACATCTCCAAAGCGGTCAACGTCAACGAGCAGTTCCAAATCTCGCGCCAGTTTTGGGCGCACCTCGTCAAGCAAGGACTGATTGAGAATCCAGGAGCCTTTATTCGTTCAATCCCACATATGAGCATGGTCCAAGGGGAGAAGAACGTCGATTTCTTGAAACGCCGTTTGGAAGCGCTCACAACGAATCCGTTGTTTGAAGGGATGGTCTTATCGGACGATCCGAGTCAATTACAGGAATGGATCCCGCTCATCATGGACGGACGGACACCGGATGAACCGATTGCTGCGACGAAAATCGACTCAGGGACAGACGTGAACTTTGGCGCATTGACACGTATGTTGTTTGACCATCTCACATCGAACGGGGTCGAAGTCAACTATGGCCATAGCGTCGAGGACGTGAAGCGCCTCGAGAACGGTCATTGGGAAGTGAAAATAAAAGACATGTCTCAGAACACGATTGAGACGCATACGGCACCGTTTCTCTTTATCGGAGGCGGTGGTGGCAGTTTGCCGCTCTTACAAAAGACAGGGATTCCGGAATCGAAACAAATCGGAGGATTCCCAGTCAGCGGTCTCTTCCTCGTTTGTAAAAATCGCGAGGTCATCGAGCAACATCACGCCAAAGTGTATGGTAAAGCGAAGGTCGGGGCACCACCGATGTCGGTCCCGCATCTCGACACTCGTTTTATCGATGGACGCAAAGAGTTGCTGTTTGGACCGTTCGCCGGCTTCACACCGAAATTCTTAAAAACAGGATCGAACTTGGATTTGATTCGTTCGGTCAAGCCGAACAACGTCATCACGATGCTTGCCGCAGGGGCGAAAGAGATGCCACTTACGAAATACTTGATCGAGCAGGTACTCTTGTCTCACGACAAACGGATGGATGAACTCCGTGAATTCATCCCGAATGCCAAGAATGAAGATTGGGAAATCGTCGTGGCGGGGCAACGTGTGCAGGTCATCAAAGATACACCGCAAGGAAAAGGAACACTTCAATTCGGAACGGAAGTCGTCAGTGCCGAAGATGGGTCGGTCGCGGCACTTCTCGGTGCTTCTCCAGGCGCATCGACGGCCGTGCACGTCATGTTGAAAGTGCTCGAGCAGTGCTTCCCGCAATACTTACCGGAGTGGGAACCGAAAATCAAAGAGATGGTCCCGTCGTATGGCTTGAAGCTGTCGGAACATCCGGATTTATTCAAGACGATTCACGAATCGACGGCGGTCACGCTCGGTTTAGAGGAAAAGGACATGGTTCACAATTAATAGATTCAAGACGAGTATACAATCGTATGCTCGTCTTTTCTTTGAATTCTGTGGGAGGGAACCAAAAAAGTGGGTATTTACAGAAATAGGAATATGGAAAAGAGGTGATGGCTCATCAAGCCGATTAAATTGAGTCACTGGGAGCAGAAAAAATATGCGCGTTATTTACGTCATCTGCGAACATACGATGATCACTTTGAGTATTGTGTCATTCCGAACTATGAGGAGTATGCCATGGAATTGAAGACAGAGTCGATTCAACTCGCTGATTGTTTTGCTGTGCTGATGCGTCAGAACGATCACTATATCCTCGTCTCCATAGCGTTAGATGGAGAATGGGAACTCAAACGTGTGTTGCAATGGCTCGACCTCCACGAAGTGAGATTGTTTCATCCTACACAGGACACATTGATTCTGTCGAACGTACAGGATGTGATTGATGCGGTCACATTTCAAGGATACCCTCTCGTACTAGTCGAGAAGGGAACAAACGTGTTATTCGTCGGTCCTGAATATCTAGAGGAAGTGACAGACGAATTTGAGCACTATCACAAAATTACGAATACGGCGTCGGCAGAGTCACTCCAAATTGAAGATGAATAGGGAGCGGTGTCTCATGAATCGAATCGGATTGAAAGAGTTTGTTGAGAGGGGCACTACGAATGAATACTTACGACCGTTTGTCAGTAAATGCAAAACGTCGAACCCCAATGTTTTCATTGTAGGCATTAATCCGGCCTCTTCGATTTTGAAAACAGATGTGGATCATGATGTCGATCGATACATTGATTTAATAATGGACCGGGAATCGTTTCTAACATTCATTCAGCAGAAGAACATAGAAAAGGGGAAGCGACCTTTTTCAAAGACAAGGATTGGATTGAATCAACTGGTTAATCAGTTAGAAACGCAGTCGAATGAAGCGATTGAAGTGTTAGAGACGAATATCAATGCGTATGCGACGCCAACAGCAAAAAAACTAAAAGCAATTCATCCTTCTATTAAACAAAGCGGTCAAGAATGGTTTCACAAATTAATGCGTGAACATACTCCAGCTGTCGTCATCGTGCATAGTCTGGATGCGACACGTGATTTGATGAAATGGTTAATCGCCAACGAGATGATACAATCATCGGTTTACAATCGGTCTTATCGGCTCAGAGACTGGATTGACTTGGGTCCTATTCCAATCAACTATCCTAGTGGTGCGACAGGCGTCGTGTTTTGCACGAAGCACTTGAAGTACTATGGATGGAAGGGAAATGCGTTTCAACAGTTAAGAGAGGATGTATTAACCCAATTTAACGAGAGATGACAAAAACCGTTCACCCGAAGCAAGACACATCGTCTTTGCTTGTAGTGAACGGTTTTAGCACATTTAGACCATCCGTAAGAAGGTCTTGGCCTGCTGTTCGAGTGTGGCGGCCGAATCCGCCAGTTTTTCAAACTCACAGACCGTCTGTTCGAGTTGTCCGGAGCTATCTTTGACTTTATGAGAGATGCGTCCGATGCTCCTCGACACGTCATCGATGCGTTTGACGATGCCCTCGATGTTGTTATTCACTTCAGTGATAGAAAGCGAAACTTTGTTCGAAAGATTGCGGACCTCTGTCGCGACGACATTGAAGCCACGTCCATGCTCACCTGCGCGTGCCGCCTCGATTGCGGCATTGAGTGCGAGGAGATTGGTTTGGGCAGCGATTTCGCGAATCGTTCGGACAATATCCGTGATCGTCTTCGCCTCTTGCTGGAGCGCTTTTAGGTGCTCTAGGTTTTGAGTCGACTCTTGTTCAATCAGTTTGACGTTCTCGAGGACGTGTTCTCCGTCTTGTTTCCCGATTTGGGACTGGGCGGATAAGTATTCAGATGTCTCTTGAAGATCATTCGCCATGTGGAGTACGTCTTGTTGCCGTGACGTGATATCGGCCGCAATCTTTGAAACGCCGATGACGTTCTGATTGGCGTCATCGAAGATTGGCATGTAGGTCGCTTCTAGCCAGACACTATGACCATCGGCGGCACGTCGTTCAATCTTGTCGTGATAACTCAATCCTTGCATGAGTTTACGCCAAAATAGGTCGTATTGGGGACTGTTCGCAAACTCGGGCAAGCAAAGATCACGATGGGGGCGTCCCATCAGTTCCTTGACTTCGTAGCCCATCGTTTTGGCAAAAATCTCGTTGACGTAGGCGACGCGACGATGTTCATCAAAGCGAATGATAGCCAGATTGTTTTCGATTGCCCGAACAACGTGCGTGTCGGTGACATGGGTCGTACTAGAGTGCAGTTGCATCCTAACATCCTCCCTATATCAGTTGATTTGTTTGTATTAGGATACCCGATAACTGTCAAAATAAGTATATGATTGTAGCAAAATAAAAAGACCACTTCCAAATGGAAGGGTCAAGGTGTGAGTGTCGCCATGCTTTCATGTAAGTACTCGCCAATTGTGCGCTCGATGTCGCTCTCTGAACGCTCGAGAGCAAGGGAGAGCTCTTTCACCAAAATCGTTTTGGCATTCTCTAAAATTTTACGATCTTGTTCGTATAGCTTTTTGTTCGCTTGAAGTGCCTCGATTTGTCGACGGCTCAATGTATTGACCACTTGGGCAATCTCGTGACGGTTTCCTGAATGCACGACATTCAAAAATTCACGATTGCGATTGTTGGAATGTGGATTCCATTCCACGCCAGGCGAGCGGAACGACTCTAAAATCTCTGATGCCTCGTCTGCTTCCAGTAACGTCAACATCATCACGTTGTCATTATCGACAGGAATGCTGATCTGCAACTTTTGTGAGTTGTTGATGGGGTGAAGCGTATAGTACGATTTCGTCTCTCCTGCAACCGTTTTGTCCGAAATGTCGTCGATGCGACATACGCCATGGGTCGAGTAGATGATTAAGTCTCCAGTTTTAAACAAGTCGATCACCTCTTCCTTACCTATAAGCATAGTCATTCAGAAGATGAAATGTCAACTCGGTTGACGTTTTGGGTCATGTATGCATATGAAAAACCGTATCACCATCAAGCTGACACGGTCATAGTTTCCAATCCACGCGTAGAATGGTTTTCAGTTGTTCAAACGCCTCTTGGCCGATGCTTTCTTGGATCCGTTGCTCAAGTTGCGCTTTGAGCGTCTCGTTTTGCTCATAACACGTATGACCGAGCGAGGTCAACTCGATACATTTGTCTTTTCGATTTTGCGGATGGTCTGTCACGAGAACGAGCGCTTTACTTTCGAGGTTCTTGATCAGTTTATGAATCGCTTGTCGAGAAATATGGACACTGCGCGTGACCTCGGCAATCGTTCTTTTCGACTGATAAAGTGTCGCGAGAATATACCATTCCGAGTTCGAGAGTTGGATATCACTTTGTTCATTCCAAGATTGTTCACTCATACGTCGAACTTGATCATTGCGCTCTGACAATAAATCAAGTAGACGGGTTGACGTTGATGGAGTCAAATCAAGTCACTCCTCTTTCATTTCCGGCTTTTAGACGTTCCTAACTATACAAAAGCAACTATACCCCGTCAACGTCAATCTAGAACAAAACGAGGCACATAGCCCCGTTTTGATTAGCAGTGTTTATTTTTGAAGTCGATGACCATGCGATACTGACGCGATCTCCAACTTTCAAACTCGTAACATCGTCTGCGATTTGAGATATGATCCCAATCCCTTCATGACCGAGCACACGTCTTTGGACATCACCGAAGTCACCCGCGGCGACGTGAAGGTCTGTGTGACACACGCCACAATACTCGACATCGACGAGCGCTTCGCCTGTTTATAATGGAAAGAACGGAATAAAAGTGTTTTATTTTTGAATAGCATTTGTCTGAAAGATGAACTTTTCTCACACAAAGATTTAGGGGAATAGAGATAGAGAAAGTAGACGAAAGGAGTGTTATTTATATGACACGAACAGCGTTATTTCACGCATATAAATCAAAGATTTTGCAGCTATCAAATTTAGAAGAAGAGACGTTGAAAAATGAAGACTTTTTGTTAGACCGTGATGAAAAGAAACAACTTGAGATCTATTACGCACCGTTCGAATACATCAATCCGGATGCGAAAGTCGTCATCGCGGGAATCACGCCAGGCTTGTATCAGATGCGTCAGTCGTTTGAGGCGATTCGTGACATGAAGGATGTGACAGACGAAGAGGCGCTTCGAGCCGTCAAACAGCGTGGCAGTTTTTCCGGTCCGATTCGAAAGAACTTAGTGACGATGCTGGACGATTTGGAGTTACATCATCATCTAGGGATCGAATCCTCCCTCGATTTGTTTGGATCAGCGAACCATCTCGTTCAAAATACAGCGGTTCTTCCTTATCCTGTTTTCTATAAAGGCAAGAACTATAACGGATCGAGCCCGGATATGATTCGAACGGAGCTGTTTCGACCATACGTAGAAGGAGTCTTTGCAGAAGAGATGGCCCATCTTCAAGATGCGCTCATCTTACCGATGGGTGTGAACGTGAGGCGAGCCGTGGAGTTATTGGTTGAGCGAGGGCTCTTGGATCAAGATCGCGTAGTGAGTGGGTTTCCACATCCGTCTGGTGGGAACGGTCATCGCCATCGCATCTTCGCCGAAAATCGAGACGCCATGAAACGACACATTGCTGAACATTTCAAAAGACATCCACTCTGAACCGCAGGGGGGTTCTTTTCATGTGAGCACATGAACTGACATCGACTCTTTACTTCGATAAAATGATAAACGGTTGACTCACTCACGAGATGTAGAAAGGATGTCCGCCATGATCACATTGTCGTCCGTCCATAAGCGTTATGGACAAGAGATGGCCGTCCGCGATGTATCGCTTCATATTCGAAAAGGGGAGATTTACGGCATCATCGGCGCGAGCGGTGCCGGGAAGTCGACGCTTCTTCGATTGATGAATTTGTTGGAGAAACCGGATGCTGGGAGCGTCACGGTCGATGGCGACCAGTTGACCGAACTCTCCAACCGGGAACTACGCAAGAAGCGACATCGAATCGGTATGATTTTTCAACAATTTAATCTTGTTGCGAATAAGAACGTCTTTGATAACGTCCTCGATTCACTGAAGCTTGCCAAACGGCCGAAATCATCATGGGAGACACGCGTGATGGAATGTCTCCGGTTCGTTGGACTCGAAGCGTATCGCGATAAATATCCTTCCCAGTTGAGTGGGGGACAGAAGCAACGTGTCGCGATCGCAAGGGCACTCGCGAGCGAACCGAGCGTACTCCTCTGCGATGAACCAACCTCTTCTCTCGACCCGAATACGACGGCAGAAGTGCTGCGTGTCCTCGAGTCGGTCAATGAACAACTCGGTGTCACCGTCGTTCTCGTCACGCATGAGATGGATGTCATCCGTCAAATCTGTCATCGCGTCACCGTCATGGCAGACGGATCCGTTCATGAGACGATTGAGAGGGGGCCGACAGGGGTGGTCGCCATCGATCAGAATCCAAGTTGGTTCGTCGAACAGTTGCGAGAGGAAGGTGAAGCGAATGTCTGAAATCTTGGTCCGCTATCAATCAGAGATTTGGCAGTCCATTGCCGAGACGTTCATTATGGTCGGGGTATCGATTCTCGCCGCTATTCTAGTCGGATTGCCATTAGGCACGTGGCTTTACCTTTCGCGTAAAGGACAATTGTTAGAGAATCAAATCGTCTTCTCCGTCCTCAATCTGGTCGTTAACATCGTCCGGTCTTTCCCGTTCTTGTTACTCGTCGTGTTTTTGATTCCATTTACACGGCTTATTATCGGGACGGCCATCGGAACAGCAGCAGCGACAGTGCCGCTCTCCATCATTGCCATTGCACATTATGCGCGCCTCGTCGAACAGTCGTTGATTGATGTCCCACGCGGGGTCATCGAAGCGGCACTCTCGATGGGCGCAACGGTTAAAGATATCATCTTTAAATTTCTATATGTGGAAGCCCGGTCCGGTCTTGTCCTCGGATTGACTACATCCATCATCAGTTTTATCTCATACTCGACGATTATGGGAGTCGTCGGGGGTGGTGGCATCGGTGACTTTGCCATCCGTTATGGATATCAACAATTTCAGACAGAACTCATGCTCTATATGATTCTCATCATGCTCGTCTTCGTACAGTTGATTCAATTCACGGGCACGACCGTGGCACGCATCATCGACAAACGCTAAATAGAAAGTAGGAAATGAATATGAAAAAATTGATGGCTCTTCTTGCCTCACTCACACTCGTCCTCGCAGCATGTGGGAACGATACAGAAACACAAACGGAACAAGCGAACGAACCACAGACATTGAAAGTCGCGTCACTCATCCCACCTATGACAGATATGCTTGAAATTGCGAAAGAACAGCTCGCAGAAGAGAACATCGAACTCGAAATCGTCGTCCTCGGAGACAACGTCCAGCCGAACTCGGCACTTGCGGCAAAAGAAGTTGATGCGAACTTCTTCCAACACGTTCCGTACATGGAAGAGTTCAACCGCAGCAACGATGCGAATCTCGTTCCAATCGAACCGATTTATTTCGCAAACTATGGTGTATACGCAAAAAACTATGACAAGATGGAAGACATTCCGGAAGGCGCGACAATCGCCATCGCCAACGACGTATCGAACATCGACCGTTCGCTCTCCCTGCTCGCACAACATGATGTGATCGAGCTCAGAGAGAAAGAAGGCACGTACTATACACAGGCCGATATCACATCGAACCCGAAAAACTTCAAATTTGAAGAAGTCGACTTATTGATGCTCGCGCGCGCGTACGATGATGTCGATGCGGTCTTGATGACACCGGCTTACGCTGCACCGCTCGGTTTGACACCGAAGAGTGACGCACTCTTAACAGAAGGCGTCGAGAATGATTTCGCCATCACGCTTGTCGCACGTGAAGACAACAAGGATGACGAAGCGATCCAAAAACTCGGCGAAGCGCTCACAAGTGACGAAGTCCGTGCGTTCTTGCAAGAGAACTATGATGAAACGGCCATTCCGGCGTTTTAAACAAAAAAGATTGAGCCATCTAGGCTCAATCTTTTTTAGTACTCTTCGTATTCTCGCGGGTCTTGGTCATCGATGCGACCATCCGGTTTCGTCAACGCATTGAGCGTCTCCATCTCTTCCTCGGTCAATTCGAAGTTGAAGACGTCGAGATTCTCTTTTTGGTGCAACTCGCTAGACGAGCGGGCGAGCGGAATGACACCAAGCTGCACGTGCCAACGCAAGATGACTTGAGACACGCTCTTTCCTTTTTGTTTGGCGAGCTCGGTGATCTTCTCGTCATGGATGACCGTGCGGGCGCGACTGAGTGGGCTCCACGCTTCTGTGATGATGCCGCGTTCTTTATCAGCTTGCCGCTGTTCGACTTGCGAGAAGTACGGGTGTAACTCGATTTGGTTAATGACCGGTGTTTCTCCCGTTTCTTCAATCAAGCGGTCTAGGTGCTCCGGCATGAAGTTCGATACCCCAATAGAGCGGATCCATCCGTTTTTCTTCGCTTGAATCAACGCACGCCATGCCTCGACGTACTTGTCTTGTTTCGGGTTTGGCCAATGCAAGAGGAACAAATCCCAATAGTCGAGGTTCGCTCGATATAGGGACTCTCGAATCATCTCGAGCGCCTGATCGTAGTCATAATATTGCGCGCGCAGTTTCGATGTTAAGAAAAGTTGTTCACGCGGGATGCCGGATTGGCGAACCGCTTCACCAACCGTGCCTTCATTATCGTAGCGAATCGCCGAATCGATGAGTCGATATCCGTTCCGGATGGCGCATGTGATGGCGTCGACCCCTGCTTCACCTTTCAAATAAACCGTCCCGAGTCCGATGGCCGGAATCTCATAACCGTCATGTAGCTTGATTGTTGGAATACCCATCAAATGCCTCCCCATTCAAAATCCGTTCTCTTCTCCGCTATTCCACTTTCCTTGGAAATGAAACGTTTGAATGTGAGGTCAACGTCGAAACGCTTTGATCAAACCTTCTGCTAAATCGAGAATACACACGATGATGATGGTGAGTAAGACACTCCAGACGCCCCAACGACTGATTGTTTCAAGGTCGGCGTTGATTTGCTCAGCAATCAACGGGAGCGCTTCGGTCGAAATTAGATCGGGTTGCAGCATAATGAGCGCTGTGACGACAATCCATACGATATTGAAGAGCGCGTTCCATAAGGCGAGCGGCTTTGTCCAATGTCGAACCATCCATTTGTAAATGGCGATGGCGATCCCAAAGGCGGCCAGGGCGATGACAAACGGGAAGAATTGATCCAAGACCGACGCATTGAGTAGCGGATAGGATTCACTATCTGTGACAACACGAATCAACTGCTCGGCGTTGACATACAATACGACCATCAGAACGGTGGCGATAAAGTCAAACAAAATCGAACCAAAATAAATCGAGGTCGAACGTGGTTTTACCTTCTTGAGTTGCTCAGGTTTCCAACTAGAGAAAGGCACTTCACCCTCAGGTACAGCACGTTCAATGATGAAGAACGTGAGGGTGATCCAGAATAGCGTCTGAACGACGACATTGAAGATAGCCGCACCAGTTTGAAGGAATGCTTGAATCAAGAATTGACTCCAAGACGTGTCGTCGATGGGATTGGTCAAATAACCGATGATCGAGAGAATGGTGACAACCGTGACGGCAATCGGTAAGACGATTTTAATGATGTTCACGTACTGTGTGAAGAGAGCAGGACCGATGAGATAAAGTGGTCGGTTCGCGTAGCGAGCAGCGAGGATTTGAGGGTCGCCGAGTTGGCGCAATGCTTCAAATAAAGCCGCTTCAGACGAGTCATTTCCAGTCATGTCATCAATGGTCGATTCCAATTCGAGTGCGACGTCTTGCCGCATCGACTCTGGGATTCGAGAGGTGACT
The DNA here is from genome assembly GCF_018617075.1 of Exiguobacterium sp. s123. GTDB lineage: Bacteria > Bacillota > Bacilli > Exiguobacteriales > Exiguobacteriaceae > Exiguobacterium > Exiguobacterium profundum. The sequence goes on along the minus strand of NZ_JACSJL010000003.1, from coordinate 234,118 downwards.
TCATCGATATACACATCACGAAGATTCATGATCGTTTCCTCCTTCAATTAGACGGGTCAATGTTTTCGACATGTTCATCCATTCCACGTACAACTCATTCAAAATATCCATTCCGTCTGGGCTGAGCACATAGTACTTGCGAGGTCGACTCTCCGTCGTGTCCCAGGAACTCGTGACGAGTCCTTGTTTTTCCAGTCGACGCAAGAGCGGGTAAAGCGTACTTTGATCAATGTTGATATCGGCATCTAGCAGTGCTTGAACGAGAGAATAGCCGTATTGGGGTGTCTTCAACTGACTGAGCACCGCAATCGTCAACGTGCCGCGCCGCAACTCCGTCACCAACGAGGCTTTTACATCAGACATTTTTTCGCCTCCTTCATTCGTTTATCTTTATACTATATATCATACACTATAAGTTATCATACATCAATGTGAATAAAAAACGTTGAGTCATTTCCTGATTTTGGGATAATAAAGAGGAGGTGATGTTGATGAAGTGGTGGTGGATGGTTGGCGGTGTGGTGATCGCCAGTTTATTGACGATCAATGCACAATGGTATGGGAATGCGGCGACGTTTGGGGTACCGATTGGCTGGATCATCATGCTGCTAGTCTTGGCACAGTTTCGAAAGCCGACATCGACTCCGTGGGCGGTGTCGGTCGGAGTGATGAGTGTAGGGGTGGCGATTTTGCTCTCGATTCCGAGCTACTCGTTAGCTGAGGCAGAAGAGACGTTGAGCAAAACGTACAATGACGTGGAGTACATGGAGAGCGTTCCGACGACCGGAGGAGAATGGAATCCATTCTCTCCTCGAGTGGGCTATCGGTTTGAAACGGAGAGCGGAGACTCGATTTTATTCATCCCGGACTCGGGGAAGACGTTTGAACTATAAAAAAGACTCGCTCTCATGATAGAGGGCGAGTCTTTGTGTTAGTTGCGGATCATGTAGTCGAAGGCGCCGAGTGCGGCTGTCGCACCAGAACCCATCGAGATGATGATTTGTTTGTAGGCGCTGTTCGTGCAGTCTCCTGCCGCGAACACACCTGGGACGTTCGTCGCGCCATGACGGTCGACGACGATTTCCCCGAAGTTGTTGCGTTCGACCGAGTCGAGCCAGTCCGTGTTCGGGACGAGACCGATTTGAACGAAGACGCCTTCAAGTTCGACATGATGTGACTCGTTCGTCTCACGAGACACATACGAGATGCCGTTCACTTTGTCCGTACCCGTGATTTCTGTCGTCTGAGCGTTCGTGATGACAGTCACGTTCGGGAGGCTGTGAAGACGATCTTGTAGCACTTGGTCAGCTTTAAGTTCAGGAGCGAACTCGAGGACCGTTACGTGCTTGACGATTCCTGCGAGGTCGATGGCCGCTTCGATCCCAGAGTTACCGCCACCGATGACCGCGACACGTTTCCCTTCGAAGAGAGGACCGTCACAGTGCGGGCAGTAAGCGACCCCTTTGTTTTTGAACTCCGCCTCACCTGGGACGTTGACGTTACGCCAGCGTGCACCTGTCGAGAGGATGACACTCTTACTCTTCAAGACAGCACCGTTCTCGAGTTCGATCTCGACGAGGTCCTTTTTCTCCAGACGCTTCGCGCGTTGAAGGTTCATGACATCGATGCCGTACTCTTTGACGTGCTCTTCTAGACTGGCGACAAGCTTTGGACCTTCTGTATAAGAAGTACCGATGAAGTTCTCAATCCCCATTGTGTCCATCACTTGGCCGCCGAAGCGCTCTGCGATGATTCCGGTACGGATTCCTTTACGAGCCGCGTATACAGCTGCACTCGCACCAGCTGGACCGCCACCGACGACGAGGACGTCGTACGGGTCTTTGTCCGAGAATGCAGAGGCGTCAGGACCTGTACCGAGTTTCGCCAAGATCTCTTCGAGTGACATCCGACCGTTACCGAACGATTCACCGTTCAAGAAGACCGTCGGGACAGCCATGATTTCTTTTGCTTCCACTTCATCCTTGAACGCGGCTCCGTCAATCATCGTGTGGGTGATGTTCGGGTTAAGGACGCTCATGACGTTTAGCGCTTGCACGACGTCAGGACAGTTGTGGCAGCTGAGGCTGATGTATGACTCGAAGTGATACGTGCCTTCGATGTTTTGGATCTGTTTGATTGTGTCCGCATCGACTTTCGGCGCGCGCCCGCTCACTTGGAGGAGGGCGAGGACGAGTGATGTGAACTCATGTCCGAGTGGAATCCCCGCGAAGACGATTCCTGTCTCTTCGGATGGACGATTCACGCTGAAGCTCGGTGTACGCTCGAGCGTCGCGCGTTCGACCGAGATGCGTGATGACATGCTGGCGAGTTCGTTGACGAGCTCGAGCATCTCGTTTGAGACTTTGTCTTCCCCAGCGCTTACACGGAGGACGACATCGCCCTCCATGAGCTGAAGATATTGGTCGAGCTGTTGTTTAATCGCTGCTTCTAACATGCAATCGCTCCTTACAATTTACCGACGAGGTCAAGGCTTGGGCGGAGTGTTTCAGAACCCTCTTCCCATTTCGCTGGGCAGACTTCGCCTGGATTGTTGCGTACGTATTGTGCTGCTTTGACTTTGTTGACGAGCGTGCTCGCGTCACGGCCGATGCCGCCAGCGTTGATCTCGACAGTTTGGATGACACCGTCTGGGTCGATGATGAACGTACCACGGTCTGCGAGGCCGTCTTCTTCGTTCAAGACGTCGAAGTTGCGTGAGATGACGTGTGATGGGTCACCGATCATGATGTACTCGATTTTTCCGATTTTCTCAGATGTTTCGTGCCAAGCTTTATGTGTGAAGTGTGTGTCTGTAGAGACAGAGTATACTTCTACACCGAGGTTTTTAAGTGTAGCGTACTCGTTTTGAAGGTCTTCAAGTTCAGTTGGGCAGACGAATGTGAAGTCAGCTGGGTAGAAGCAGACAACGCTCCATTTACCTTTGAGGTCGTTCTCTGTAACTTCGAGGAATTCACCTGTTTGGAATGCTTGTGCTTTGAATGGTAGTACTTCTTTGCCGATTAATGACATGGGTTATGTCCTCCTTGTTTTTTTACTCTAGCGTTTCTATCTCGACTAGAATAATTATAATGTAATACTAACTTCATATAACGAGCTGGAATTGTCAAGGCGTTTGCATGCTTTGAAATGTGTTGAAATAACTAATGATTATTTATGAATAGCTTAATATCAATGAAGAAAACGATTACAATAATGATGTATTTTCTTTCTTTAAGTAGTATCTTTACAAAATATTAAATGAGTCACAAACTCGATTGGAAAATGGGGAGTGTATCGTTATTCTCGTCTTTCTGTTCGTGATTATCATTTACAGACGGGGGATTTATTATGAATTATCGAGTTCATTCCCACCGATTCGGTGAGACGATATTGAAAAATGATGAAGAGTTCAAGGAAATCTGGTCAGAGATTCATGACATCATTCAGTCAATTAGCGACGATGACATCATCAAAACATTTAATGAGAAATACGCTAAAAAGAACAAAAGCCTGTCGAAAGCTTTGAATGAACTGTTCAGATTAGAATTTTTAAAAAGTGGATGGGAAAAGGAAAGTCCGATTTTTCAGGACCGCTACTATTCAGAGAATGTGTGGCGTCTTGATTTCGCCAAAGACAATATCTCACTCGAGGTCGGATTTAACCACGCAGGTACAATCGCTTGGAATTTATTGAAACCGGTCATCGCAAGCGAACTGAATCACGTTGAAAAAGCGATTCAAACCCGAATCGGAGTAATCATCTGTGCGACTCAACGATTACAGCGAGCTGGTAATTTTGATGGAGCCATTGGGACGTATGAGAAATATGTGCACCATTTGAAGCCATTAAACACGCAACTCACCGTACCGATTGTTATTATCGGACTTGAAGCACCGGATACATTCAAAATCGTTGAATATTTAAATGAAAAAGGCGAAAAAAGAGGCCGCGTAGAGGAATTCTACGCGAACCTACTTGTCGATGACACGGCCGAGACCTATGATGAACCGATGTTCGATGAAGATTTAGACTGATGTACTTTTGACCTCAGCTACTTAGTATGTGTCGGTTTTGTTTGGCCATATCAACGAAATGAGTGATGGTATAGATGACATGATCGAAGTCGTCATTGACCTGGTGTTCCCAAAATCGAAGGATGATCCAGCCTTCTTCGACATAGTGTTGTGTGACATCGGCATCGCGTTCGATGTTTCGTCCAATCTTTTGACGCCAAAAATCGGCATTCGTCTTTGGCAATTTGAAGTGGAGGGGACAGCCGTGCCAATAGCAAGAGTCCAGAAATACGACGACGCGTAATCCCGGGAACGAGATGTCGGGCGTCCCGTAAAGTTTGCGATTGTTCTTGCGGTACCGATATCCGGCCTCCCACAGCGCTTTTCTGACTTTGACTTCCATCTTCGTATCTTTCCCACGGTTTCCGCTCATCGTCTTGAACACGGCTGGACTCGATGCTTTCGGTACGTTTCTGGCCATACCTCTCACCTCCCTCTACTAGGAAGATTCCACTGTAGGGGGAGAAATACTCATGTTAAGCGTCTAGAATCTGCTGAATGTAGTTTCGATCTAACCAAAACGCCTGCTTTGTGATCCATTGTCCATCGGGGAGGCGGACTTTGTCATCTCCATCCGCACCTTTTGAACGTACATGTGCGACTTGGTTGAATTTCGGCCCGGGCAGGTTATTCTTTACTCTATTTTTCATAGGTATCAGCTCAACCCCTTCTCTGACGACCTTTCGAGCCTCGGACCACATCTCATATAGTTCGCCATCGATGGTCTCGAGTGGCATGTTCCAAAGTCGAATGCCTACAAAACGAGGGATTCGCTTTTTCTTCGGGACGTATTCTTCGTCATATTGAAATTCTAAGAAAAGATATTTCTGTTCTGCGAATGTGTCATATAGGTCTGAATCTTCCCAGTCACTTTGGCATAAATTTTCAAAATCGATCTTGCCGAACGACATATGTTCGCGAATCTTTCCGTCGGGTTCTCGTGCGACCGTTTTGAACTTGATGTTTGCCTTCGCAAATTCTTCGATACCGGAAAGGTCTGTCTTTTGTACTCCTAACAGTTTGGCCATGACGTGAGGAATCATCGCCTTGTTTCTAGGGTTATATGGAACTTTCGTTTCTTCACATAAATCAATCAGTGTCTTGCCATAGTGTGGTGAGAGTCGGGTTTCGAGAAGTTCCTCGATAGACATTTCGTTTAACTCACCTTGGTTCGCGATAGATTCCATTAGTTCCGGTGTTAAATATTTACGAACCAATCCGGACATATAGGATGCTTTCAAAGAGAAGGCACGCGGTTTGGCAGGTTCATCTGAGAAGGGTTGAGTACGCACAATCGAACCGTTCGCCCCTTTTGTACAGGCGGACAGATACATCGTATCTGCCTCCGAAATGAGATGAGCCTCTCCATTCTTGATTTTGGTAACGATTGTTTCCCAGTCTTGTCGCATCACGGCTAAATCTTCCTCCGAGAATTCGTTTAAGAATGCCTTATAGATACGATAGTCATCCATTGGGATCTCGGGCTCATATTGATAGAGCATGATGAGCATACTTGTGGCTTTCGATAAAAAGCTTGAAGTTTCAAACGAGTATCGATGCTCGCTATGGTAATCAATCATATTCAAGACGAGTCGTTCTTTCGAAGAATATGTACCATTTTTGTTTTTCTTGAAAGGGGTGACCTTTAACTCGATGCCAAGTTCCTCAAAGTCTGGGCGGGCATCTGAATTGATTGGGTATCCGAAATGGCTCTCTTCAATAATGTGACCGAGTGACCCCTTGGAGCGAACATTTTTAATCCGTCCGGTCGTGTCAATCTCGCCGAATGTCTTTCCCTCGGCCTCTCTTGCCTTATCCATTAGTTCTTGAATCGTTTCGTAACGCAATCGAATACCTCCTATAATTTTACATATGTAAGATAAGTATAACGTAGTTGTTGATCCCATTCACCTTTTCTGTTAAACTAATTTCATCGAGCTAGTTCGGTTGTGATAGGACCTAAAATAGCGTAAATTTAAGATAGAAAATACGAAAGGGTGTTCCCATTGATTAAAGTAGTTGAGTTATTTGCCGGTGTAGGAGGTTTCCGCATCGCGCTTGAAGGAATCAAAGATGTGAATGCCGAGCCTACATCTGACAAATTCGATGTGGTTTGGGGCAATCAGTGGGAGCCGGCGACGAAGGTACAACCGGCCTTTGATTGCTATGCTGAACGTTTTAAAGGACGTGGCCAACACGTAAACGAGGATATCGCGCTGTCATGGATGGAAGCAGGACCACACCATTTACTCGTGGGGGGTTTCCCATGCCAAGACTACAGTGTGTCGCGTAGCTTAAAGAATGAGCAAGGGATTCAAGGGAAGAAGGGTGTCTTGTTCTGGGAAATCATGAATATCATCGAGCAGGAGAAGCCGCCTTACGTCTTACTCGAGAATGTCGATCGCCTAATGAAGTCACCTGCGAAGCAAAGAGGGCGTGATTTCAGTGTCATGCTTCGTGCGTTTGCCGATCAAGGATATACGGTCGAGTGGCGGGTTATCAATGCAGCAGACTATGGGTTTGCGCAACGCCGCCGCCGCATCTTCATCTTTGCGACGCGAGCAGATTTGAAGCATTCAACCCGAGCGGGGAAAGCGAACCCTGAGCAGTGGTTGTTGAGAGACGGATTCTTTGCACCGACTTTCCCGGTCATGGAGATGACGAGCGAGAAGCATCCAGGTTCGACGTTCGAGTTGCCGAAAGACATCGTTGAAATCTCGGACACATTCTCTGCGACTTATCGAAATGCGGGTGTCATGACGGGGGATCAAGTGACGACGCTTGAGACGCTCCCGGTTCGCGAAACACCTAAGACGCTCGGTCAAGTCGTTCGAGAGGTCTATGAGCAGTTTGGTCCTGCTCCGGAACACTATTATCTGGATACAGAGAAGGTTAAAAAATCTGGACGTACGGAAAAAGAGGAATTGGCTTACATGAAGGGGCCGAAAAAAATCGAACGTACTTCTGCGAGCGGTCACGTCTATGTCTATGCTGAAGGAGGCATGTCCTATCCGGATTCGCTAGACCTTCCAGGTAGAACGATGTTGACGAGCGAAGGAACGTGCAACCGTTCAAGCCATGTCATCGAAGATCCGCATACGAAGAAATTGCGCTATTTGCGTCCAGAAGAATGTGAAGGATTGAATGGCTTCCCATACGGATGGACCGCGACCATGACAGACCGCAAGCGATATTTCACGATGGGGAATGCTCTCGTCGTCGGGTTGATTGAGCGGATGGGCCATCGAATTGCGGAGATTCATGAACAAGAGGATGAGCAGAGCTTGTTGCATGAAGTGAAACAGATGCAGTTGCTGGGGACGTACAATAACTTTAAATGATAAATAAAGACTGTAGACAAATTACGAAGCTACAGTCTTTTTTGTTTGAGCAAACAAGGCTATAAGGTTCGCGAACTCTTGTGTAATCATTTCTTGACCATCAGTCAATCCCACCTACAATATACAGATAGTGTAAAAAGAATATGAAAGAGCAGATTATTACATTTGGAGTTCGAGAAACGTTATTGAGGCTACTATTTACTTTGCAATGCGGGAATAAATGATAGACCGAACAAACTTCTCATAAAATACCGGAATAGATTTTCTGCCCTATACCTAGTGAGACGTGAGATGAGGATTAAACATTTGTTTAAAAATGAAGGGAAATCAAATTGAGAACAGAAATCAATGTCGAGAAGTTTGAGTAATTTGTGAAATTTGATTTACTTATTATACGATTTGTCTTTGAAATAATTTAAGAAAAGTTGTGTCAAGTCACCCAGTTTGTCATATGGATGAAAGGAAGCCTAAACGACCTATGAGAAATGAATCTGATTTTCATCTTATCGATTTGAAGCCCTCTTACTACACGAGTCAGACGGACATAGCGCGTAACTTCTATGAGCCTATCCTATCGGCGGCCATTTCTTACAATCGCGTGAGCGGGTATTTCAGCGGGAAGGCGCTCTCACACTATGCGAGGGGCATCCAGGGTCTGATTGAGAACGGTGGACGCATGCGCCTCATCATCTCCGAGGAAATATCAGAGGAAGATTTCAATAATATTAACAAGGGATATCAGATGAGGGAATCACTGGAGCAGGACCTGCTGGACCGGCTCGGGGAACGACTGTCGCTCCGAGATGAAATGAACTTCGCGAATCTGGCCTACCTCATCGCGAACGGTTATGCAGACATACGGGTCGGGTTCATCAAATCCGGGCTGTTCCATTCTAAGTTCGGGCTCGTAGAGGACGCCGTGGGAAACATCATCTATTTTACGGGTTCCAACAACGAGACGAGGGCGGCTATCGAACACAACTATGAGTCGTTCGACGTCACAGGCTCCTGGCTCTGCTCGGACTTTGACAGACAAAAGATAGACAAGGCAATCGATGAGTTTGATGCATTGTGGGAGGACAAATCGGGCGGTTATGGCATTAGGGTAAAGTCCTTCGAGGAACTGGTACTTAAAAAAATTTTGAGACGTGACAGGGGGAGGATTATCTTGGACAAGGAGATGTTATTGGATGACGTGCTCGTATTGACAATCGACAAAGGGGTGCTCGTCGTCCATGATCGTGTTGAACCAGGAAAGATACGGCCGAACGAGCGCACGTTCACGAGTAAGCTCGTGCCGTTCTGTAAGAACGAAGGGTATCCGCATTTCCGTGACGACCTGACCTATGTCGAAATCAAGACGGTCATCCGTCATCTCGAGCGCCTCGGAGGTCGCCGGGACTTCGAGGTCGTCGTGACCGAACAGTTGCGCCAACATCTAGGTGATCAGGAGTATATGATTGAGGAGCGAGCGGAGTATGCGCGACTGCTTAAGTCACTCGACGAGAAGGTGAGCACGAAGTTCGAGGCGTTCGCTGAAGTGGTGGACCGTGAACTTGTCCGAAGCTTGCGAGAGATGCAGATGCGTTCGGCCTTCTATATGGTGGAGATGAAGAAGGCCGCCAACTTCTCTGTCCCAGGTGCAGGGAAAACCTCGATGGTCTATGGGGCATACGCCTTCCTCTCGTCAGAGGAACAACAGAAGGTGGAGCGGCTGGTCGTCATCGGACCGAAAAATACCTTCATCTCGTGGAAAGATGAGTTCAAGGCCAATTTTGGGGAGAAACGGGACATGAGAGTGCTCGACATTCATGAATCAGTGGCTCCACTGCTTTCCTTGAAAACTGATGCGCATCTTTATAATCTAATCCTGATTAACTATGAGTCGCTCGGCAAGTATGAGCGAGTCCTCATGGATGTTATTGACTCGAAGACAATGCTCGTGTATGACGAGGTGCACAAGATTAAAGGATTAAGTAGCGTGCGCGCGAAAGCCGCCAAGTCGATTGCGCCATACGCAGGATACAAATTTGTCCTGACCGGGACGCCTATACCGAACACGTATGCAGACATCTACAACTTCTTGAATATCCTTTATGGCGAGGAATATAAATCATTCTTCAATTTCAAACCCCATGAGTTGAAGGAACCGAGCGAGACGAAGGTTCAGGAGGTGAACAGGAAACTTGCACCATTCTTTTGGCGAACGAACAAGCGAGAGCTCGGAGTACCACCTGCAGATGCCGATCTAATTTACAAGATTGTCGCCGATGACACGGAGCAAAGAATTATCAATCTTCTCTACCAAAAATATCGTGGTAATCCCTTCAGTCTGTATATTCGACTGATTCAGGCGGGTTCTAGACCTGAGCTCCTCCTACGCAACATCGATATCGTCGAAATGTTCGGCGAAGACAGGGACTCTATCCCACTCCTTGACGAGGAAGCGCCAGTACAGGTTACGTTGAATTCCGAAGAGGTGAATTTGCTCATGTCGGTCCGCGAGACCCGAAAATTCCGATGCGCCATCGAAACTGTCGCCACACTACGTGAGGAAGGCAAAACCGCTGTGGTCTGGTGTATGTTCGTTCATACAATCGACAGGGTACATGAGGAGCTCATGTCGCGAGGGATAAATTCGGCCGTCATATACGGAGGTACCCCGCAGGAGGAGCGGGAGCGGCTCATCAAGGCGTTCCAGAATCACGAGTTCGACGTTATAGTCACGAACCCCCACACACTGGCCGAGTCCGTTTCCCTCCACCATGTTTGCCATGATGCGGTCTACCTTGAATATTCGTTCAATCTGACTCATATGCTTCAATCGAGGGACCGTATCCATCGCCTCGGTCTCCCGCAAGGACAATACACTCGCTATCATTATATGATGCTCGAAGGACAACCCGACCAACAAAACACGGTGGATGAAAAGATATATATCCGATTGAAAGAAAAGGAAAAACAGATGATAGAGGCCATTGAGAATGGTGACCTCCGCCCCGAGCCGAATGTGGACTATGATGAAATAGTGGCCCTGTTCGATTAAGGTCGCATCAAACGAAGAAGGTTCTACCATAACGGTAGAGCCTTTTACCTGTCCTCGCAAAGAGGGAGAGTGCATCAGGATTTTGGTTGACCATAGCGAAAAAAGGATAGGGCAGGGCTGTCAATCGAACAAAAACAATAGTAAAATATAGGTAAAAGAGTTGTAGTGTTCTAAAATTAAGACCCTGTTCTATGATTTTCGGTATTGTATATAGAATCTTAGAGACGATTTTCACACGATTAATGATGAGAGGGGGATATATGTTGGACCATAAGAAAACTGGAGCGAGCGAATCGGGCACGTTCGACTATGAACAAGGTATATTTGGGATCATCGATCTTTTGGAGCGGTTCGACATCGAGGTCACACCAGCCGATGCCGTTGCTCTCCTGAAAAAAGGGATATTCATTGACGACCTTCTTTCAAAGAAAGGAAAATCGCTACCAGGTGTCCCGGTGAGTGTTAGACGTGCCTTGATTGTCCTTCAATCTGTGATGGGTGACAAGGAGATTAAAGATATGTGCAAGACGAGGACGCTGTATCATCTTCTCTTGCCAGAGACAGAGCTATTGGTCTCTGATATAAGATTGATGATGGAGGCGGGACTCACATATGAAGATCTCCAAGGGCTCGATTTCGAATCCTTCGAGGAAGTCACAGGTGGCGGAAGAAGACAGAGTGTGTATGAGCGAGTCATGAGGGCGTACAATATCTTCGAGGGATATAAGCCCGCATTGATTTCCGTATATGAGAACGTCACAAACGTTGATTCTATAAAAGAAGATAAGGTAGATACTAAGAAAGGGGATAAGACACATGCCGTTACGGCTACGGCAAGAAAAAAACACAGGAAAGGACTTGTCCATTTCTTTTATCAGACTATGTACGACCGACTCGCCGACGTTTTCTCAATCGAAGACATTATGAGCGAAATCGATAGCACTGGTTCTGAGGTCACGGACCTTCTCGAGGAGTTGTCAAACTCCACCTTTCTAACCCCGACACAGGATGGGCTCTTCAAGAAAAGGACGAGAATGCTCAAGTCGATTCTTTCGTCGGAACTACCATACATGGATTTGTTGAGGCAAAGGTTGGAGAAGGGACTCACTCCCCATGAGATTGCTCGCTTAAGTGGGATTCAGCCAAGATTTGTCATAAGGAAGTTGAGGGAGGCTCTCGACATGATTCCCGTCACGTCTGTAAAGGAAGGGAAAAGATATCTTAAGCGATTCGTTCGCTTCGATATACCAGAAGACATATTCGTGGAGGTGTTCGCCGAACCCCCCATGGTACATCGCTTCCTGGCATTGAAGGTTCGTATGGGGAGCGATGACGTCATGGACCTTTATAACAGGTTGGACGATGTCCAGCGGTACAGGTTCAGGTCATATCTCTCAGTCATCGTCGGACGTGACGGTAGCATCTCCCCTGCCACGAAGACGAACGTGTTTGAACATGTCCTTTGGCTACATCGTGACGACACAGCGAGACCTATCCGAGAGTGGAAAGATATTTATGATCGGTATATTCTCGAAGAGTTTGATGTGAGGACCGTCGACAGGCTGCTAGCAGACGTCAAATCACTTTCAGCCATCGCATCACGTTCGAACATCATCATACCGTCCGCTGGAAGACGTCTCCGATTCTATGACTGCTCGATGATGACGCAGAGACGCCTTCAGAAGTTAAGGGGACTGCTCCGGCTCGAGCCAGGATTCTACAGTACGGAACACATCTTCCGCCTCTCGCCTGACTTGATGGACGAACTCGACTGTAAGGACCACGAGGAACTGCATTATATCATCCGTAAGTATATCGAGATGTCGAACGTCACTCCTGGGCGCCAACCGGAAATCGCAATCGGGAAGATGGGGAAAACGGAATGGTTGAAAAAGATGATTAGACAGAACGCGCCAATTGGTTTAGATGCGTTCGTCATGCTCGTCCAGCGCCGTTTCGGCCTCTCTCCAATATCCGTGAAGCAGGTGCTCCGCCGTGAACTCCCAGACTATCTCGCGCCCGACGGGACAATAGGTCACAGCATGTCCTTGCTCACGAAGAGGGAGGCGGCGTGGTTCTCGAGGCGTCTCACCAAAGAAGTCTATACCCATGAAGAGCTGGAGCAGGCGTTCAATCATATCGAGAACTTTACTTCCCGTTACCTGAACAGCGGAGCACTCGAGAAGGTCGGATTCGTCAACCGTGGGGGACTCGTCGTCCGCGCGGGGTACCCGAGCGCGGAAGCCTATTTCCAGGAGCTCTTGACCCGTGAGGACTTCTTCAGTGTCCCTTCTTCACCTGCCTTCAAGACGGTCCCGTTCAAACGTGTCATCAAGAGGCTAGAGGACGGCCATGACATCTTCCGCTTCGACGACAATACCTATATCCATATCGCAAGACTACGCAAGATTGGTATTAACAAGGGGATGGTCAGAGGGTTCATGCGACAGGTGGTCGATGCCGCCACAGGGGTGGGGACTGGCTACTTCACTTTCGCATCCATCCGTGAGTTTCTGGATTCCCCGATCCTCGAGCTCGGACTAGAAGACATATTCTTCGAAGGGCTGCTTCACACACAGCCGCGGCTCAGTTCCATCAGGACGGGCAACGGGGACATCTTCTACATCGGTCGCGACAAGAGGACGTTCGGCCGATTCTTGCTCGAGCTGCTGCCTGAGACGGACGGGGTCGATGTGAACACGATACGCGAGGAAATTTTAGAAACATATCATCTGGAGTTCGACAGGAACGCCATCGTCTCGAACGTTCGTGGGAGGGGTGGGTACTTCTCCCCGGACACAGGAAAACTTTACAGGGGCAAGGAGCTGTTCCTAAACAGTATATTCAAATCATGAGAAACAGTGGAGGGATAAGACATGATGGCAGAACCAGGTACAGACAAAGTTAATTTGAGAGGACGAATCGGGAAGGACATCTCGAAGACGGAACAGAAGCGGAAGCTCACGCTCAAAGGGGAAACCCGCGTCTTCGACGTTTATCAGATTCCGCTCGAGCACCTAGTCTACAACAAGCGTAACGGACGCATCATCAGCTGGATGAACCGACTCGAGTCAGACGGGAAGGACATCGGTCTTCTCACCAAGGAGGAGTACAATGAACAGGTCGAGGACATGATTGTCCGCTCGAACACGGCCGCGCTTGAGAAGACGAAGAACAACATCAAGAACTTCGGACAACGAGTTGCCGGGGTCGTCCTGAACAACGGGACAATCGTGGACGGAAACCGTCGCTTCACCTGTCTGCGCCATTTGAAGAGGGACCATGGGATGGACGTCTTCTTCGAGGCCATCATCCTGGACCCGGCCGAAGGGCTCTCCGACATCGACATCAAACGGCTCGAGCTCAACCTTCAGCATGGCGAGGAGCGCCCCGTTGACTACAATCCAATCGACAACCTCGTGGATGTCTACAATGACATCGTCGTCAACAAGTACTTCACCGTTCAAGAGTATGCCTTGAACACGAACAAGAGACCGGCAGAGGTCAGAAAGATGGTCGACAAGGCAGAACTCATGGTCGAATACCTCGACTTTATCAATGCCAGCGGGAAATTCTACCTCGCCCGGGAGATGGACCTGGACGGCCCGCTCCAAGAGATGGTCGGCATCCTCAAAAAAGAGGAGGATGATGAGGAGGAGCACACGCGTGTGAAGGATGCCCTCTTCGCGGCACTCAGTGTCTCGAAGGACAAAGACCTCACCCGATACATCCGGAGGATTGGGAGTGACATCTTGAAGGGAGGGAACCGCGAGGACTTCCTAGAGGAGTTCGAAGATGTCGTGGACGATGTCCATGATACGTTCCAAGAAAAAGAGGGTATCGATCTGGACTCCTATCGTCAAGCAATCAAAGAGCTCGAGGGGACGAGGGATGAGGCCGCATCTATTGTTAGCCGTCGGGCCGAGGAGACGGCGATATTACGTGCGAAAATGAAGCCGCTAGATGCGATGAATACTGCTCTGAAGTCGCTTGAAACGATTGACATGGATCATGTTGGGAGATTCGATGGGAAGACGAAAGAAGAGTTTGTTCGACTCATGGTACAGATGAGAGAAAGATTGTCTGCCTATGAAGGAAGACTCTGAAATGAGATAAGGATTTTTGTTATACCACTGGCATAAATAAATGGAGCAAGAACTGTCAAACTAGTTGTGAGTTGACGGTTCTTGCTCTTTTAGCTTTTATAGACTCAATCTCAATACATAATTGTTATGTTTATTTTTCTGTTTTTTATAACGGAGTAATCACAAGGTTTGGTGTCATAAAGAACTTTCGTTGAGTTATGGTCACCGAATTGAGTCTTCGAAGAATATTCGATTTAGGTCTATAGAATAATAAAGGAAATTGATTTTTTTCGTCTAGATGTTATTTAGCATTTCAAACTCTTTAGCTTGATTTCTGTTCTGCTTTTTCGATTGTAATCACTCCGCCATCAACGCACACACCGCATTCGAATACGCTACCGGATCTTCAATCGGTAACCCTTCAATGAGGAGGGCTTGTTGATACAAGAGGTCTGTATATTGTTTCGCTTTCGCTTCATCTTCTTTATACACACGTTGGAGTGTCTGGAAGATGGCGTGGTCGGCGTTCACTTCGAGTACTTTCTCCGCTTTCATACCACCGCCGTTTGG
Organism: Exiguobacterium sp. s123; assembly: GCF_018617075.1. GTDB lineage: Bacteria > Bacillota > Bacilli > Exiguobacteriales > Exiguobacteriaceae > Exiguobacterium > Exiguobacterium profundum. Next base: position 219,002 of record NZ_JACSJL010000003.1, on the reverse strand, counting down.
CATCGCGTTCAAAATCTTCTCCATCTCGATTGAGACGTCACCCGCGACCGTCAAGCAGACTGGATGTGATTTTAGTCGTGTTGAGGCACGCACTTCTTTGACGCGGTCTCCGAGCTCTTCTTTCATGAAGGCGAATAAGTCTTGGTTGTCTTCGTTTAGTGATTTCGCTTCCGCGTCATCGAGACCGAGGTCGCCGCTCGCAATCGATTTGAACTCTTTGTCGTCATACGACTGAAGCATCTTGATGGCGAACTCGTCAATCTCTTCTGTGAAGTAGAGGATTTCATATCCTTCCTCTTTCAAGCGCTCTGCTTGTGGCAAGAGGTCGATGCGATGAATCGATTCGCCTGTCGCATAGTAGATATACTTCTGATCTTCTTTCATCCGCTCGACGTACTCTTTGAGCGATACAAGTTTCTTCTCGTAAGAAGAATGGAAAAGAATCAAGTCTTTCAGTTCGTCTTTGGCTGCGCCGAACTGGTCATACACGCCGAACTTCAATTGGCGACCGAACGACTCATAGAACTTCTCATAGTCCTCACGCTCGTTTTGGAGCATCTTCTCAAGCATGCCTTTGATTTTCGACTTCACGTTTTTGGCGATCACGCGAAGTTGGCGGTCCTGCTGTAACATTTCACGGGAAATGTTGAGGGAGAGGTCTTCTGAGTCGACCATCCCTTTGACGAAGCCGAAGTAATCCGGCAAGAGGTCGGGTGACTTCTCCATGATCAACACGCCGTTCGAGTAGAGCTCGAGCCCTTTCTCGAATTCTTTCGTGTAATAGTCGAACGGAACCGTTGACGGGATGTAGAGGATTGATTGATAACGAATCGTCCCGTCGACGTTCAAGTGAAGGTGCTTGAGTGGCTCATCAAAGCCGTAGCGTTTCTCGTGATAGAACGCCTTGTAATCTTCGTCAGTCAACTCGCTCTTACGCTTCCGCCAAATCGGCACCATGCTGTTGACGGTCTCTTCTTCCTTGTAATCCTCATACTCTTCTGAGTCCTCTTTTTGACGATGTTTCGTCACATCGAGTTTGATCGGGTAACGGATGAAGTCCGAATGCTTCTTGATGAGTGAGCGAATCTCGTATTCTTCAAGGAATGACGAATACACATCATCTTCTGTGTCTGCCTTCAAGTGGAGCGTAATTTCTGTACCGATGTCCGCTTTGTCTGTCGGCTCGATCGAATAGCCGTCTGTGCCTTCTGACTCCCATACGTATCCTTGATCACTGTCAATCGAGCGAGTCCGCACGGTCACGCGGTCAGCGACCATGAACGCGGAATAGAACCCGACCCCGAATTGACCGATGAGGCTATGGTCCTCTTCCATCTTCGTCGCCTGTTTCATGGCGAGTGAACCGCTCTTTGCGATGATTCCGAGGTTTGTTTCGAGTTCTTCTTCTGTCATCCCAATCCCTGTATCGCGAATCGTGATCGTCCGTGCTTCTTTGTCGAGTTCAATTTTGATGAAGTAATCGTCTTTGTTGAACTCGATGCTTTCGTCTGAGAGGGCACGATAATACATCTTGTCGATGGCATCACTCGCGTTCGAGATGAGCTCACGCAGGAAGATGTCCTTATGTGTATAAATTGAGTGGACCATCAACTCTAAAATTCGTTTCGATTCCGTTTGAAACTGTTTCTTTGTCATGATCGTTCTCCTTTTGATGTCTATATTTTGGCACTCTGCTAATAAGAGTGCTAACACTATTGATTATCCTAATTTTTAGGAAGATGTCAACCGAGATTGAAGAAAAGATTGACGAGGACGTAGGTTTCGCATATAGTTGAGTACATGCGATGAGCTGGTCTATGTAAGACGGCGGACATTCCCTTGAGGAGCACGTTGTGGAGCGTGGTCCGTCGCGGTAGACTTTCGAGAGCACCTCTAGTGAGAGGTGCTCATTTTTATGTATACAACTAGCCTCCCTTCAAACGAAGGGAGGCTTTTCTTATGCCCGGATGGATGTGAGGAACATCTCTTTTAAAGCATGCAATTGTACGGCCGGTTCGATATCGTCCTCTAAATAACTGATGTGCGACTTCAACATGATGTTGTTGCCGAACGTCCCGAACGTATTGATGATTGTGACGACGGTCACCTTCACATCGATATCCGAGCGGAATGAACCGTCTCGTTTCCCATCTTCGATCAAGGGTTCGAGTGTCTGCATGATCTGTCGTTGAACGTCGATGTATGTCTCGATTCCAGGAAGAGGTGAGGCGACGAGCGATGCATAGCTCTCGAACGCCTCTCGGAAACGGGCATGGTTCGTCCGTTCCAACTGCATCTCGAAAAAGTGGTTCAAGATGGCCTCGAGCCGCTCATATGCGCTGCCTTCCCCATGCATGAACTGTTCAAATCTCTCGAGTGTGGGCTGTAGATTCTTGACGGCTGCCGCGACGATCAATTGATCTTTCTTCGGGAAGTAGCGAAACAGTGTCGCCACCCCAATCCCTGCCGCGTCCGCGATGTCCTGCATCTGAACCTTCTCAAAGCCATTCTCTATAAATAAGCGTTCTGCCTCTTGGATAATCAGCTGGATTCGTTCTTCTTTGTTTTGTTGTCGTTTACTCAATTCCATCACCTCATTGTCTGTCCCTAGTATATCGTCTTCGAGCAGTTTCGTTGAGATTAATGTCACATCCAATTATGATTATGATAGTTAGACTATCATAATTTAATGAATGGAGCTGGGACAATGCGTTTACAGGGGAAAGTAGCGGTCATCACAGGGGCAGGAAGCGGTATGGGAGAGTCAACGGCACGCCTATTCGCCAAAGAAGGGGCGACGGTCGTCGCAACAGATATCAATGAACAAGGAGTGAACAATGTAGTCGAGTCGATTCGTGCACAAGGTGGGGAAGCCATCGCGGTGAAGCATGACGTGACCTCACGTTCGAGCTGGGAGGACGTATTCGCAGAAGTGGAAGCGACGTGTGGCAAATTAGATATTCTCGTCAATAACGCTGGAATCGCACTTGCGAAACCGTTCTTGGAACAGACGGAAGAGGACTGGGCACGCACGTATCGCATCAACATCGATGGGGTCATGTTAGGGACACAGTATGCGATTCCGCTCATGACAGAGAATGGCGGAGGATCAATCGTCAACATCTCCTCCATCTCTGCATTGACCGGTATGGCGGGTGCTGGGGCCTATACGGCCTCGAAAGGTGCGGTCCGTTCTCTTACGAAAGCAGCGGCTGTGGATTATGGGAAGCAAAACATTCGCGTCAACTCGGTACATCCAGGATATATCGTGACACCGATGAGTGCGCCACATATGGAGCATCCAGACTATAAACAACATTTCTTGAATCAAATCGCTTTGCCGAATCTCGGACAAGCGGATGAGGTGGCGGCAGCCGTCCTGTTCCTTGCGTCAGACGAAGCGAATCATATCAGCGGGATCGAACTTCCGGTAGATGGTGGCGTGACGGCGAAGTAATCGAGAGAGCATCCTGACGTGATGACACCTCGTGTTATATTAAGAAAAAGAGGTGAAGTCATGATTCAGTTTGAGATGGAACGAGTATGGATGGATGAAACGGAGCTGTTTTATCAAGTTCAGCTTCAACTTCGGTCTTCTGCTTGCGCCAGCAATCAGTTGATTTATTTAGATGATGCGAGTCTTGAGGATCTTCATCAAAAGATCGATCAATTCAATCAAGCGTGGGGCAAAGAACCGATCACATGGAGACTAGTCGATGAAGAAGAGGGTTCGGATGATTTGCAAGTCAATCTAACTTTCACGTTGATTGACCGGATTGGGACCATCCAAGTCGATATTTTCATTCATGATGAATGGCAGTTTGACTCATTTGACCATGTTCATATGAAATGTAGAATGAGGACGACGATGGGACAGCTCGACGACTTGAGCGCTCAACTCAAACGTTTCATTCGTCGTGAGACCGACCATGTCTCATCACTTCGACCAGAATAAAGCAGCCTGAGACGACTCAGGCTGCTTTTTAGTACCATTCTTTCGGTTCGTAATTCAATTCGCGGAACAACTGCTCGCGCTCTTTTTTCGAAAGGTCGCGCCATTGTCCAGGCGGGAGTTTTCCGAGCGTGATGTTCATGACGCGTACACGTTGGAGGCGGAACACTTCGTATCCGAGCGCCTCACACATCCGACGGATTTGACGGTTGAGTCCTTGCGTGAGCGTGATATTGAAATCGAACTTCGAGAGCGGACGGACTTTACACGGTAGCGTCTTCTGTCCGAGGATTTTGACGCCGGCTTCCATCTGTTCGACGAACTCCGGTGTGATTGGCTTATCGACCGAGACGATGTATTCTTTCTCATGCTCGCCTTCGGCACGAAGAATCTCGTTGACGATATCGCCGTCGTTCGTCATGAGGATGAGACCTTCTGAGTCTTTATCGAGACGACCGATGTTAAAGATGCGGAGCGGGTGGTTGACCATGTCGACCAAGTTCCCTTTTACTTTTTTCTCTGTCGTACTCGTGATCCCGACCGGCTTATGGACGGCGATGTAGACGTTGTTTCGGGCAACCCGTGCGACAGAACCGTTGACGAGGACTTCATCGCCCGGTTTGACCTGGTCGCCGATTTTTGCTTTCTTCCCATTGATGGTGACGCGTCCCTCTTCGACGAGACGGTCGGCTTGGCGACGGGACGCCTTGCCTGATTCACTGATGAATTTATTGATGCGCATGTGTACACGTCCTTTGTTTGGCTTCGTCCTCTCACTATAACGCATTTTATAGACTCTCGAAAGCGGGAAACGAACGGGAGAGGAGGGATGACATGGAGGCAGTACGACTGTTACAAGATGCGATCCGATTTCAACAAGCACTGTGCGATACAACGTTCGGGAAAGAATTGATTCCAGAGGCATCACCTGTCCTTTGGTACGGGCGACCTGGTCCGAATCAATGGCTGACCATCGGGACGAATCCGTCTCGCGGCGAGTTTTTACATCGTGACGGGACATTGAGAACGGGGCAACACCAAAAGTTCTATTGGCGGGACACACTTTCGTTTGACGATTACCTCGGAAATGAAGAGGCGCTGCAACAAACGCTCGAACGGGCATCGGTCTATTTCGAGTCGGGGCGCGCGACGACGAACTGGTTCGGGAAACCGCATGGCGCCAAACTCGAGGCACTCCTCAACGGGATGGGGCGTTCGTTCTATGATCATCCTGCAGCTGTCATCCACGTTGATTTTTTCAAGTTTGCGACATATGAACAGATGGGGAAGATGAGGACCGGGCGCCACTGGATGGAACATCCGACCTCAATCGAACTGTTGGAGCGGACGATTGCGTACATCAAACCAATCCGTATCATCGTGCTCGGACGGGATAACTGACGTGCCTTGAACGGTTTTTCAACAATCGGAAGACTGTCTGCATATCCCGCCGTCACCTATGAAATCGGACGCCATGATTCAGGTATCCCGATGATCGGCCTCCATATGAAGCCTTCAGAAGTGTTCGTTGGGCTCGGGAATGGCCGTGATTCAAACGGGCTACATTACGGGTCATACGCGAAGCGCGAGCACCTTTTAAAAATCGGAGAAGCGATTGACACGATTATGGACGAGTGGCTGGCGGATGGACGCGTGTGATGCTTCCCCAAAAGTTGAATTCGTTGAAGTCGATGTAGCGCACGTCCTTCGAACGATTATCGAGCACGGCTAACAAGATGACGTCCGGGAACCCCCGTTTTTCAAACTGTAAGTAGCCGACTCCCGTGACGGAATGATTTTTATAAAAGCCGTTCGCCATATTCAGCACAAACGGGCGTCCTGCTTTCAGCTCACGCTCAAACGTCGACCATTTCCAAAGATAGCGGGAACTGCCTCGACCGTCGTACCCGTATCGCTTCCACAGTTTCGTGATGATGGTGGCGATTTGTGTCGGCGGTGTCCCTTTCTCGTCTTTGAAATGGTGCCTGAAGGCGATCTCGCGCACATCTTCTTGGATCTGTGTCACATCATCTGGGATGTTCGCATACCCATGATCTCGATAGAAACGGAAGATGGCGGTGATCGACGTCAACGTACAGTTGTTCTTGCCGTTCTCGAACTGACGTTGGAGCAAGACGGGCACGCCTTCAATCTGTACAGAGCGCTTTAATGTCCAGCGTCCGTGATAACGATCGTTCACATAAGCTTCCGGGTCGATGATCCCGGCATAGCCGTTGTTCGCAACCTCGAGTTGTCCTGCAAATGGGTGCTCCATCTCGGTCTCCCTCCTTTTCTTTTAGTATACAAAGGACGCCCCATCTCATAAAAGAGAAAGGGCGTCGTTTTCGTTAAAACACAAGATGTGCGATGCCGACGATGATCGGAAGGGTGATGAAGGTACGTAACAAGAAAATCAAGACGAGGTCGAGGAATGAGATCGGTAGTTTTGAACCGAGCAACAAGCCCCCGACTTCTGACATATAGATGAGCTGGGTAACCGACAACGTAGCGATGACAAAACGCGTCAATTCACTCTCGATGCCGCTTCCGAGAACGGCCGGCAAAAACATGTCGGCGAAACCAACGACCATCGTTTGAGCGGCTTCCGATGCCTCAGGCACTTGAAGGAGCATCAAAATCGGTTCGAACGGCTTTCCGAGGATAGTGAAGAACGGCGTATATTCTGCGATGATGACCGCAATCGTCCCGACTGCCATGACGACAGGGAGGACGCCGATCCACATATCGAGCACGTTCTTGAAGCCGTCTTTGAGCGTCTCTAGGAAACTTTTACTCGAACGTGACTTTTGTAACGCCTGAATTAACGCCCACTTACCGAGTGACACGTTCGCGGGTACTTCTTCTTCCGGTTTGAGCTCCGTCTTCTCATAAGCCGTGTCTGCCTTTTTAGATAATGGATAAATCCGTGGCATGATGAGAGCGGCGACTAGTCCGGATAAGACGATGGCCCCGTAGTAAGGCAAGAAGTATTGGTCGAGTTCGACATACTGTAAGACGACGATGGTGAAGGTGATGGAGACGACGGAGAATGTCGTCGCAATGATCGACGCTTCCCGTTTCGTGTAATAGCCTTCCTCGTACTGTTTTGTCGTCAGTAGAATCCCGATCGTCGCATCCCCGACCCATGAGGCGAGCGAGTCAAGTGAGGCGCGTCCTGGCAAGCGGAAGAGCGGACGCATGATCTTCATCAAAAACGTCCCGACGAACTCGAGAAGTCCAAAGTTCAATAAGAGCGGTAACAACATACCGGCAAAGAAGAATGTCGCAAATAAGATTGGAATCAAATCAAAGAGCAACAAGCCCCCTGTAAATTCTGACGTGATCATCTCTGGTCCGAGTGTGAGTAGCGTCATGACCCCGGCGATGAAACCGATCACGCGCATGACGAACCAAAACGGTGTCACGCTAAACAGTGCGTTGATGGATGGTCGCTCCATCATAAAAGCAGGACGTGCCGTAAAGAGTAATAATGAGCCGACAATCGAAATCCCCATCATGATGACGGCGAGTGTCGGGACGAAATCCCCAATCCAGTCAATCAGCAGATTGGATAAGAAGGCGACTGGAATCGTGAAGCCTTCCTCTGATGAGATTGGTACGATGAAAAACATGATCCCGATGAGTGATGGAATCAAGAACTTAAAGAAGTCTCGACTCGAAAAAGAAGGTTTCTTTCCGTCTGGTGTTGATGAACCATTCATGATGCATTCCCCATTTCCCCGAAGTGTTTGTGCTGTCTATGTATCCCCATTACACATCCAGCCGTTATTGAAACGTATTTCTTTCTTAGTATAAAAAATATGACCAGGTGCTATCAATAACATGCGGAAATTTTCTGAAAAATACAAGGTTAAATACTAGGCAAAACATTCGTATTCAATCAAACCATTTAGTATGATGACGACGAGTCCAACAAATTCAAGATATTTAGAAACTTCATTATAGAGATAGGAGAATGCATGATGAGATTGAGTGTGTTAGACCAGGCGCCGGTCACGTCGGGTCATACAGGAGAACATGCGCTTAACAGCGCGGTCGAGCTCGCACAAGTCGCAGAAGAGTTAGGATATTACCGTATGTGGATGGCGGAGCATCATGGTGGCATGTCGTTCGCCAGCTCGGCTCCAGAGGTCATCACGGCTTATCTGGCAGCGAAGACGAACAAGATTCGTCTCGGGTCCGGAGGCATCATGATGATGCACTACTCGCCACTCAAGATGGCAGAGGTATTCAAGACGCTCAGCGCGCTCGCTCCAGGACGGATCGACTTTGGTGTCGGACGTGCGCCAGGCGGTGATGCGAACGCGATCTATGCGATGTCACAAGGGCAGAAACCGATGATGGATGGACTTTACGAGAAACTCGATACGACGCTTCAATTGATTAAAGATGAGGCACCGGAGGAAAGATGGTATAAAAATACACCGGCTGCTCCGACTGGTGTCAGTCTTCCAGAAGCGTGGTTACTCGGTTCGAGTGGGAACAGCGCCGTGCAGGCCGGACGGATGGGGCTGGGCTATTCGTTTGCCCAGTTCTTTAACGGACAATTGAGTGCCGATACGCTCGACACATACCGTCACCATTTCACGCCGTCTGATTTCATGGAGAAACCGGACATCAGTGTCACGTATTTGGTCACGACGGCAGAGACGGAAGAAGAGGCAGAATATTTGGCCCGACCTTCTGATTTGTCGCGTCTCTTCTTGATGCGTGGTCAATTGAGACAGCTGTTGAGTCCGGAAGCGGCCCACGACTATCCGCTCACGGAGGTCGATAAAATCCATATCGCCAACAACCGAGCCATCCACCTCGTAGGAACGCCGAAACAAATTGCGGAACAGTTACGGGATGAATCGGAACGTTACGGTTTCGATGAGGCGATGATTTGTAGCATCCAGCATAAGCAGGAAGATCGCCTGAACGTCTATCGTCTCTTGGCGAATGAATTGCTTTAATCCGGAGAGCACCTTCTCAAGTACGAGAGGGTGTTTTTTTATAAGAGAAAAACGTTTCCCCATTTTTTCAAAGGTTTTCTCCATAGTTTGAGCGAAACCAACTACACTATAAGAAAAAGGAACGGGTGGAGGGATACGATGCAACGGATGAAAGGCGACCCATATTATCTATTCGAGCTGTTCACACGCTTGTATCGAATGGTATTTCTAATGGAAGTGACAGAAGCAGGCTATCGTTACGTAAATGTGAGCGAACAGGGGAAGGTGGCCTCTTCGCTTCCAAGTGATGTAGAAGGGCGGTATTTACATGAGATGTATCGCTCGGAAGTGGTCGAGGAATTGATTGAACATTATGATGCGGTCGTTGAGACAGGGGAGCCGGTCTACTTCATGTCGCAAATGAACATCGACTCCAATACGGCCCGATTCGCTTCTTCTATGCTTGTACCGATTGAAGATGAGGATGGACTCGTTCGTTATGTACTCGGTTTGACAACTGATTTATCCGAGGAGGCGGAGATCAAGTTGTTAAAGAGTATCGAGCATATGGACTATTTGACCGGTATGCCAAATCTGATGAAAGTCAAATTGGAGCTCGACCAGTTGTTCGAGCAACATGACACCGAAGAGACGAGCGTCATGCGCCTTCACATCAACCGTTTCAAGATGATGATGTCGCTTCAAGGTGTGGAGCGCTCGAATCAGTTGATTAAAGACATCACACGTCAATTGGCGAATACGCTTCCGAAAGGTTCAATTATCGGTCGAGTAGACGGTGAAGACTTTATCGCGGTGTTACCTCATACTCCAATCCGGTTGGCATACATGTACGCCGAGCATTTGCTTGACGTGATTGCAGATCATTCGTATCAAGTGGCGGAGGCCGAATTCCCGTTATCGAGTTGTATCGGGATTGGTGCCGGTACAGCGGATGCCGACCGTGTCATCATGAACGCCTCCACGGCTCTGTTGGAAGCGCGTCAGACGGGAAATCAAACGATTCGTTTATATGAACACGATGAGTACGTGCAGCGTTACATCGATGAGATGATGATCGAAACGGAACTGGTCAAAGCGTTGAAGCTAGATGAGTTATACATGGTGTATCAACCGAAAGTGTCGATGGACGGTGCGATTCATTTTGAGGCACTCATTCGCTGGGAGAGTCCTGTTCTCGGATTCATTTCACCTGAAACGTTCATTCGTGTGGCTGAACAGTCACTCTTGATCGAAGACGTGACACGATTCGTCATGAATCGGGTATGTCAGGATGTGTCGTCACAACCTGAGCAGTTTGAAGGGCGCCGCGTGGCTGTGAATGTCTCACCGAATTTATTTCATGAACACCATATGAATGAACTGGTTGCGATCATTGCATCGTACGGTCTTGTGCCAGAACAATTTGAGTTTGAGGTGACCGAGCACACGTTGATGCATGAACCGGTAGCGGCGATCAAAACGGTCGAATCGCTCAAACAACAAGGATTTCGACTGTTGATTGATGACTTTGGGGTCAGTTATTCCTCGTTGAATTATTTGAAGTTGTTCGAGATTGATGGAATCAAGATCGACCGGTCGTTCGTCGCGCAACTCGATCAGGAGAGCGGCATGAAAGAGTATGAAATCGTCAAACTGATTGTCTCGTTGGCTAAAAAGCTAGAGTTAGAGGTGACGGCTGAAGGTGTGGAGACGGAAGAACAATATCGGATCTTACGTCAGCTCGGCTGCGATGAGATTCAAGGGTATTTCTTCAGTCGTCCGATGCCGCTCGCGGAGTTAGAAGAGGCGCTCGGAATCTTGTATTCCCATCAGATGATGTTATCGAAGATCGAGCAGCCTGTGCAGTTGTTGCATCCTTCTCTAGATGAGCGTGAATTGCAACGACTCAAAGCGATATTACGATTGGAAGTTTTAAATACGCCACAAGAGGAACGATTTGACCGGATCTCCCGATTGGTCGCACAAACCTTCCAGATGCCAATCGCATTCATTTCGATCATGACGACAGACCAACAGTGGTTCAAATCGTGTGTCGGTATCGAGCTCGAATCCGCTCACCTCAAACGGGAATGGACGTTATGTAATCGGGTTGTCACATCAGAGTCTCCGCTGGTGATTGAAGATGTTGCGGCAGCAGCGATTGAAAGTGACAGTCCTTGGATTGACCGAATCGGATTTTATGCAGGTGTACCGTTGCGGACGAAGCAAGGTCACGTCATCGGCACACTTTGCGTAGTGGATGGGCAGGCGAGAACGTTCTCAGAAGAAAACTTGAAGGCGCTCGAATCGTTTACGCATTGGGTCATGACAGAGATCGAGCACACGGAAGTCTCGAGAAGACAAATCACGCGACAACAATCAATCGAAGCATTGTATGAAGCGACGGCATTGCGTGTACCGTTCCAAGATCAATTGGCCCGGGTTCAAGAAATTTTATTGGAATGGGTCGGTTACTCCCACGGGGTCATCTTCTCGATTGAACCTTCGCATCGTCTTCTAGTAGAGCATGGGGTCTCTCGTTTGACTTGGGGGGAAGAAGAACTGCATTCCCTGCATCAATTGACAACGGTCGGCGCGCAAACGCTTCAGGAAGGTGATCTGATTGTAGACGGTATCGAATTCACGAGGCTAGTCAGTTTTCCTTTGACGCATGCGCATCAAGTGTTTGGCTGGGTCGTTCTTCTCTCGGAGCAAGGCAACTTGAATGATCATCTCGACGAGGAAACGTTGCAAGAGTTGACAGGGACGGTACGATTGCTTGCACGATGGATGGAGAACGGGATTCGAAAGAAACGGAAACAACGCGAGATGATTCGAATCGCAAAACAAGATCAGCTGACCAAACTGTATAATCGTCATACGCTCACGACCGATTTATACAAAAATATGCACCGGACGCCATCGATTACATTGATACTCGTCAATTTAGACGATTTTACAAGAATCAACGATCAGTATGGGCACATGATAGGGGATGAAGTGTTAATTGAAATCGCACAACGATTAAATGAATTTGTCCAGCGTGTTGGGGGTCAAGTCTACCGTTTCTCAGACGATGAATTCATGTTGGTGCAAACGGGTTCACTAAGTGGGGTTGAGCAGATTAATGAAGTTATTTCCCAGGGAATACACGCGTCGAATGGTGAAGTCATTCATCTTACAGCAAGTGTTGGCGTCACCCTGGTCCAGTCGACCGACACCGTCGATTCGGTTCTTCAAAAAGCAGATGCAGCGATGTATATTGCAAAGAGCAATGGAGGAGACCAGTGGTTCCAATATGGTGGATACTCAGATGACAAGGGGATTTAAGTATGGGGAGATTATGGCTGATTGAAGGATTGCCAGGAAGCGGAAAGTCTATATTTGCCGAGAGGCTGCGAGATAAAAGGAATGGCAAGTTCTATTCGGAAGTAGATGCGTCACACCCCGTGGATATGCATGATGTCTATTGGGTCGAGGAGAAACCATCAACTGGTCGCATTCTTGATGAAATCGAGGGGGGATGGCTCGTCCGTTATGATGATGGTGAAGAACTTGCCGGAACGGACGTCTACGAGTTGCCTTTCGCTCTTCACACACGAATCATGTGCGAACGCTGGCGGCGTTATGTTCAAAAGTTAGATAGGGAGGAAAAGGACGTCATCTTTGAATGTGCGTTGCTCCAAAATCCTTTCACCATTGGAATGGTTGCGCAAGATGTTCCGTTAGCGGACGTGGAAGCATACGTTCAAGAAGTCGCAGACATCCTAAAACCGATTGATCCGATGGTCGTTTATTTGGCATTGGATGACGTTGCACGCATCTTTCCGATTGTATATGATGAACGACCGATGGGATGGCAAGGCGGCTTTGTCGAGTATTATACGAGCGGCGCCTATGGTGTGAACCATGCGCATAAGGGTATGGCCGGAACGATTGAGATTTTAGTGGAACGCCAACGACGTGAGCTTGAACTGTTGAAACGATTACCTCTTCGGCACGCTCGGATTCAAAATGATAATCGGCATTCATTTGAAGAATTAACGAATTTATTAGAGGAGGAGTCGATTCGTACATGCAAACCTTAATCAAACATTCGGAACGTTTTTGGTATATGACACCCGTTGACCGTACCGATCGACCAATTCTCGGTGCCGTTGTCGGCGATACGCATACGCTACTCATCGACGCGGGCAATTCCGTGTCGCACGCCTCATTCTTTTTAGAACAGCTAGAGAAACAAGGCCTCCGCACGCCGTCGATGGTCGCATTGACGCATTGGCATTGGGATCACATCTTCGGTTTACCTGCACTCGAAGGAATGGTGTCCATTGCGAGTGAAGCGACCAAACAGGGGATGGAAAAACTTGTCCCATATGCTTGGGATGATGTCTCTCTCGATGAGCGGGTGGCGGAAGGGATTGAAATCGCATTTTGCGCGGAAGCAATCCGTGAAGAATATGGAGACGCGCGCGATATCGAAATCGTGTTGCCCACGCTGACGTTTCAAGAGTCGCTGACGCTCGACCTCGGTGGCGTTCACGTCGTGTTACGACATGTCGGAGGAGACCACGCAAAAGATGCGGTTGTCCTGTATGTCGCAGAGGAGCGGGTATTATTTTTAGGAGACGCGTTATACGCAGACATCTATTCTCCCACATGGCGAATGACTCCGGAAGAAACCCTGCGGTTGTTGAATGTATTGGAATCGTTTGATGCTAAACAGATTGTCTGGTCACACGGTGAGATGGTGAGTCGTGAATCCTTCGCAGAAGATTGCCTTGCATTAAGACGAATCGCCACCATTTCGAATGATTTCCCAGGAAATATTGATGAAATCACGCAGTCATATGCTTCACTCGTCAATCGGGAGATCACCGAGGAAGAGAACGAGTTGATTACGTTTTTTGTGAACGGGACGGTGGGAAGATGACTTACACTATCACGCGGATTCACGAGGAAGACGAGACGTTCCAACAGTTTTTGACCACTCAATTACGTGAGTATAACAACGTTCGTTCGATTTACCATCGTGACATTCGCGAGGCGCACGTGCCGACCATTCAGTTGAAAGTGGAGCAAGAAGGACGGGTAATCGCCGGCTTATATGGGAGTGTGTATTGGGGATGGTTCGATTTGGATCGCCTTTGGGTCGATGCAGACTTTCATGGTCAGGGCATCGGTAGCCAATTGCTTAGAGAAGGGGAGGCGTTAGCGAAGTCGCTCGGTGCGACGCGTGTGAAATTGACGACGTTCTCGTTTCAAGCGAAACCGTTTTATGAGCGATTCGGTTACACGGTAATAGGTGTGCTACCGGACTATCCGCCGGGATCGGATTACTATATGATGATGAAGCAATTATAAAAGGCGACACGAGGTCGCCTTTTTAATACACTTTATCCCCATTGAAGATTGAATTTTTCACCATGACGTAGTCTACGGTGCGCAATGCCTCGAGACTGTCACCACCCGCGTAAGAAATCGCCGATTGGAGGTCTTGCTCCATCTCAGTCAATGTATCTTGTAGTGCCCCTTTGTGTTCAACAAACATCTTTTTCCCCTCGACGTTCTTTCGCTCACCCTTTTGGAACTCAGAAGCAGAACCGAAATACTCTTTCAATTGTTTCCCGTCTTGCTCGAACGTTTCCCCCGGTGATTCATCGTGTCCGGCGAACAATGAACCAATCATGACCATCGAAGCGCCGAAGCGAATCGATTTGGCGATGTCACCGTGAGTACGGATGCCCCCATCCGCGATAATCGGTTTCGTCGCTGCTTTGGCACACCAGCGAAGTGCAGCCAATTGCCAGCCCCCGGTACCAAAACCTGTTTTGATTTTCGTGATACACACTTTACCAGGACCGATTCCAACCTTCGTCGCATCCGCTCCGGCATGCTCTAATTCGCGAACGGCCTCTGGTGTCCCGACGTTCCCCGCGATGACGAAGGATCCAGGAAGATGGTGTTTGATATGCTGAATCATTCGGATAACCGCATTCGAATGACCGTGAGCGATATCGATTGTAATAAATTCTGGCGTATGACCGGTCGATTTGAGCATTTCGATAAACCCATACTCTTCTTCCTTCACGCCGACACTGATGGATGCATACAAACCACGCTCATGCATGTCTTGGATAAACGCCAGGCGCGTCTCTGGATTGAAGCGATGCATGATGTAAAAATATCCGTTCTTAGCCAGCATCAATGCGACCTTTTCATCGATAATCGTCTGCATGTTAGCCGGAACGACTGGTAATCGGAACGTGAAGCCACCAAGCTCGACGGTCGGATCACATTCCGAACGACTGTCGACAATACATTTTGCAGGAATTAATTGAATATCTTCGTAATCAAATACTTTATCCATATATCGCACCCCTATTCACGAACATTAACGTATTGAACAATAAAAAACTTCGCCCATTCGGTAATATAACGTGAATAGAGTTTAAAGTCAAAGGATAATTCAATTAATTTATCTTAAAAATGAATAAAATTAAATCAATTGATGTTTAATGTTCGGATTTAGGATTTATTTTCGGTGTTTCACGTGAAAAAAGGACCACTTATTGGTGGTCCTTTGCGAGTGCATATTGATTTCGTCCACCTGCTTTGGCTTCATAGAGAGCGAGGTCGGCACGTTTTAGTAACTGTTTGGTCGACAACCCTTTTACAAATCGAGCACCCCCGACACTTGAAGTCGTAATGAACGTATGTTGGTCGATTTCCCATGGGCGCTGTAGTGCTTGAATGATTTTCTCTGCAACCCGATGTAGGGCACAGGAATCGTTGAAGCGAATGAGAACGGCAAACTCATCACCGCCAAGTCTGGCAATCATATCTTGTTTGCGAAGCACGGATGTCAATCGACGAGCGAGTTGTCGCAAGAGTTCATCGCCCACATCATGACCGAACGTATCGTTGATTTGTTTGAATCGGTCAACATCAAGAGCGAGGACGGCCAATTCAGCTTGCTCGAATTCGGTTCGATCGATCGCTTCCTCGAGGTAAGCGAGGAAGAAACGACGGTTCGGTAAGTCGGTCAGCGTGTCGTGATACGCCAAATGCTTCAGTTGCTTCTCTAGTGCTTTACGCTGCATGATTTCTCGGCTAACCGTCAAATAGTGTAGGAGAAGTCCGGATTCATCATAGATGGCCTGAATTTTCGTTTCGAGCCAAATCCAGCGCTGGTCAGCATGGAAATGACGGAACTCAAGGGTCAAGGAGATGTCTTCTTCCTTCATTTCTTTCAACTGCTCCCGGACGATCTGGATGTCGTCCGGATGGATATAGTCGAGCGTATTCTTCCCTTCGTAATATCCGGCCGCAAAACCGAGCACGGTACGGTGAGAAGGGGAAGCATAACGAACAGTACCATCCCGTTCTAGTATACAGACGAGGTCACTCATGTTTTCTGTGATCAATCGATATTGTAACTCACTCTGTCTTAACGCTTGTTCCATTTCACGTTTCTCCGTGACATCACGCAAAATCGTTAAGACGGCCGTTTCACCCTCATAATCGATGAGAAGGCTACTGATATCCATCTGGAGCTTGTCTCCACTCGGTGTCATGATGACCATTTCCGTATCTTGAACGGGGCCTCCGAGTTCGAGAGAGGCAAGTCGTTGACGGGTGGACTGATGATACTCTTCTGCGATGAATGAAAAAATCGATTCATTCTCTAGATAGGTTTCTCCGATTGTGGCGAGTGCCATCGCGTTCGCATATATAATCTGTCCTTCCTGATGTACAATGATGCCTTCCGGAATGGTTTCAATCAATTGACGGTAACGACGTTCGCTTTCGACCGTGGCACGCTCGGCATTTTTCTCTGGCGTCAAATCGATGATGATCGCAAACAGGCCGGTAATGTTACCGCCGACCTCGATTGGAATGTTGAGGACGGTTAAGTCGAGTCGTTCCCCGGATTGATGTTCAGCATAAATGGAATACTTGTGTGGAATCCCAGACAGCGTGAATTGTAACCCTTTCCTGACCCGAGACCGCTCACTCTCGGGAAGCCAGTGCAGGAACGGCTGATGAAGCATATCCTGTTCCGTATGACCCGTGATGACCGTGACGGCCGGGTTGACGGATTTGATGTTCAAATGATGGTCGAGTACAAAGATGCCATGTGGAGAATACCGTCGTAGCGACTCGTGATGATCTTTTAAGATCGACAATTCGAGTTCGCGACGTTTCCGTTCCGTCACTTCACGAACGACGGAGACGATATGGGTACAGTTCCCCTCATCATTGAAAATCGGCGTCACTTCTGACTCGAAATAATGAAGGGGGAGCGTCAATACATCATCCGCCTCGACCGTATCCGTATAAAAGGAGTCAGCAAGACGGTAGTCTTCATAGACGACACTCTTTTTTGTACGAATCGCTTCATCGTAATACTGCGTAATAAGTGTAGCGGTCTCGATCGGGACCAACTCATCGATGGTCTTCCCGACATCCGCATCTGACCAATTGATGGCCCGTTTCCCAGGCTCATTTACGAAGACGTAGCGATATGCTGAACCATCGACTTCCATAAAGAACACATAGTCTGAAATTTTATCGAACGTCCGTAGTAAAATCGATGCGTTGGATTGAAGTGTTTGGTCAACTTTCATCTCGTCTCCCTCATTTCGTTCATTCTATTTTTTACACGTCATTTTTATCTTACCGCATCATTCGACCAAATGTGTGAACTTTCAAAAAAAGACGGGATGTACGTACATCCCGTCAAGCCGCTTCGTTCAGTTGTTTTTGTTCGTTTCGTCCGTTCATGACGTAATACAAGAAAATGGTAAAGAGAACGACGCCTGAAAGAATCAAATAAAGGGTCGAGAAGCCTGTCAACGGAATCAACAACCCGATGAAATAGGGGCCGAACCCTAGACCGGCATCAAGTGCGATGAAGAAGGTCGATGTCGCCATCCCCATTCGGTGAGGTGGAGAAGCCTTGACGGCGATTGCTTGGGTGCCGGATTGGATATTCCCGAAGCCTAATCCGATTAACGCACCGGCAAGTAGAAGCATCCAACCGCTATTCGCTTGACTGAGCACGAGTAGACCGATCGCGAAGATGGCGATTGCCGGATACATGACGACGTTCGCTCCGCGCGCGTCCATCAATTTTCCTGTGATTGGTCGTGATAACAGAACGGCGACCGAATAGACGAGGAAGAAGATACTCGCTGCCTCGATCAAGTCGAGTTCACTCGCGTAGAAGTTGATATAGGACAAGACACTCGAGTAGCTTAGTGCGGCCATCCCGATAATCAAGGCAATCGGGAGCGCTTTTGGTTCGACGAACGATTTTAAAGAGAATCCGCGCACGACTTCCGGGGCGTCGACTTCCGGTACATTCACAAAGAACGTACTCGCCAAACTGATGACCCCGATCACAAAACAAAGGCCGAAGATGACGGTGAAGCTCGTGTGTTGGCTGAGGAGTAATCCGACGAATGGCCCGATGGCTGTCGCCAGAGTAGAACTCATGCTGTAGTAACCGATCCCTTCACCTTTTCGAGTCGCGGGAATGACTTGCGCGACGATGGTTCCAGTTGCCGTACTCGATAATCCCATCCCGAGCCCGTGTACGAACCGTGTCAGTAACAAGAAACCGACACCCCAATGGACGAAGTACAATAAAATCGTGGCGGTGAAAAAGACGAGCCCGATATAAAGCGTCTTCTTCCGACCGATCGAATCAATCAGTCGACCGATGAACAAGCGCCCGGTCAGCGTCCCGATGATGAAGATGCCAGTGACGAGTCCTGCTTGACTCGTGGTCGCCCCGTACGACTCGACGGCATGCACCCCGATGGTGACCATCAATAAGAAAAAGATGAGCGTCAGGAAGAAGTTGATGAGCGAGATGATTAAAAAGTCTCTCGTCCAAAGTTTTTGAATAGGTTGTTGCATCATACGTGACGCCTCCTTTTCTTCAAATTCGAATAGTTAATAAACATAACTAAAAGAGTATACCAAATCAAATTAGGATTGTCCGAGATGATGCACTGCATGCAGTGAATGACAGACATGAAAAAACTCGACTCGGGAATCGAGTCGAGTCAAGTGACATCGTTAGGCACGGTCCCAGAATCGGGCAGTCGCAATCCCATCGATGAACGCATTGAATCCATCGAGGTTATGCTCGTCAAACGTGAAGACACCAGGCTGGTCTTGCTTCACGCGACATGTGGCGAGTGCCTCTTTATGGTGTACGTGTAGGGCGAGCGGCTTATAGTGCTTGTACGTGTTCTCGATAAATTCGAGCACATCATCCTCGACAGTCATCGCGGCACTCACTAAGAAGGCGGCATCGAAAAGGCTCGAGTCGACCGTATCGTACGTCTCCTTCACCTTCAGGTCACCAAGCATATACGCCTTCTTGCCGACAAGGCTGTAGTTGACGTTGTGATCGGCGAGCGTCTGCACCCACTGTTTCACCTGATTCGCATCCACGTCACCGGCAAGGAGAAGGGCGACGCTCTTCGTATCGGGCTTTTTGATTGTGTTCGCCATCGAGAGAGCAGGGGACGTCTTATCTGACTGGACCTCATTATTCTCTTCGGGCACATGTACTCCTAAGTTGTCGGCGACGACTTCAGCGAGATGACGATCGATGCGGTTCAATAAATCGACGGCGTTCTCTTTCACCATGTCCGACTCACATTTTCCGAGCTCAAAACTGCAGGCATCTTGGATGTGTTGTTTTTCGACATCGGTCATGCTGTTGTAGAAGAGCTTCGCCTGTGAATAGAAATCAAGGAAGCTGTCACTACGTCCCCGAATCTTATGACCATCGATTTTCTCTTGATAGTGCTCAAATCCACCTTGATCGGCCGGTACAGGTTCCGGCTGATTATTGTTGAGCGCATTTTTATGGTAGCTCGTCTGACCTTTGTGAACGGCCATTTGATGCATCCCGTCCCGCTGGTTGTTGTGGAACGGACAAACGGGCTTGTTGATTGGGATCTGGTGGAAGTTTGGTCCACCGAGACGCGACAATTGGGTGTCCGTATACGAGAACAGACGACCTTGCAAGAGCGGATCGTTCGAGAAGTCGATTCCTGGGACGAGATGACCCGGGTGGAAGGCGACTTGTTCGGTTTCCGCGAAGAAGTTGTCGACGTTTCGATTAAGTGTCATCTTTCCGACGAGTTTCACTGGAATCTCTTCTTCCGGCCACAGTTTGGTTGGGTCTAAGATGTCGAAGTCATAGTTGAACTCGTCTTCTTCCGGGATCAGCTGCAGGCCGAGCTCCCATTCAGGATAGTCGCCTTTATTGATGGCTTCATAAAGGTCGACACGGTGGAAGTCAGCATTTTTCCCGACTGCTTTTTGGGCTTCGTCCCATACTTGTGAATGAACCCCGAGCTTCGGTTTCCAATGGAATTTGACGAAATGCGCTTTTCCTTCCGCATTTACAAGACGGAATGTATGCACCCCGAACCCTTCCATCATGCGTAGACTACGCGGAATTCCCCGATCACTCATCGCCCACATGACCATATGAGCGGTCTCATGGTTTTGTCCGACGAAATCCCAAAAAGTATCGTGCGCGCTTCCCCCTTGCGGCACTTCCGTATGTGGTTCAGGCTTCACAGCGTGGACGAGGTCCGGGAACTTGATGGCATCTTGGATAAAGAAGACTGGGATGTTGTTTCCGACTAAATCGTAGTTCCCTTCGTCTGTATAGAACTTCGTTGCAAAACCACGGACGTCACGGACCGTATCCGCGGACCCGCGTGAGCCTTGGACAGTCGAGAAACGGACGAATACGGGTGTCGTCTTCGAAGGGTCATTCAAAAAGTTCGCTTTTGTGAACTCGGCGAGCGGTTCATACACCTGGAACTCTCCATGTGCTCCTACGCCGCGCGCATGGACGATCCGCTCCGGAATCCGCTCATGGTCGAAATGGGTCATCTTCTCGCGGAAATGGAAATCCTCGATCAATGTCGGACCACGACGTCCTGCTTTCAGCGAGAATTCGTCTTCCGCCATCTTCAGACCTTGATTTGTCGTCAAGCCAGCTTGTTGTTCGTTATCAATCGTATGTTGTTTTAACTGCTCTTCTTTCTTGTTCCCCATGTGATTGCCTCCCTTAAGTATGACTGACCGTCGTAAGTCACCATTTGACCTACTGTATCGGTGTTCCCTAACGCCAATAAAAAAATCCCTCTTTTTCAAAAAAGAGAGATTTCACACAAACATTTATAATGCGGCCCATACATGCTGTTTCAATACGATTTGTTGTACCACTTTAGGGTCGAGTTCGTATTCAGTGGCAATGATGCGCGTCACTTTCGCTTTCGCATCGGTGTCGTCAGGATTCTGTTTCGTATATTGATCTTGCCATGACCTCCAAATTTGAATCTCTGTATCGGTCAATTTGGTCGTCCATTCTTTTTCTCGAAGTTGCCAACCGAACATCATGTCGTCTGTTTGACCGGGTTCCACCCAGTCTGCGAGTCCATAATCGCCTTCCGGAGCGAATACGGCTTCACCGAGTGGCGGTTCCGTCCCGATATAGGCAGCATCATCATAAAATCGTAACAAGGCGGCCTGGAACTGATCTGACTGTTTTACGTCATCGATGACGTCATGGCTGACGGATTGAAGCTCATCCGTACTCGGGTTCCCGTGTACGACGATGTCGTATTCATATCGAATGACACCGTCTTGTTCGGTTTGTGTACGTTCTTCAATCGTATATATTTCCTCGGAAATGGATGCTTGTTCAGCCTTTAACTGCGTCGTGGGGACGGATTCCTGTGGCCAAAACCAGAAGGCGCAACCGAGAGGGACAAGGAATACGGCAAGACGACGTAGTCGGTACACCCTGTTTGATTTTCTTTTTTTCTTCAATCCAAAAACACTCCTTCAATGATGTAACAATCCCCAAAATGTCGGGGATTACGTTCGATCTAAACGAACGAGGTCCGCATCGGGATGCGACTGACCACGAACGAGAGCACTCAAAATACGAGAGCCAAGCATGCTATACACGGTCCCATTTCCCCCATATCCGAGCAAGTAAAACAAGTTCGGTCGATTCGGGTGCTCCCCGATGAACGGGAGTTGGTCCACCGACTCTCCAAACAAGGCGACCCAAGCATAATCG
This sequence comes from Exiguobacterium sp. s123, assembly GCF_018617075.1. GTDB lineage: Bacteria > Bacillota > Bacilli > Exiguobacteriales > Exiguobacteriaceae > Exiguobacterium > Exiguobacterium profundum. The sequence continues at coordinate 196,963 of NZ_JACSJL010000003.1, read as the reverse complement.
ACTTCTAGGTCATACATCGGGAAGAGCTCGGCGATTTTTTCTTTCACTCGTTCCGCCCGATCGTTCATGAGCGCCTCATCGTGCGGCGTTTCGGCCTGGTCTTCGTCAAGCCCACCCGCGATAATTCGCCCGTCCGGAGTCGTGCGCAAATAGAGATATGGTCGTTTCGTCTCCCAAATGAGCGCGCGTCCTTCCCATTCGCTGAATTCGGCGATTGGATTCGTTGCGATGGCGTATGACCGATTCAAATCGATCCGATGGGAGTCGAGTAGGGGAGCTGGCCCATAACCTGTCGCAAAGATGACTTTATTCGCTTTAAATGTCCCGTTCGAGGTGAACACAATCCATCCATCACCATCAGACACGACCTCATCCACCGACGTCTCTTCAAAAATCGGGACGTGTTGTTTCGATAAATGGCGGATGATTTGACGACTGAGCGTGAGCGGATTGACCTCGGCATCGCCTTTTGTGATGAGGGCCGCCGGTTTTTCAAATGGGAAGCGTTCACGTAGTGCCTCACGATCCAACCACTCCACATCAAAACCGTGTTTGGCTAGCATCTCATACTCACGTTGCAATTTGGCAACATCGTCCTCTTCACTCGCAAAACAAAGGCTGTCCCGTCGAATATATATATCGGATGCATCGACATCTTTCGCCACCTGGTCGAGCGATTCGACCGCGTCGAGACATAATTGATAGAAGCGTACCGCTGCCGCTTCTCCAATTTTTTCTGCAAGTTCATGTAACATGATGTCATTTGAATATTGAATTAAACCGGTATTTGCTGATGTGCTTCCGGTACCGACTTTTCGCCCATCGAGCACCGCAAAATCGACGCCATCTCGTTGTAACGTATAAGCCGTCAACGTTCCGGACATACCGGCTCCGATGACGAGTACGTCGTAATGCTCTTTTTTGTCAGGTCTTTCTAACACGACGTCCTCTGATTCGGTCGTTGGCCAATATAAATCTCCGTTATACAATTCCATCGGTCTCATCCTCCATGATATTCAGTATCTTCCTCTTTATCCCCGCTTCAATAGAGGTGAAACCAAAAAACCGCAGACGATGTGTCTGCGGTTCAACATGTTATTTCTTGATGATGATGGATGAAGGAGAAGCGCCTTTCGTATATGTGATGCGTTGGACGTTTTTTGCCCCGCGAATCTCAGCAAGGTTTTTCCCGTCAACGATTACTTCTTTTACCGTCGCGCCTTTGAAGTCGATGATGGCACCGGCTTCTTTCGGTTTCACTTGAACGACGACATTTTTCAACGGTTCTCCTGTCAATTCCGTGTATACGCCACGAACGAAGATGCCGTTTTTGAAGTTCGTGCCTTTTCCGATTGTCACGCCGATGTAATCCTCTTGAAGGACGAGGCGAGCAGCTTTATGGTTTTCTACAGTGTAACGCGTCAATTCCACTTCTGGTTCCGGTGTGAAGTCGATTTGTGCAAGTACTGGATCATGGTCACTCGCACGCCCTGACATCTCAGTGAAGTCCGAGTTGACGTGAATCATGTCAATTTTCGTAGAAGCGGCCAAGCGATTCGAGACGAGGATGTGATCGAGTACTTGTGAGTTCCCTTGATACACATACGAGTAGCGGTCGACAGCAGGAACTTTCTCGACCATGTTCGTCATCAAGTCGCCTTTGAAGATTTGGAGCGCATCCGAGAATTCGAAATCGTTGAAGTCACCGAGTGCGACAACATTCGCTTCTGGATTCTTCGTCTTCACGTCTGCGACGAAGTTGTGGACGACTTGTGCGATTTTCTTACGTTGCACTTCACTTCCGAGTACGACCGGTTGTTGTGAACCGAAGAAACCAGTGTCGCCACCTTTCGAGTTCCAGTGGTTTGCGATCACGATGACGTTCTCGCCTTGGAAGTCGAATTGAGCAGCTAACGGTTTACGCGAACGATCGAACGCTTCGTTCATCGGATCGATACGTCCCGGGTTGTGCGTCAATTTCCCATCGGCGTATCCGACGGCCGTCGTCGCATCACCAGCAGGGATTCCCTCCGTCAATGACACGCGCTCAGGATCGTACAAGAAGCCGACACGGATGTTGGCATCTGGGGCGCCTCCGTCTTGGTTGTTCTCCGGGTCGATGTTGACGTATTTATATGTCTTCCCACCGACGGCGACAATGTTATCGATTAAGCGTTGATAGCTCTGGTCAGCGGCAGAACCTGCCCCTTTATCCTGTCCATCGTTGTCTTGTACTTCCGTCACACCGATGATGTCAGGGCTGTTCAATTCGTTGACGAACGCTTTCGCCAGTTTGAGTGCCTTTTCATCTGATGTTTCTTTAATGTTGTTCGAGAAGTTCTCTAAGTTATACGATGCAATCGTTAATTGATCTTCTTCTGCCTCGATGAATGTCTTCTCACGCTGCGCATCTCCTTTGACGAAGGCAGCTTTCATGTCTTCAAGTGAGGCTTGAATCTTATAGTTACCGAACGAATAGCCGACAACACCGACGATTGGTCCATTGAAGCGGTCGCCCGTCGCGACATCGAATTCACGCGCTTCCGCGTTCGGTTCGAGACGGAACTGAATGCGTTCCGGGTTTGCATCGTTCTTTTTCAATAAGACGCCGCCATTGTACGTCTCCGTTGGCGTATCTTCGAGAACAGTCACCAAATCACCGTATTCTTGTGGTCCGACCGACTTCAACTTGTTCGTTTGAACACGCATTCCTTCAAGGCTCTCCCAGAAGTCGATGGCATCCTTCTCCGGATTGAAGACAGCGAGGTTGTCGCTGTCGATAAACTCGGTCGGAAGGTTTGAGGCATCAATCGTAATTGGAGTCGGAAGGGTGACACCACTCGCGACGACTTCAACTTTTCCGTTACGTGTATCGATTTGTGTCATCTTCATATCTGTCTGTTGGCGATCACTATATCCTTCGATTGCGTACTCGCTCACTTTTCCGTTCACTTTGACGAGGTCACCGACTTGAATGCCAGCAATCGAACGTCCACCGTAAAGGACAATCCCTTCAGATGTCCGTGCATCGTCATCGGCCTCGGCGTCAGGAGTTTGAATGAAGTAATACGTCGTCCCGCTCGAGACGAACGTAGACGTGACGATTCCTTCTACCCCTTCAACCGTCTGTCCGTTCATCGGAGCCGTGTGGTTCGCACCTTGGATGTCGTGAATGCGAATCTTGTCTGTGATCTTATAAGAGAATGTTGAGACGGCGCTGAACGAGTCGCCTGTTTTCACGACCGTCTTCAATGTCGTCGAGTTTTCAATGCGGATTGGGTTTTCGTAACGACGCCCATTCTCTTTTGGATCAGAGCCGTCGAGCGTATAAAAAATCTCAGCGTCTGCTGTCGTTGTCGAGAGCGTCACGTCTTGTGGACCAACGAATGTACCGGCACCTGGTTTCGCGACAGCCGGCCGAAGAACGGACGTATCGATGACCGTGTCCGCCGGGTCACGAGGGATGATTTGGTACGTATCGTCAAACTGTTGAACGATTCCTGTGATTGATGAATAGTTCACATCCGTCTGTAAATCAAGGATGCCTCGCTCGTCGCGAACGATGAACTCTTTTGTTCCATCCGTCGCCGTCAAGTTCTGACCGCTACCTGTGAGTGTGGCATTTTTGACGGTGACGAGTTCTGATTCTACGTCCTCGTTGATTTGTTCCCCTGTCAAGACTTGTGCAGTAGGAAGTGTTGCTGCCTGCTTCGAGACGACGACGACATTGTTCAATTGAAGAAGCTCACGATATGAACCGACGACCCCTGTGACAACAATCTCATCTCCGACGTTGACGGCAAGAGATGTCGGACGGATAGACAGACCACCTGTCGCGTCTTGAATGGAGATGGTGTTCGCTAATTTAGCCGTGACGACTCCTTTTACGGTAACCGTCTCATTTTCTGCCTTTGTTCGTGCATCAGCAATTGAAATTGGTGTGATTGGTGCAGGAGGCTCCGTTGTGCCGCCATCTCCGTATTCGACGCCTTGGAACGTATGTAACCCGAGATTGTCGAACGTGTCTTGTGGTGTCGATGACCATTCGACAGCCGGGTCGAAGGCATCACTGCCATCACTGTCTCCCTTTGCGACCGTGTCTTTACGGATGAGCGATTGGTCAGCAGTCGCAACGGCCGTTCCCCATTTTGTTCCTGGGTCGAAGCCGAGTTGACCGAAGACATCCAGAACCGTGTCTCCTTTTTTCAAGACGATCGTGTCATCCCCGTTGAAGTTCGTCACGGCACTCACCGTATCCGATTTTGCTTTCAAAGTGTCCGACGCACTGCCGTTCACAATGACATATGTAGCTCCTGGTGCGAGTGTGCCCGTCAAATTCAATGTATTTCCGGCAGTCGTACCTCCGTTTGAATACAGTTCAATTTTGTAAGCGGAAAGGTCGATTGTCGAGTTCGTTCCGTTGAACAACTCGATGGCTTTATTGTTGCTCGATCCTTCTACGTACTCGGAAATGAAGAGATCTGATGCGTTCAACGTCTCGGCGTTTACGTTTGCCGCAATCGGCGTCATACTGCTGACGATGAGTCCTGCTGATAAGGCGAGGCCAGTGACTGCCTTAAATGATTGTGTTGGTTTCCCCATGTGTAAGTCTCCCTTAGATGTAATGGTCTAATCCGATTTCCCCAACTTGCGTCGTTATAAATAAGTGAATTTGTATCCTCCTTTTTCAAAAAAACGAAATGATAGCGCTTACATTCCTTTTCTTGTGACGAATCCCTTGAAAAATTATTCGTGTATTGTCAAAAATGGCACGTTCATTTCCCAAGTTTTTTTACTACATGTTAAACATACCCAAGCAGACGTCAGAACTCAATCCACTAAACACGAAGTTATGATTACATTTTGATTACAAGGTAAATGTAGTCGGAAGAACTTGACGAGTAGCTTAAGAACTCTTACACTCTTCTAATACGAATTAATTGTATCGGTTAAGTTGGAATTAAAGGAGGCACTAATGAAAGCAGTCAATTACCCAGTCATTCCTGGAGCAGGCGCGTTTTATTATGAAGGAAACGAAATCGGTATTTTGCTTTGTCACGGCTTTAACGGGACACCTCAGAGTGTACAGGACGTCGGAATTGAGTTGATGAAGCAAGGGTTTACGGTGTATGCCCCGCGCTTGAAAGGGCATGGGACACATCCGGAAGACTTTCGATGTTCCACGCATCGATGTTGGTATAAAAGTGTGACGAAAGGAATCGAGCGATTACGCGAGTCGTGTCAGACGGTCATCGTCGTCGGTCAGTCAATGGGCGGGACGTTGGCACTCAAGGCTGCCCTTGAAGGAAAGGCGGATGCGATTGTGACAATCAATGCCGCGTTATCGGTACCAGGATATGCGTGTCATGCGTCGGACACCGAGTGTCGATTTATCGACGAAGACGCGCCCGACATCTTGGCAAAAGACGTATATGAGATTGTCTATGACCGTGTGCCTACAAGAGCGATTCGGGAATTGCTTTCGCTGATTGACGAGGTGCGACCGCACGTCGGAGCGGTTGATGTGCCGACATATGTCATCCATTCTGCTGTCGACAACGTAGTACCGCCTTCCGACTCCATCTGGTTGTTTGAGCAGTTACAAGGAACAAAAGAATACGCGGTGCTTCCTAACTCGTATCACGTCGCGACGATGGACCATGATTGGAAGCATTTGTCGAAGCTGATCACAACCTTCTGTGAACAGGTTGGGGCGCGCCATCAAAATGCAGTGTAAAAACTGCATTTTTTTGTGGGCTGATTCTTTGCAAACGCTTGCACTAATGCTATGGTAGATGTGAATCATACCTTATTGTAGGAGGCACGGTGCCGTATGGAGACGTTGTTCAGCCAAACGAAACAAACAGAAATCAGTCGTGTATGGTGGAAAGAGGCCATCGCCTATCAAATTTATCCAAGAAGTTTCAACGATTCGAACGGGGATGGAATCGGTGATCTTCGTGGAATCATTGAAAAGCTCGATTACTTAGAAGACCTTGGAATTGATGTCATTTGGATTTGTCCGATGTACAAATCGCCAAACGATGATAACGGATATGATATTAGTGACTATCAAGACATTATGGACGAGTTTGGGACGATGGAAGATTTTGATGCCTTGCTAGAGGCGGTGCATGCACGAGGGATGAAGCTGTTGCTCGACCTCGTCGTCAACCATACGTCGGACGAACATCCATGGTTCCTTGAATCGAAGAGCTCGAAAGACAATCCGAAACGAGATTGGTATATTTGGCGAGATGGGAAAGATGGGATGCCACCGAGCAACTGGGCGAGTATCTTTGGTGGGTCCGCTTGGGAATATGACGAACCGACCGATCAATATTACTTGCACGTCTTCTCGAAGAAACAACCCGATTTGAACTGGGAGAATCGTGAAGTTCGGACGGCTGTCTATGACATGATCAACTGGTGGCTCGATAAAGGAGTCGACGGATTCCGTGTCGATGCGATCAGTCATATTAAAAAGATGCCGACGGAGACGATGTTATCTTCTCCGGACGGAAAATCGATCGTTACGGCGTTTTCGATGTACTCGAATATCGATGGAATCCATGAATATCTACAAGAGATGAAGCGAGAAACGTTCTCCAAATACGACATTATGACTGTTGGGGAGACGAACGGCATTGAGCCGGAAGAAGCTGACCAATGGATGGGGCCAGAGAATGGTGCGATGAATATGGCCTTTCACTTTGATCATGTCGATATCATGCGACGGTCACGTCTTGCCCCGCTCGATGTCGTCGAGCTGAAACGAATCTTCGATAAATGGCAACAAGGATTACGCGAAACCGGATGGAACGCGTTATACATTGAAAATCATGACATGGTGCGAGCGGTCTCGCTCGTCGGGGATGAGCATCATTATTGGCGTGAAAGTGCCACGGCGCTTGGGATGATGTACTTCTTCATGCACGGGACACCATTCATTTACCAAGGACAAGAGATTGGGATGAAGAATGTGCCGCTCCCATCCATTCATGACTATGATGATGTCGCGACGAAAAACGAGTACTTCGAACGGATCGCGAACGGGATGAGTGAAATCGACTCGATGCAACAAGTATGGGGCACGTCTCGTGATAACGTCCGGACACCAATCCAGTGGGATGCCTCACCTCATGCTGGTTTCTCGACGACGACCCCGTGGATGCCGATTCATGAAGAGTATGAGACGCTCAACGTCGAGGCACAGCGAAACGACCAGCATTCGATCCTGTCGTTCTATAAGGAGATGATCCGTCTTCGTCGAGCTGAGGAGACGTTTACGTATGGTCGTTATCGTGACGTCTTGCCTGAACATAAGCAAGCCTTCGTCTATGAGCGTACATTTGAAAACAACCGCTTCTTCGTTGTCGTCAACTTGACCGCCAATCCGGCAGAAGTGACCGTTCCGGAAATTGCAGGCGCTACGCTTGTCATGACGAATGAGATTGACCGGGAAACAATTGATACGGAAACGTTTATGCTTCGACCATTCGCAGCACGGTTATATCGTTTATGATAGAAAGGTACCTTCCTAGGAGGGTACCTCTTTTGAATGAAGGGTGGGACGAGGATGCATACGATTGAATTTTCCAATGACAACGAGGTCGTACGCATGGTCATTGGTGGTGCCGATCGCGAACGGTTGGAATTGATGATTGATGAGCGACGCGTTACGATTTACGTGAAAGCGTATCTCGATTTTGGAGAGGCGTTCGCCAAGGCGTTTCATTCGTTGAAAGGGACGGCCGCACTCCGTGATGTGGAAGGACAGTATGTCATGGATGTGATTTTTTCGCATCGAGGGGTCAGCGTTCGTTTTTATGATTTGTTTCCTGAGAAGACGCTCCAGACGGATCAAAGTTACATGACAGAAACGATACGACAGATCGGTATCTGGAATAGGCTGTGACAAATGAGGGAAAAGAGCATATGATAGAGATTGACTAAATGGAAAGGGGTGTCGGGTATGGATGGAACGAAACGTGCTGACATTCGCCCAGGACTCCACGTCCAAATCGTTTTAAAACAAGATCAACGAAGCGGAAAGCTGACGAAAGGCGTCGTTCAAGATATATTGACGAACTCGCCACGTCATCCGCACGGAATCAAAGTGCGTTTGAGCGATGGGCAGGTCGGTCGTGTGAAAGTGATCGAAGCTGGAGGTGAGTAAGATGAGTGAGAAAAAACTATCTTTTCAAGAGGCGATGAAACAAAAGCTGGCAGAGAAGAAGCAAAATCAAACGAAGGTTCCCACGGGTTTACATGGTACAAAACAGAAACCGTTGACGAGCCAATTGACGAAAAAACCAAATAACCAGAAGAAACGTACTGGTATTTAAACTCGCAGCTACTCGAAAAGAGTGGCTGTTTTTTTGATTATTCATTTCGTTATTGTGAATTATAATCATGATTTAATATTTCTAAACATTTTTATGTAAGCGCTTTAAGTGCTTATAAATAAGGAATCTCGCTTATATGATGTGAAAAAAGAGTGAAATGACCTATAAAAAAATTATTGATAATTGTCAGAATCTTTGTATAATTCAGAACTAAGACGTCATAAAAAATTCTCAACTTCAGATTCACACAACAGGGAGGAACTTATTCATGGAAGCGATTCAAGGTATGTTACAAGGAAGCGTCGACTTTTTGAACAACATCTTATGGTCGTACGTATTGATCGCCGTTCTCGTTGGAGCCGGGATCTACTTCACGGTCAGAACACGTTTTATGCAGTTCCGTTACTTAAAAGAAATGTTACGTACGGTGACAGATAAATCGGACGTTACACTTTCAAAAGACGGGAAGAGTATTTCTTCAATGAAATCATTCTTTATCGGTGCCGCGACTCGAATCGGTACAGGTAACCTTGCCGGGGTCACGGTAGCGGTCACACTTGGTGGACCAGGAGCGGTCTTCTGGATGTGGATCGTCGCCCTTCTCGGTGGTGCGACAGCCATGATTGAAAGCACGCTCGCTCAAGTATACAAAGTGAAAGACGATGTCGCGTACCGCGGTGGTCCAGCTTACTACATCGAAAAAGGTTTGAACAACCGTGCACTTGGAATCGTATTTGCGGTTCTCATTGCTGTCACATTCGGACTCATCTTCAACTCTGTTCAATCGAACACAATCGCTGCAGCATTCGATAACGCATTTGGAATCGATGCGGCGATCGGCGGAGCAATCTTAGTTGTTCTTACTGGTCTTGTCATCTTTGGTGGTGTACAACGTGTCGCGAACTTCTCGGCGATCGTCGTACCAGTCATGGCTGTTCTCTACCTTGCCATCGCACTCTACGTTGTCGCTGTGAACTTTGCTGAACTTCCAGGCGTCTTCGCTATGATTTTCCAAAGCGCATTTGGTTTGAACGAAGCAGTCGGTGGTTCAATCGGTGCTGCAATCTCAATGGGTGTACGCCGTGGACTCTTCTCGAACGAAGCAGGTATGGGTTCTGCACCAAACGCAGCAGCTGCTGCTGAAGTATCGCACCCTGCGAAACAAGGTTTCCTTCAATCACTCGGTGTATTCTTGGATACGTTGATCGTATGTACAGCAACTGCAGCGATCATCCTTCTCTCAGACAGCTACGCTGCTGGAAATGGTGAAGGGATTGTCCTTCTTCAAAACGCATTGACTGAACAAATCGGGGCACTTGCTCCAGCATTCATCGCTGTCAGCGTCTTCTTGTTCGCCTTCAGCTCGATCGCAGGAAGCTACTACTACGGTGAAACGAACATCGAATTCATCAAGAAGAGCAAAGGTGTAGTCTTTGGATTCCGTCTTGCGACAATGGCATTCGTTTTCATCGGAGCGGTCGCAAGCCTCGGATTCGTATGGAGCCTCGCTGACCTCTTCATGGCAGGGATGACATTGATCAACATCGCGGCAATCACATTGCTCGGTGGCGTTGCCTTCAAAGTTCTTAAAGATTACGAAGAGCAACGAGCTCAAGGTCTAAATCCACGCTTCTCGGCTCGTAAACTCGGTATCGAGAACACAGAGTGCTGGGACGTGGAAGAAGACGAAGTGGCACAAGGTACTATTCAAGCAGCAGCAGCCGACGCTTCAAAATCATAATTCGTGAAATGCAACAAACAGGGACCCTGCTAATCGGGGTCCCTGTCTTTTTATGCATGATGACGTATCGGCTTGACGGTTTGTTCCGTCTCAGATTTGTTCAAATACAAGTAACTTCCGGCAACGAACAACGCACCACCGACAATATTACCGAGTGTGGCGAAGAAGAGATTATAAAGGGCACCGCTAAAGGTGACGAGGTCCGACGGTACATAGTGGAGCGCGAGAGCGAAAACGCCCATGTTCGCAATCGAGTGCTCGAATCCAGCGGCGAAAAATACGACGACCGGAAGCATCGTCAGCATAATCTTCGCGACGTCATTGTTCGTTTTGAGTGGCATGAAGATGGCCAAACAGACGAGCACGTTACATAAGATTCCTTTCAAGAAAATAGCAAGGGCGTCTCCACCGATTTTCTTCGCGGCGACGACAGCAAGCAAATGGTCACCCGACACGTCACCCATGCTGTGAGCTCCGATGACGAGAAGCGATAGCATGACGGCACCGATCAAGTTACCGACCCAACTGAGTCCCCATATTTTTGCGAGGTCGAACCAAGCGACACGTCCCCGTTTTGCACCAGTGTAGAGATACATCGTGTTGCTCGTAAACAATTCTCCCCCCATCCAGACGATGAAGACGAGTGCCACTGAGAAACTGGCGCCCGCAATCAGCATCGTTCCGGGGACATCGATGAACATGTTTCCGACGGTGAATGAGAAGACGACTCCAATTCCGATTAAAAAGCCAGCGATTATCGATCGCAACATGTATTGAGGAAATGAATGTTGAAGCAATGATGATTTCTTGAATGCAGCTTCTTCCATATAATCGACGACTTGCTTTTCCATGAAAAGACCTCCTTTAGACCCTTTCAGTCTAGGAGGTCAACGTGAAGTTTGCAATTGTTTTCACAAACTTTCAAGAAGTTCTCAAGAAACCGTTCACATCGTTGCCACGAGTTCAACTTTGATGCGGTCCGGGTCTTCAAAAAATAGTGCTGTATAGTTTGGGCCTCCTGCGTGGGGGAAGCGGTCTGCGTACAATTCACGAAACCCGTGTGATGCGAGCTGTTGCCGAACTTCTTCTAATTGTGCGAGGGAAGACGCATGAAATGCCAAGTGGTTGAGACCAGTCTTTTTTCGGTGATACGGTGGCGCAAGGTGAGTCTTTTCCGTTTGAACGAACACGAGATATGTTTCACGGTATCGATAGCTCCGTCCTTCTGGCCAAGATTGATAGAGCGTGTAATCAAGTTGTTCACAGAGGAGCCATTCCCAGGCACGTATACTGTCGTGTAGGTTTGAAACGTAAAGCTCAACATGGTGAAGCATGAGAATCATCCTTTCGATGGACGTTTGAAAATGGTCCGTTCGGTATAATTGAACTATACAACGAATGAGGGAGGAAACGTATGGATCGGACAGGGCTCGTCTCAAATATTTTGATTGCCGGAAAGACCGGTGTCGGAAAGAGTGCGTTCATCAACTATATATATGGACATGACGTCGCCGAATCGCGTGCCGGAAGCCCGGTCACTCAAGAAGGGCTTCACAAATACGAGTATTACGATTTAGAACGGGGCATCTTGTTTCGTTTTTTCGATACGTGGGGGCTCGAGGCGGACCGCTCTGAAGAGTGGCACCAAGCGATCCTATCCATCGTCCATCAGCGTGAAGGGGCGCTCGATATCGCAGAGTGGTTTCATACGATTTACTACTTATTGTCGGTGCAGTCAGGACGTGTCGAGGCGTATGAGCTCGAGGCGATTTTAAAACCTTTATATGAGCGGGGGAGCAACGTCACCCTCATTCTGACTAACTTCAACGAAGACGACCCGATGAGTGTGCAAAAGGCAGAGGCGATGGAACGGGTATTGTTACGCGAACTGCCGATTGAAGAAGAGGACATCATCCGTGTCAACAGTGTCGAAAAGAAGTTACTGACAGGAAAACACGTCCCGGTAAGAGGATACGAAGAGGTATGGAATCGGAATCGGACGAACCTATGGAAAGACATCGAGCGAAAACTTCCCATTAACTTGACGAATCATCTTCTTGAAGAGTTAGAGGATTGGCGAATTCGGAGTATCGCTTCTGCAGAGACGATTCGGATGCTGACCCCGCAAGCGATGATTAGTTGGAGAGCTAGAAAAATAGAGAAAGATTTAGAAAAGACGCTTGAAGCGGCCGCTTTGACGACGGAAGAGGCGATGGCAGAAGGGGTGCGTCATTATATCCAACTCATGCAGCGGTACCCACTCGTCGGAGAGCAAGCAGACCTTTTGTTTAGAACAAGACGAGTTGAGCTCGGATTTGACTACTCGTTCGGAAAAACAGTTCGAAAGATGGTTCTCGGAATGATTCCTGGAGTGCACTTCATCTACTGGGCATTCAAGCGTCGGGCGGCAGAGCGAGGGATTAAAAAGGCCATCGAGCAACAATATGCATCTGTAAGACAAACGATTGAAGAAGAGATTCGACGCGGCTTTGAGCGCGAGATGGGTCAGCTTGGTCGCACGCTCAACTCATAAGGGGGAAACGTAAATGGAATCGACGAAACGATTTGATTTTAAAGATTATGATTTAAAGGCAGAACTCGAGCGGCTACGGGGCAATGTCAAAAAACCAAACATCCTCATCGCGGGAGCAACGGGAGCAGGAAAGAGTTCTGTTGTGAACTACGTGTTTGGACGTGATTTGACGAAAGTAGCAGCCGGGGAACCGGTCACAAGAGGAATTCATCAATATACGAGTGATGATATCGCAGTCACCTTGTTCGACAGCGAAGGATATGAGATCGGGAGTGCGCGGCAACAACATTACGAAGAGGAAGTCATCGGGTTTGTGGAGAACGCAAAGCGGCAAGAAGCATCCAAACGAATCCATCTCGTCTGGTATACCATCAACGCTGCGACAAAGCGTGTCACGCCACTCGACAAGGCCTTGATTCGCCGTCTACGTGAATCGACCGCTGTCGCCGTCTTATTCACACAAATCGATCAGGTCGATTTAGATGAACTGACGGCATTGCGGAATGAACTGAATGGAATCCTTCCGGAAGATGCGATCTTCCAAGTCAGCATTTCTTCGGAAATATTGAACAATGAAACATTGCGGCAATACGTGGATTGGGAACGGTTGATTGTGTGGTCGGTGGAACAGCTAGATGCTTCCTTACAGGAAGGGCTCTTGATGGAGATTCATGCAGAGAGTGAAGCGATGCTCAAGTTAAAGCGTAAAAAGGCGAATCGAATCATCTCTGGCTATGTCGCGAGCGCAGGAACGGCTGCTGCGGTTCCGCTCCCGTTTGCTGATGCCGTGGCATTGACGCCGATTCAAGTGACGATGAGCGTCCATCTATTTCGCTATTGGGGTGTCAAAGCGAGTGATGATTTGTTGAAGACGCTCATTGGAAGTACCATCATTCCACAAATCGGTCGCACGTTATCGAAAACGATTCTCTTGAACGTCATGAAGTTTTTCCCGGGAGCGAACGCCGCGGCCGGTGTCATCAATGCGACCGTCGCATCAGGGATCACGTGGGCCATCGGACTCGCCATTAACGAAATCGCCTATCGAAACGCTATGGATTCATCGAAAACGATTGAACAGTTGTTAAATCAAGAGTTCGGGTCACTGTTTGAACAGTATTTGAAGCAAAAGCCGAAGTCGGATCAACCCTCTTAACGCTTTCCATTTGTTAGACTACAAGTAAGTGTAGAGAGGGGGAGAAAGATGAAGAAACGAATCTATATTACGCGTCGCTTGCCGGAAGAGGCAGTCGAACCGCTTCGCGATCAATACGATGTGCGCATGTGGGAGCATGAAGGGGAAAGTGTGCCGCGAGAGGTGCTGTTAGAAGAAGCGTCATCTGCGCATGCGCTCTGGACCATGCTCAGCGACACGATTGACCGTGAAGTGTTTGAGCGTGCCACACAGTTAGAGGTCGTCTCCAATTTGGCGGTCGGATATAACAATATCGATTTGAACGCAGCGAAAGAGAATAGCGTCATCGTCACCAACACACCCGATGTCTTGACGGAAACGACAGCAGATTTGACGTTTGGTCTCATGATGATGACGGCACGACGTCTCGGAGAGGCGGAACGTGACTTGCGCGCCGGGGAGTGGAAGTCCTGGCTGCCGATGGGCTACGTCGGGATGGACCTTTATCAAGCGAAATTGGGTATCATCGGAATGGGGCGAATCGGTGAAGCGGTCGCACGTCGGGCAAGAGGATTTGACATGGAAGTTCTATACCATAACCGGACACGGCGACATGAGTCGGAGTCGATGTATGGCTTCACCTATGCGGAACTCGATGAACTATTGACACAATCCGATTTCGTCGTCGTTCTCGCACCGCTCACGGACGAGACACGGGGAATGCTCGGGGCTAAAGAGTTTGCCAAGATGAAGGAAACATCCATTTTCATCAATGTGGCTCGTGGAGAAATCATCGATGAAAAGGCGCTATATGAAGCACTTAAAGCGAGGAAGATTTGGGGAGCGGGATTAGACGTATTCACAAAAGAACCAATCGACCTCGGTCATCCATTATTGACGCTTCCGAACGTGACGACATTACCGCATATCGGGAGTGCAACGATTCGGACACGTCTGGCGATGATGGCATTGAATCGAGATGCCATCACAAATGTGCTCGAAGGGAAAGAACCGAAGAATCGTTTGACGTAAGAAGAGCCTGACGCGGGTGCGTCAGGCTCTTTGTTACTATGTTAGAAACGTCGGATATTATCCGGATCTTCTACGTCATTTCGATAAGCACGATCATCGAGACCACGTAGTTTTTCCTCGCGATCTGGATTCTTCGTTTCTTTATCCAGTTTATCTTGCTCCGGGTCTACGGGATGGCTTGGGTCGATGGTCTGAGCCTCACGATAAGGTTTTGAGTCGATTTCCAATCCATCGTCAGTATGACTACCGAGATGAGTCGATGATGCGTCTTGATATGGTTTCGAATCGACTGTCACCCCGTCTTGATGACGACGTTCAAAGTCTTCATCCACATAAACGAGGATTTTCCCGGCTTCTACATCGTCATAGTGACGTTTTACTTCCTCTTCGCTCAGTCCCATGTTGCGTAGACCAGCGTGCACGTCTTCATGACCGCTGAGGAACGCCCGAACCTTATCGAACCAGCTCGCTTGATGGGTCGCTTCCGTATGAACATCTGTATCACGTCTCAAAATCGAAACGTTGTCTTCATGTTTTGTGACGACATAAATGTGTGAGTCTTCATACCCTTTCGCTCGCAACTCCTCGATTTTCCCAAGTGCTGCATCCAGCGTATCGTGCATACTGATAAATCGTTTCTCATTCATAGTCGTTCCTCCTTATAATCGGCGATGATCTTCTAATCCAGAATGACCGCGTACAATCGGATCATCCTTTGTACCACGTGGATTCTCGTCGTGATCGTTAAATGGTTTCGCGTCAAAGGCGATCCCATCCGCTTTTTCCCCTTTATCATGATCGAGCTCACTGTCTTTTTTATACATGTTCGGATAGCGGTCGTACGAGTGTCGATCGATGTAGAGTAGAATCTGTCCTTCATCGATTGCATCATAATACTGTTCCGCTTCGGCATCGTTTAGCCCCATATTCCGTAACTCATCACGAATGCGGTCACTTCCGTGTAGGAATGCTTTGACACGGTCAAGCCAATTGACGTCACGGATACCGGACTCGGCATTTACATCCGTGTGATCACGTAACGCAGAAATTTCCCCGTCCCGCTTGGCGACAACATGCATATTTTTTTCAGCTTCCCCTGCAGCTTTCAGCTCTTCCACTTTGTGCATGACTTCCTGTTCTGTCTGGAACAGGCCAATCATTTTTCGTTCTGACATCGAATACCCCCTTTAGAATTTCCAATCTAAAACAAGCGTCACAATAGGAGTAATTTCCGTTCTCGCCATAATCGAAACAAAAAACGCCATCTCCTAAGAGGAGTGGCGTGGTTAGTAATAAAGCATGAGCGTATCGTCTCCGAGAGAACAACGTGTACTCTTCCAGACGAACTCGATTAATGTCCAGATGGCCATAAAGCCACTGATCGCCATTAAAATGAGCGCGTAGAGTGGGGTCAACTGAATGATGAATGACCAACCAATTGTCATTAAGAGCGGTTGAATCAGAAAGATAGACATGATGTAGACGACAACGATGAGCAAGGCGAATGCAATACGCCGACCGAGCGTCTGGATGTAATGTCGAAAACGGGTCAATATGCCGAAGATAGCACCGGTCACGAGGACGGGTAACAGGAAGGCCAGATAATCAATTGGATACGTCGACATAGGGGCGGTGAATAGTCGACCGCTAAAGACATCGTCAATCACGAGCAGTAAGTTGGCGTAGGCAAATGCCAAAATCATACCTAGTAGCCAGCCGAAGCGGTTCCAAATCGTACGAGACGATTTGAGTGCTTCAATCTTTGTGTAGGCGAGGAAGGCAAGGTCGCGCACTTCGATTTCTTTTAACGAAAGCTTGGCTTCGTCCAATTGATTGACGGCCCAATCGAATTCCCGGTTTGCTTGCGCTTTTTCATGAGGTTTTAATTCATCCGAGGCATCAATCAACACGTGATAGCGTCGACGATATTCTTCATTTGTTTCGGGTTGTTCAATGAGGAAACGAGCGTATTCCTGAGGATCTTGGTTTAAAAGACTTTCGAGCGACTGACCACTTTTCTCTGCATGTCGGATATATCCAGCAAGTGCGAGTAGATGGCGATCCGCTTCTGCCTCATTTCCAAGTAGTTCGATGAGGCGCTGGCGCACGTCGTTAAAGAACTGTTGGACGTTCGGGTCGTGAATCATATTCGGTTCCAGGGAGATTCCTCTCCTTTCTCGGTTTGTCATGGTCAAGCCGGAGGTTCGTCGTTATGAGAAAGTTTAAGTGACTCGAAATCACCTTGCTCGATACTTCGAATCAAAATTTCGCTTCCACCCATATTTGTCGAAAGCGGGATGGAGTAGACGTCACAAAGACGCATCAATGCGCTCACATCCGGTTCATGAGGTTGAGCAGTTAATGGGTCTCTGAAAAAGATGATCATATCCATCTCCCCGCGTGCGACGGCAGCACCGATTTCTTGGTCCCCTCCAAGCGGTCCGGATCGGAAGCAATGGACAGGCAAGCCGGTCGCTTCAGCGATTCGCTTACCCGTTGTACCGGTCGCAAACAACTGATGTTTCTTTAGTATATGGGTGTAAGTTTTAATGAGGACGATTAAATCATCTTTCTTCTTGTCGTGAGCCACTAAAGCGATATTCATCCTAAATTCCTCCTAACATGACGTCTCTTGTTATTCGTATCATATTTGACTTCATTTGGCACGATTTCTCTCTTAAACTAACGTACCCATTTCCAATGAATCGTAATAGTCATGTAAACGAATTGACTTACAATTCAGGTTTGATGATTTTGAAATATAGGTATGTATGAAATAGCACTGTTAAATAAAAACAATCATTTCATGTGAAAAAGGAGGAAGATTCGATGAACAACACAACGTATAACTTCAATACGTTCATGTCATGGCTACCAGAGCTTTTGCTGGCAATTGTTATTCTTGTAGTCGGTTACATCTTGGCAAAAGTATTGGAAAACGTGACACGTAAAGCATTGAAGAAAGCACGACTCGATGAGCGAGTGGGTATTCAAAAAGATGGGGAGAAAGGAGAAAAGTGGACCCCTGAACGCATTATCGGGAAAGTCGTGTTCTTTGGGGTATTACTCCTCGCATTCCTGATCATCTTTGAATTCATGAACGTTCCAGCCATTACGGAACCATTCAGTCAAATTTATGAAGGATTCTCTGGACTGATTATCGGTGTCATCAAAGCCGGCCTGATTTTACTCGTTGCCTGGGTCATCGCTACCCTTTTGAAAAAGGGGATTCAAATGGCGGGACATCGTTTGAATTTGAGCAAGTTGATGGAAAAAACGGGGCAAGAATCGACAAGTGTCAATCAAACGAAGTGGGTCGACACGGTCGCGAACATCGTCTTCTATCTCGTGCTCTTATTGGCGCTACCGGCTGTACTTGATGCCCTTGGACTTCGTGGGGTCAGCGGACCATTCGAAGACTTATTGAACAGCTTCCTCGGATTCATTCCGAAACTTGTCGCAGCGGCGCTCATCTTCGCAATCGGTTATGTCGTCGCGAAGATTGTACGTGACATTTTGACGAAGTTCCTTGAAGCAGCAGGGTTAGATCGCTTAGCAGAGCGATTCCATCTTTCTGATTATGTGAAAGGATCGAGTCTTGCGAAAGCGATCGGTACAATCGTCTTCATCTTCATCATGATTCCGGTGACGATTTCGGCGCTTGAAGCGCTCGATATTCGAGGAATCTCGGAACCCGCGATTGCGATGCTCAATGATGTCCTTGTCATGATTCCAGACATTCTCGTTGCAATCGTCCTCGTCCTCGTCGGGGTGTTCGTGGCAAGATGGTTGAAAGGGGTCGTCGTATCCCTTCTTGAGAATCTTGGCGTCAACTCGTTGGCTCAAAAAATGGGCTTCGGGGAACGTGCGTCTTCGATGTCAATCGCTCAAGTGGTCGGTGTCATTGTCCAAGTAATCGTGATCTTGCTCTTCGTATCTGAAGCACTTCAAGTCGCGAATCTTGAGTTCATGGCATCTCTTGCAACAGCCATCTTTGCTTACTTGCCGATGGTCATCGCAGCACTCATCATCTTGGCAGTCGGATTCTGGTTGGCGAACATGGCAGAGCGGTTGGTCGGAAGTGTACTTGTCGATGGAGCAGGACAACCGAGTGCGCTTCGCTACGTAGCGAAGTATGCGATTCTCGGACTCGTCTTCTTCATGGCCGTTAGCCAACTCGGCATCGCACCGGTGATTGTCAATACAGCATTCCTTCTCATTCTTGGGGCCGTTGCCCTCGCCTTCGGTCTTGCTTTCGGTCTTGGTGGTCGCGAGACGGCGGCACGTTATTTGAAAAAGGCGGAGCAACGCATTGATGAAACGGAAGTTTCAAAAGAAGGTCTTGAGCAGGAGAAAGAACAGATGAGCCGCGAAGCGGAAGCTGCAAAACAACAAGCGAAGCAAGGCGTGGAGCAGTCGAAACATGAAGCGGAACAATCGAAACACGAGTTGAAGCGAGATGTTCAAAATCCAAAAGTTGACCATGTTGATGGACCGGAACCGAATCCGTTCCATGAAAACATCACTCCGGATCAGGACAATCGATCACTTGATGATAACGATGGTCCGTTACGCCCATAATCGATGCTTGAACGGGTCTCCTACAAGGAGATCCGTTTTTTTGTGTTCAACTCAAGCATAAATCTGGTCGATAGTAAAAGAAAAGAGTGTAGGGGTGAGGGGAATGTTTGAACGTTTTCAACGGACGCTCGTGATGAACTATATCATCGGCTCAGGTTTGGCCGTCTTTGGAGTAGGTGGTGTCTTTATTTTTCAAACGCTTGACCTGTCCATTCGAGAGATTTTACTACTGTTAGGCATCATGTTGGGGTCAGGGATAGTTATGATTTTCTCAGAACTACTCTTATACCGTCGCCACATTCGACCGATACGACAGTTTTTTATGATCGAATCCCCATCGATTGACGAATTGACGTCGGCATTCGAACAAGCGAGTCGATTCCCGATTTTAACGGTGCAACGGATTTTAGGTCCTCATTTGTTTGGATTATCCATCCCGTCAATTGGTTTAACCGCCGTTTTTATTCAGATGGGGTGGATTGACTTACCTTATCGTTTGATCGGCTTGGCTGCAATCGGGGCCGTCATGATTGCGGTACTACATGCCTTGATTGAATATTTTTTGACGGTTCGATCGGTTGAGCCATTACTTGTATACATGAAAGAAAGGCATCTCGAACTTTATCATCTGCCTATTCATGCAACGTATCGATCATTTAGTGTCCGAACTAAATTATTGATCAGTATGCTCATTACGGGTATCTTTCCCATCATGTTGTTCATGTTGGCGTCGAGTGTCCAATTGTCGACTTCGACTCGAACGGATACGTATTGGAATTGGGCGCTCGTGATTCTTGTCATCATCGTCGGAATTGCGGTGTTATGCAGTTTCTTACTCTATGACAACATCAAACGTCCGATTGGATTTTTGACGTCCGGCATCGAACAGATGGAGTCGGGACAACTTCAGAAAATCGAGAATCCGTACTTAGATGAGTTCGCCCAACTGATTGGGGGATTCAATCAAATGGTTGAGACGGTAACTGCTCGTGAACAAGAAAACGCACAGCTGTTAGACAGCCTCTTCATTTTATTCGCAGCAACGCTCGATGCACGTGATCCCTACACAGCAGGTCATTCGGAGCGTGTCGCGATGTATTCCGTTGAGCTTGCTCGCGCCATTGGCTTACCGCATGCACAAGTCGATTTACTCAATAAGTCAGCACTTCTACATGACATCGGGAAAATTGGAATTCGAGATGACGTCCTACTAAAAGAAGGGAAGCTGACAGACGAAGAGTTTTCAAAAATTCAAGAACATCCGACCATTGGCATCCATATTTTGAGTCAAATTCATTTACCTGCATCGCTTCAACCGATTTTAGCCGGAGTTCGATCGCACCACGAACGAATCGATGGGAAAGGATACCCGGACCGCTTACATGCGGTCGACATTCCGTTATTCGGAAGAATCATGGCGATTGCCGATGCTTATGATGCCATGACATCAGATCGACCCTATCGGTCAGGAATGCCAGTGGAAAAGGCGCTTTCCATATTGGAGAGCGGTCGGGGAACACAATGGGACGCGGAATTTGTGGACGTATTCGTCCAACTTCGTCGTCAGGGCATATCAGCATAAGAAAAGGAGCAGCACCTCGTGTGCCGCTCCTTTGTCATATAGTTTGAAAGGCATATACCCCGAATACAGCTCCAATGACGACAACGACGAGGTTGACCCGTAGTAGCGCCAGGAAAGTGGCAACCACTCCTCCGAATAAGGCAGACGAGGTGGTGGTCGTGGAGGATAGGACGCCCGGAAAAATCAAACTAGCCAGTACCGCATACGGGATGAAGGAAAGAAATCGTTTCATATATGCCGGTAACGCCAATTCCTTTAGCCAGAGTAGCGGGACAAGGCGAGGGAGATACGTGACAAGTGCCAATCCTAGAACGAGTAGAAACAACGATATCATGTGACCTCTTCCTCCTTAAATACGAAAGCACCGATTCCGGCTGCGACAACGGTCGCGACGATGATTCGAATCCCATCTGAGATTGAGAAGAACGGGGTGATGACCCAATGGAGTATGGCTTGAATAATGATAGCTAAGCTTGCTACGACGAAGACAGGACGAGTCGTTAATGATGGAACGAGTAACCCGATGAACATCGCATATAGCGCAATCCCCATACTCGCCTGTAATGTGCTTGGAAGACCGAAGGCGAGGAAGACCCCCATCCACGTCCCGACATTCCAAGCAAGAAATGCGATTGTATTCAACCCGAGCACGAACATACCGGAACGGGCCTCTTGACGAGTAGAGGCGATGCTGAACGTTTCGTCGGTCACACCAAACGCGATGGTAGCCAATAGTCTTCGAGATGTACTCTCAATCCGTTGGGATAGTGAGGCGGACATTAAAAAATGGCGAGAGTTTAGAATGAACGTCGTCAAAATGATTTCCCAATACATCGAACCGGCCATCAGAAGTTGTACCGTAATGAACTGACTTGCCCCGGCAAAGATCAAAAAGGACATCGATAATGTGATAGCATTCGGCAAGTTGAAAGATTGTGCCAAAAGACCGAAGGCAATCGCAATCGGGATATATCCGATGGCGACGGGAATGCCGGCGCGTAGTCCTGCGCGAAACGTGGGTTGCGGTGAAGTTGGTGATGTGGGATGAATCGAAGTCGCCATGATAGCCCTCCTCCATAATTAAGATGATTTCTATGTCATTCGGGATGAATAAACGGTTTCCTGCTCAAATGATAAAAAAGAGGGTATACATGTATCGTTAAGGAGGGTGATCACATGAGTCGTGCTGAAGAATTTTTGGCATCCTATCATCGAATCGAGGACTACTTGAGTCGAGAGATGGGAGATGGGCAACATTTCAGTTTTAGTAACATGGTGAATCGGTTAGCGAAACAAAATCCAATCATCGAC
The DNA here is from genome assembly GCF_018617075.1 of Exiguobacterium sp. s123. Taxonomy (GTDB): domain Bacteria; phylum Bacillota; class Bacilli; order Exiguobacteriales; family Exiguobacteriaceae; genus Exiguobacterium; species Exiguobacterium profundum. The sequence continues at coordinate 174,700 of NZ_JACSJL010000003.1, read as the reverse complement.
CGGTATAAAGAAGATTTACATCAGATGAGTCAACTACGAAATGCCATCGTCCATGAGCGGCGTGAACCTGATTTTATTATCGCGGAGCCACACGAGTCGCTTGTTGCATTGATTTTAGAAGTAGAGCGAGAGCTCCTTCATCCACGTCTCGTCATTCCATTGTTTGCGAAATCGGTGGTGACGTTTCAGTCGGAAGATTTTTTGACGGAAGTACTCCGGGAGATTCGAGATAAAAATTATTCGCAATTCCCTGTATATCATGACAATGGGTCTTGGCGCGGACTGTTGACGAAAAAAGGAGTGACCAGTTGGCTAGCCGAAACAATCGACGGGCCCAACTTGTCACTCAAAGGAGTTCGGGTGAAGCACGTGCTCCACCACGATCCGCATATGCACCGGTATCGATTCATTCGAAAGGATGCGACCGTAATCGAGGCACAGCACTGCTTTACGCAAATGAAAGAGGGCGCACGATATGACGCCCTTCTGATTACAGAGACCGGAAATCCGGATGAACCGCTACTCGGCATCATCCGTCCTCAAGATTTATTGAACGCGCTCCGTTGAGGCGAGATGTTCAATGGCGACCTCATATTGGGTAACGGTGTTGCCGAGGACGATTGGTTTCACTTCTGAAGTCCCGTCATCACGTTTCTTATGGGCGTGCTTATAAGCATTGCTGTCGCGCCAGTTCTCAAAGCTGTCTGCATCACGCCACGTGGTCATGATGACGACATGATCCATCGCCTCATCAGACGTATCCGTCAACACTTGCATACGGACAAAGCCATCCATCGCTTCGATTCCTTTTGTCGTTTCGAAGCGTGCTTTGACCGCGTCGGCTTTCCCTTTTTCAACGTCTAGTTTGTTCATCACAATCCACATCCCACATTTCCCCCTATACGAATAAGATGACTCCATTATAACGTGAACAGGGAAATGCCTGAAAAAGGATGCTCACTCAACGTCTGCTCCACCATTCTTCGAACGCCCAGTTCTTCTGCTTCATCATCGTCGCTTCAGTGACACCGACATAACGCAAATGCCAAGGTTCGTAATTGTATCCCGTGATTTTCTCTTTTCCTTTTGGATAGCGGACGATAAATCCATAGAGATGGGCGTTTTGAAGCATCCATTTCCCTTCAGGCGATCGGTCGAAGGATTCATATAGGCCTAGACGCATGCGTTGACTCGTCATATCAACGGCGAGACCCGTTTGATGTTCACTGTGACCGGGACGTGCCACATATTTTGAAGCGTATGCGACCCCACGTGTGTTGACGTAATAGGCATAGAGTGACTTTTGTGTCGAGTAAGATCGGTAGGCGCTAAGGGCGTATAACGTATGACCTTGCTTCCGACCCGCGTAATACAGTTTAGCCAGAGCATAGGCTGCCTCCGCCGTCATCAAGGTCCGTTCACTCCCTTTTTGATAAACAGTTGGAATGGTTAACGTGACAAGTTGTGGGGAACGATAAGTGGACGGGAGTCCATTCGCCTTGTTGACTAGTCGTAAACGATCGGCAGATGGCATCTTCGGGATACCGGCTTTCAAGTTGGCAGATGGAGTGAAGTACTTCGTATTTCCGATGTAGACGTTCGACCAACTCCGATTATAGGTCGTATAGCGGACTGGGACGTTCGTTCGTAGCGTCTTAAGGATAGGGGAAGATTGCATGGCACGACCGTACAAATAGGTCGTTTTAATCGTGTAACCTGGTTGTGGGGACGAGGATGCCGCTGTCACTGGCGACACTTGAAACAACAGCAGACAAATGACAAAAATACGCAGGGACTTCATGGCAAAACGCCTCCTCGAGAGTTAGATGATGTTCCTTTTCCCGTTTTCTTGATAGACTGTGCATCTTTAATCCGCCTTTAGGTCGGAAGAGGATACGGCTTGGGTCCGATGAAGGTGGGCATGAAATCCGATACAATAAAGATAACGAATGAGATCGTAGAGAGGAGTGAGCGAATGGAAGCTTTAGTCGGTTTACCACTTTTATTGCTCGTCCTATTCTTTGCCTTTTTGTATTTTAATATCAAAGGGCTATCGAATATGTGGAAGGACTATAATCGAACGAAATCGATGATTCCGCTTGGTTTTTTCATCGTCGGGATTATCGGGATTTTCACAGGAGTGTGGACGTGGCTCGTCATTTTGATTTACTACGTCGTCCGACCGAAAGACTAAACACTGTATGCAGACGCATACGGTGTTTTTGCTATACTGAGGACGAGGTGTTGAGATGGAGAAATTGATAAAAGCATGGTTTATCGTGACGTTGATCACGTTCGGAATCTTTAAGCTTGGTGAAGTGATGACGACCCCTTACTCGGAAACACCGAGTGAAGGGAATCTATACTGGATTGTTCTCTTAATTGGATGGCCGTTTCTGTTGTTGTTTATTTGGATCACCGTTCGTTTGACACATCGAGTCGTCGCATCCGTGCGACCATTTGGAAAGGTTAGTTTAGCGATTGGAAGTTTCGTCATGGCTGGTATAGCTTGGATGACTAACCAATCGCAGGCGGCGTCTCTTCGAGAAGGAATTCGTTTGTCAGCCAATGAGTCGTACGCAGCAGGATGGAACCAGTTCACGAATATCATCTATATGAATCAGCTGACGTTCTTCCTTTTGACGGTCAGTTGTATGGGAGTAGGAATTCTCTCATCATTCTTCCTGAACAAAAAACAGCGAGACGAAGCCGTGTGAGCTTCGTCTCGCTGTTTTTATAGGTGTTCTTTATAAAGACGTGCATAGCGATCCGCAGCGATGATGGCGTCAGCAACTTCTTCAGGTGTAACATCGAAACCGCTATGAATCGTTTCGCCATCTGCCGTGGCCGCTTTCCCGACCTTCAAGATATCGTCTCGAGATGCATCTTTCAATTTGATATCTTCAAGTGTGACCGGTAAGTCGAGTGCCATATAAAAGGCAACATACTGCTCGAACTCTTCTTGAGGGCGTCCTTCGAGTGCGAGTTGCACGAGTGTTCCAAATGCAACTTTTTCACCGTGCGTCAAATGGTGGATGTCTCCTTCAAGTGCGGTGAATCCATTGTGAATGGCATGGGCTGCAGCCAAGCCACCACTTTCAAAGCCGAGCCCGCTCAATAAGGTGTTGGCTTCCACAACAGCTTCAAGCGCAGGTGTGACGACTTTTGCTTTCACAGCTTCATACGCTTGAATCCCATATGTGAATAGAACCTCTTCACACCGTTCGGCAATCGCCTCCGCCGCAAGTGTCGGGACACCGCCAGCCATCGTCTTGCCTCCGAATGCCAGGACACTTCGCACTTCCACCCACGTGGCCAATGCATCGGCAATACCTGACGCTAAGAAGCGTGGCGGTGCTTGTGCAATCAATTCCGTATCCACAAGGACGAGATCCGGATTCTTTTTATAGAAACGGTAGCTTTCGAAATTGCCTTCATCTGTATATATGACCGACAATGCGCTCGTCGGTGCATCCGTAGAGGCGATGGTCGGTACAATGACGATACGCGCATCCAATTCATCTGCGACCGCTTTTGCTGTATCGAGCGTTTTCCCACCGCCGAGACCGATAACAAACGCTGTTTCATGCTTCTTAGCGTCTGTAGCGATTCGAATGATTTCGTGCTTCGACGCTTCTCCGATGAAATCAGCTTTCGTCGCCTTGAGCTGGCTCGCTTGCAGAGACTGGGTCACCCGTTCGCCGATCAACTCCCATACGACGTCATCCGCGATGAGTAAAGCGTTGGAACCGAAGTGAGCGACAAACTCTCCGATGCGATCAATCGTTTGTTTCCCTTGCACATACTTGGCCGGACTGATGAAAATGCGTTCTGACATAGTGAACTCCATCCTTTCATATCAGGTTTGGTGTAAGTGCTTACAAGGCAATCATACTACAACTGGTAAAGAATATTCGTGAAGATTACATGAAGAACGGCAGCTGACCAAGCACAAGCAATAGGATGATGATGGCGATGACAATGAGAAATCCCCAGTCGTTCATTCGTTTCGTCATAGCACACGTCTCCTTCATGGGTTGGAATTGCAATTCTTCCTCAGTATAGAGGGTGGTAAGAAAAAGGGAGGATGAATAAATAACCAGGTTAAAAAAAGTTACGCCTTGTCATGAGCGGACAGGTCATCAGGTTTAACAGATGATGAATCGGGAACACTAGAGTCGTATGTTGATTTTCTTGAAGGAGGAATTGAGTATGTCGAAACATGTACTGATTGTCACAACGTCAGCAAATCAATTATCAAATGGTCATGCAACGGGACTTTGGCTTGAAGAGTTTGCCGTTCCTTATTTATTGTTCGAAAAAGAAGGGTATAAAGTGACGGTCGCGAGTATCGAAGGTGGAGACGTGCCAATCGATGCGAATAGTTTAGAAGATGGTTTGTCAGAAGACATTCTCAATACACGGGAATTGCTCAAAGACACAGCTCGTCTCGATCAAGTCGCAGACGAGTCGTACGATGCAATCTTCTTACCGGGTGGTCACGGGACAGTTGTTGATTTCCCAGAAAATGAAACGTTACAACGTGTCATTCGCAATGTATACGAGAGTGGAAATATTGTCGGGGCAGTTTGCCACGGACCAATTGGATTGGTCAATGTGAAACTCAGCAACGATGAGCCACTCGTTAAAGATAAACAGGTGACAGGGTTCACCGATGCAGAAGAAAAAGAGATGCAACTCGATTCTGCCGTCCCGTTCCTACTTGAAACAGGACTACGCAATCAAGGCGGGCAGTTCAAGGGAGCTGACAACTGGGCGGTGAATGTGGCGGTTGACGAACGTCTCGTCACGGGTCAGAATCCTCAGTCTTCTGAAGCGGTCGGGAAAGAACTTGTTAAGTTACTCGGATAATCGTGTGAAGCAACTTCGAATGTCGAAGTTGCTTTTTTGTTTTTTGGACATATGTCCTATTCAAGTCATCTCTCTTTTCGTAAAGTCAGACGAAGAGAAAGGGGAATGACATGGGAATTTTATTTGCCATCTTATCAGGGACGTTCATCGCCCTTCAAGGAATCTTTAATGCAAAACTAGGAGATGCGGTAGGCGCATGGATGTCCGTCACTATCGTTCATTTTGTCGGACTTCTGTTAGCACTCGCGATTTACTTCTTCAAGCGGGATGCGGACATGACAGCCTTCAAACGTGTGCCTTGGTATTATAGTTTAGGAGGATTGTTCGGGGTATTCGTTGTCTTCGGCGAATTGACGGCGATTCAACAACTCGGGGTCACATGGGCAATTTGTGTATTGCTTGTGGCACAATTAGTAGGAGCCTTCATCATCGATTTGAATGGTTGGTTTGGTGTCAAACGGAAACCGATGAACACGGGACAGGTCATGGGACTCGTCTTGATGGTTGTTGGAATCGGAATCTATACATTTTCTTAAGGAGTTCACTTTACATGATGAATATTATGGATGCACTGACACGATTGCAGTGGAATCATCTGTTTTCGAATGAAACGCTTGAGTCCTCGTCCGTAGTGACATATGCGTCTGGGACCATGTTATGTTCGAACGATCAGCACATCGAATCTTTATTCGTCGTCCTTGAAGGGCGTGTCAAAATTTATACGCTCAGTGAAGAAGGGAAATTGCGATTGTTGCGTCTGAAGGCTGCTCCAACATTGATTGGAGATATCGAGTATGCGAGCGGACGCAATGTATTGCATACGGTTGAAGCGGTCGGTCCCGTGACGTGTCTGCGCATCCCTTTCGAGGCGCTTCGACGATATAATCGCACGGTCGAATTCACGGAGCATCTGTTACGAGGCGTGTCCGAAAAATTATTCATCGAGGCAAACGCCTCGTCGAATCATCTCATGTCGACTTTAGAAGAGCGCTTGGCCGGTTACTTGATCTCACTCAGTGAATCTGGGAATGAACTGTTTCAAGCGGAGATGAGTCAACTGAAACGGAAAGAAGTCGCAGAGTGGCTAGGGACGAGTTATCGTCACTTGAACCGAACGTTGCAGGCATTCGTGGATGAAGGATTGGTCAAACGAACGAGAAAAGAAGTCATCATTTTAAATAGTGAACGATTGAAAGAACGTGCGAACGGCATGTTTTATGAGTAAGGAGGAGTTATATGATTTTTGGTATCATCTGTTCGGCTGTGGCTGGGGCGTTTATCAGCGTACAGGCGGCGGTCAATGCGAAAATGAATACAAATTTAGGGGCTTGGGCCACCACCGTATTGGTCTTTATCGTTGGTTTGGTCGGATCCATCATCCCGTTAGTATTATTTGGAGGAAATCTTGCTGGATTACGTGACTTGTCGCCGATCTATTGGCTTGGTGGTTTGCTTGGGGTCGGGGTCGTGTACTGTGTCATGCGCAGCATCCAGTTACTCGGACCCACATTGTCTGTGTCACTCATTCTCGTGTCACAACTCATTTGGGCGTTAGTCGTCGATTTATATGGCGCCTTCGGGATGCCTCAAATCACGTTATCGGCCGGACAAATTGTAGGGCTCACCATCCTTCTTGTCGGGGTCATTCTCTTTAAACAGTCTCAGACGGCGGCTATCGCCAAACAAGCTGTCAACGAAGCCACTTCTTGAGGAGTGGCTATTTTTCTGAGCAAAACGGGTACAGGTTGGTAACGATTTTTTGATAAAATGAAGCAGTATGCTTTAAAAATTAGCTGAGGTGATGAAAAAAGTGGATTCTTCCATAGTGATTGATTTGTTGATTGTTTTGTTTTTGATTGTGTTGAACGGGATTTTTGCGATGACAGAAATTGCGCTCATCTCATCGAAACCTGCAAAACTTGAGGTTGAAGCAAATCGAGGAAAACGAAGTGCCAAGATTGCGCTTCATTATTCGAAAGACCCGACAGATTTGTTGTCGACCGTTCAAGTCGGAATCACATTGATTGGGATTATTAACGGGGCATACGGGGGCGCACGCTTCTCGGCACCGCTCGCATCGGCATTTGAACAAGCCGGAATGAGTACGCAGTATGCCGGAACCGTTGCTTATGTGGCCGTCGTTACGATTATTACGTATCTGTCGCTCATCATTGGTGAATTGGTCCCGAAACGGATTGCGCTCGTCTCGCCTGAAAAAGTAACGATGGCAATCATTCCGTCGCTCGATCTATTCAGTAAGTTGATGCGCCCATTCATTTGGATTTTATCGAAATCGACACTCTTTTTGTTCAAATTGTTAGGGTTGAAGGCGGAACAGACGAGTGGGGAGACTGAGCTCGAGATCAAACAACTCTTGTTTGAAGGCGCCCAGCAAGGACAGTTCGCTCATGAAGAAGTTCGACAAGTCGAACGGGTCTTTGCGTTTCATGATCAATTGATTTATGAGCTCATGCAACCACGGACGACGCTCGAATGGGTCGACTTAGAGGATGACATGGATGACATAAAAAAATCGATTTACGAGAGTAAGCATAACAAGTTACCGGTCGGTCGCGACTCACTCGACGACTTTGTGGGGTACATCGATGTACGTGACATCTTGACGTTGCCGACACTGCGTGAGCGGTCACAGATTTTGAAGCGCATCAAACAGCCTCTCATCGTTCCAAAACAACGAGAGGCGAGCCAAGTGCTTCAAATGATGCAGAAAAATGGTGTGGAAATCGCCTTTGTTTTAGATGAATACGGCGGATTCCTTGGTATGGTCACCTTGTTCGATATTTTGGAAGAAATCGTCGGAGAGGTGATGATTGAAGAGGATACACCAGAAGTGGTTCGTCGTGAGGACGGATCGTATTTGGCGGATGGGTTACTCGGAATCGAGGATTTGAAGCGAACGTTCGAGATTCGGGATGACCGATTCGACGAAGGGCGCAACTCCTATCATACGCTCGCAGGACTCGTCATTTACGCACTTGGTGATTTTCCGAAACGGGGCGATGTGGTCGAAGCGTACGGTCTTCGCTTTGAAGTCGTGGATATGGATGGAAAGCGTGTCGACCAAGTACTTGTATCGGAATTACCATCAACGGAAATCGAAGAAGAGTGATGCCGCGGCATCACTCTTCTTTTTTTTGTGTGTTCCACGTCTCGAACGCCGCCTGCATGAGGATACGGGCGGTATGGAGCATCGCCCGTTCATCGACATCGAACCGAGGATGATGGTGTGGGAAGACGGCGCCAACTTCTGGATTACCGGCGCCCGTGAAGAAGAAACTGCCCGGGACGTGTTGTAGATAGTAGGCAAAATCTTCACCGACCATGAGCGGTGACATCTCGATGACGCCATCCGTACCGACGACGCGGGCCGCGCTGCGCCGGACGTGTTCAGTCTCTGCCGCGTGATTGATGACAGCCGGATAGCCACGAATGTACTCGAGATCATAATGTGCCTCGCTCGCCGAACAGATGTGGTCGATGGTCCGCTCCATCTCGGCGATGATGCGTGTTTGCGTTTCTTGGGTGAACGTCCGTACCGTCCCGGACAGTTTCGCCTCGTCGGCGATGACGTTGAACGCTTGGCCGGCCATAAACGTCCCGACTGTCAAGACAGCCGGTTCGAGCGGATCGATGCGACGACTGACGACTTGCTGCAATTGGCTGACGACGTTTGCGCCGACTATGACGGCATCCACCGTATGTTGCGGGATGGCCCCATGACCACCTTTTCCTTTGATTGTCAGTTCGAAACGGTCTGCTGCCGCCATGATTGATCCAGTCTTCACACCGATTGTGCCGTATGGGAGTGGCGTCCAAATGTGAGAACCGTAAATGTAGTCCACCCCGTCGAGGCAGCCGTCTTCAATCATCGGTTTGGCCCCTCCCGGCGCTAGCTCTTCGGCGAACTGGTGGATGAGGACGACATCGCCCGGGAGACTGATTTCAGTCAGCACTTTCGCCAAAACGAGCAACGTCGCCGTATGGGCATCGTGACCACAGGCGTGCATCGAGCCGTTCACTTTCGAACGGTACGGGACGTCTTTTAAGTCTTGAATCGGCAACGCATCGAAGTCGGCCCGAAATGCGATGGTCGGCCCATCACCGCCATGAATTCGTCCGACTACACCGTTTCCGCCGACGTGTTCGCGCACCTCGAGCCCGAGTTCACGTAAATAGTCCGCAATCGTCCGTGGGGTCTCTCGCTCTTCGAAGGAGAGTTCAGGATGTTGGTGGAAGTGGCGTCTGAGCGTCACCATTTCTTCGTATAATTCCGTCAATCTTAAATCGAGGTCAGTCACAAGCATAGCAAACACTCCTGTCAGTGGATTGGTTTTGGTTGAAGCAAGGACCATATGTCATGTGAATCCAAATCATCGAGAATCGGTTGAGGTAACAGCTGTCGGGCTTCATTAGCCGTCACCCATCTTGCATCACTATGCTCTTCGGACAATGTGACGATTGTTGCGATGGGGTGAGCCAAGTACGTCATAAGGACGACTTGGCGGTTTGGATCGGTTAAAAATGTCGTAGCGTACAGTAGGTGTTGAATCGTGACACGTAGGTCGGTTTCTTCAAACACTTCTCGTTCTAAGGCCCGTTCGAGCGTTTCGCCGAAATCGAGCTTACCACCGACGAGCTCCCATGTTCCAGGGTGGACCTCGTCATCTGTTGCTCGTTTGATGACGAGCATCTGGTCGTTTTGCACAATCACCGCTTTCACGGCGACAACGATGGTTGGAATAGACATCGAAACACTCCTTTTGTATGAAATCATGAGACAACTTACTGTAAATATGAATCATTGACTATATTTTTCTAAGTTACGCTTATGTTATACGACGAGAGGGAATTAATACAGGAGAAAATGAAGAAATGAGGTGCCAACATGGGGTGGATTATTGCGATTGTAGCGGTTGTCGTGCTCGTACTCATCTATTTTTCGATGTACAACGGGCTCGTCAAGTATCGAAATTGGGTCGATGAGGCGTGGGCTCAAATCGATGTGCAGTTGAAGCGGCGGTATGATCTGATTCCGAACTTGGTCGAGACGGTGAAAGGCTACGCGAAACACGAGCAAGAAACGCTTGCGAAGGTCGTCGAACTGAGAAACCAGCTCGGAGAAAAGTCGAATCGTCAGGACCAGATGGCAGTGAACGATCAATTGAGTGGAGCACTGAAAAATCTCTTCGCGCTTCGTGAGGCGTACCCGGACTTGAAAGCGAACGAGAACTTCAAGATGTTGCAGGAAGAATTGACACAGACGGAAAATAAGGTCGCGTATTCGCGTCAACTCTATAACAATACGGTCATGAAATATAACACGAAAATCGAATCGGTCCCGACGAACATCATCGCCTCCGTCCATCATTTTGAAAAGCGCGATATGCTCGAGGCACGTGCCGAAGAGCGCGAGAACGTTCGCGTCTCATTTTGATGAATCGAGGTGGCGCGTATGCTCCTCTATGAACAGATTCGAAAGAATAAAGTGAAGACGGTCTTCATCGTCACAGGGTTTGTCCTATTCGTTCTTCTCGTCGGAGCGGCCATTTCCTACGTCAACTATGGAGACGCGATTCCGGGGTTAATCTTCACACCGATTTTCTCGTTGTTTTATGTGGGAATCGTCGTCATGTCGAGTACGAACATCGTCATGAAGATGAATCGGGCACAAGAGGTGACATCGGTGGAAGAGCACCGCTTTCTATGGCATACGGTCGAAAACATGGCGATGGTCGCGCGAGTGCCAATGCCGCGCATCTTTATCATCAACGACCCATCGCCAAACGCATTTGCGACGGGATTGAAGCCAGAAAAGGCGGCTGTCGCCGTCACGACGGGACTGTTGGATCGATTATCGCGAGAAGAAGTAGAAGGGGTGATCGCGCATGAGGTCGCGCATATTAAGAATTATGATGTGCGGCTCTCGACGGTCACGCTCGCACTTGTTTCGGTGATTGCCATCATGAGCGATATCGGGTCGCGCATGCTGTTCTTTAGAAGTATCGGTGGAAGACGCGATCAAAACCAGAATCCCATCCTTTTGATCATCGGACTCGTCTTGCTGGTGTTGGCACCGCTCATCGCGATGCTCATCAATATGGCGATTTCACGGAATCGTGAGTTTTTGGCAGATGCGAGTGGAGCGGAACTGACCCGTAACCCGGATGCGCTCGCCTCGGCGCTTGAAAAGATTGCAAACGTCGAGACGCCGGTCGAGCAAGCTTCGAGTGCCTCCGCACCGCTTTACTTCTCTGATCCACTTAAGAAGAAAGTGAGCGGTCTATTCTCGACACACCCTGATCCAGTCGAACGCATTTCCCGACTTCGTCAAATGTAAGAAGAGCCTGTCCGGTTGTGACAGGCTCTTTATGTTACACTGAACTGGGAAAAAAAGGGGGGTGGATGAGTTGAATAAAAAGATATACATAGGTTTAGGCGGCGCTTTATTAGTCGCATTATTTTTATTTGGGCTAGGGCCATATATTGTACATACAGTACTTAAGGTTTTCATGTGGCTCACACAGTACATCTTACCGTGGATCTTCCTCTACTATTTCATTCAATTTTATAAACAATATGCAGCCAAACAAGAAAAGCCACCTGAATGAGGTGGCTTTCGACGTTTATCCGGCGCGGTGGCTACGGATTTTTTCAATCTCATCGAGGACGAACTGAACGTTTGTGCCGACGATGACTTGAATATGGTTTGGACTGACGACTTTAATTCCCGGAATACCGGCTTTTTTGATTTGATCTTGGTTGACCGTATCCATGTCTTTGACATCGACGCGTAGGCGTGTGATGCAAGACTCGATTCCTGTGACGTTGCTGTCACCGCCGAGACCATCATAAATCATGTTCGCCATGGCTGAGAATTCGTTACCTGAAGCTGATGCGACCGGTGCGACTTTCGTTTCGCCATCTGTCGTTTCACTTGCAACCGCATTGACGACTTCATCTGGTTCACGACCTGGCGTTGCCAAGTTGAGCTTCACAATCATGAAGCGGAAGATGACGTAGTAAATGACTGCGAACACGAGACCTTGAACGATGAGCATATACGGTTGGTTCGCAAGCGGCAAGCGTGAGCTCAAGATAAAGTCGACCAAGCCTGCGCTGAACCCGAAGCCGGCTGTCCATTGGAACGTTGCCGCAACGAAGAGCGAAATTCCTGTAAGGACTGCGTGTACAAGGTAAAGAACAGGAGCGAGGAACATGAATGAGAACTCGAGCGGTTCTGTTACACCTGTGAAGAATGAAGCGAATGCCGCTGCGAGAAGAAGTGAAGCGGCTTGTTTCTTCCGTTTCGTTTTCGCTGTATGGTACATCGCGAGTGCTGCGGCCGGAAGACCGAACATCATGATTGGGAAGTAACCTGCTTGGTACATCCCTGTCACACCTTTTTCACCTTCACCTGACCAGAACTTTCCGATGTCGTTAATGTCGGCGACGTCGAACCAGAATACAGAGTTGAGAGCGTGGTGAAGACCGGTTGGAATCAAGAGACGGTTAAAGAATCCGTAAAGTCCGGCACCGAATGCGCCGAGTTTTGAAATCGATTCTCCGAATCCGACGAGACCTGTATAGACGACCGGCCAGATGAAGTAAAGGGCGACCGATACAAGAATCATCGAGAAGGCTGTCATGATTGGAACGAGACGCTTCCCACTAAAGAAGGCGAGAGCATCTGGCAGTTTGACTTGACTGAAGCGGTTATACATGGAAGCGGCGACGAGACCGGATAGAATCCCGATGAAAGCATTCCCAATCTTCCCGAATGCCGGGTTAACGGCTTCTACGTCGATTCCTTGGAACAACGCAACCGTTCCTGCAGAGAGAAGCGTTGTGACCGTCAAGAAGGCAACGAGTCCACTTAGTGCTGCTGAACCGTCACGGTTCTTAGCCATTCCGAGCGCGACCCCGACTGCGAACAGAATTGGGATGTTATCAATAATAGCGGCCCCTGCCTTAATTAAGAATGCAGCGGCAATGTTTTCAGATCCCCAGCCGACTGGGTCAATCCAATAACCAATCCCCATGAGAATGGCAGCAGCCGGTAGTACGGCGACCGGTAACATGAGGGAACGTCCGAGACGTTGGAAAAAGTTCATCATTGTTGATTTCCTCCTTTTTGATGGTGTTGATCTTGTAGACGTTGGATGTGAAGCGTAATATAACCAAGTTCTGACTCGGGCAAGACGATGCCATAGGTCTCTTCCATTTCTTTTGCGACATCTGATGCACACGCATAGGCAGACGTGAACTTCGTCTGAATCATGCGGAGCATGTCTTCATCAATCGTATGATGATCGTAATGGTTGACCCGATCCATGACGAACCGTAAATGAGTTAATAATCGTTGGTAGGATAAGTCATCTTCTTCAATGGATACATCGAGTCGTCGTGAAATCGATTGAATCATGTCGCGGACAATTGTTGTCTGTTTGACCGTCTTGCGTAAATCACCTCCTTTCACTTTCATCGTATGAATATGAAGCGCGATGAACGCAGCTTCGTCTTTCGGCATTTGGACGTTGAGCTTTTCAGCGATATGCTCAATCGCCCATAGTCCAATCTCATATTCATTCCGATAGAGGATTTTAATCTCGTTCAACAGTTTGTTGCGTAATGAGATGCCATCCATTTCCCGCTCGATGGCGAACGAGATGTGGTCGGTCAAGACAATGTGGATATGTTCGTTGAACGATGTCTCGAGACGTTTTTCCGCATAAGAGATAATGTCCTCGGAAACGGTGAAGTGTTCGACAGGAATCCGGCTCAATAACTGTTGGAACTTGTCATTTTCTGGCATGATGAACAACTTTTCGATTTTATGGGGATTGACGATGTCGTTCTTCGCTTTTTTAAACGCGACGCCAGGGTCAATCGCAATCTTTTCTTCACCCTCGTCTGAGACGATGACCGCATTGTTGTTTAGAATCTTTTTGATTTTAATCATGTGTCCTCCTTATTCCGGAGTCACGCTTCCACTCGGGCGACAATCGTCTTGCCCGGAACAGCTTCCTTCGTGAACGTGAAGGCGTAATGATGGGCAAGTGCGCCACCATTCGTCACGACCATTGGCGTGACCGTGTCCTTACCAGCTTGATGAATTTGCGCCAAGTCTGCTGTGAGTAACAGCTGTCCCGTCTTGACGTGGTCGCCCACATCTACTTGAAGATCAAACGGTCGACCTTCGAGTTCAACGGTATCGAGTCCGACGTGTATCAAAATCTCAGCCCCATCCTCGGTCCGAATGCCGATGGCGTGCTTTGTTGGAGCGATTTGTACAATCTCTCCATCAGCCGGTGAGACGACGGCACCGTCTGTTGGTGTGATGGCAATGCCATCGCCCATCATTTTTTCACTAAAGACCGGGTCCGCAACTTGTTCGAGTGGAATGACGTCTCCTTCCATTGGTGAGTGCAGTGTCGGTTTGTGTCGATTCATTAACTTATTCCATAGCATGTCTACTACATCCTTTCTTGAAACAAAACACCGAAAAACAAAACAGGCATGGAGTATAGACGGGTGGCATGCACCGTACGTCTTACCCCATGCCTGATCGAATCAGTCACATGTGATCACTATTCGTTTCTTCACGTTCAACATAACATGTGTTGGTTTGAGACACAAGTCTTTTTTTGAAAGCGTTCTCTAAAATTTTACAAGGGAACGAATCTATTGTATAGTAAGGGCGAATCTAAGTAAGAAAGGTGTTGCATGTTGATGAGTGAGGTTGTATCTGCCTAACGAAATGAAAAATGTCGGATGACACGTCTTTTTGTCATGCCGTCATGTTCCGTTACAGATACCGCCCATCAAAAACTGCCAGACACCCGTCTGTCTTTTTGCGTTGGTCGTCATCGACCGACGCTTTTTTGTTTGCGCGGTATCTCGATTCTACGATTTGAGGAGAGAGACACATGAACGAACAAACATTTGAAAAATTACAATACAACGAATTGATGACGAAAGTAGAGCGCTTCTGCATCAGCGGATTCGGAAGACGACTTCTTCGACAGCAACGCCCAACGAGCCACATTACGACGGTGAAGAAGCGCCTGCAAGAAACATCCGAAGCCCGCGCGATTCTAGATGCGACGTCACACGTCCCGTTCATCGGTGTGTCTGACATGGAGACCATTATCGGAAAACTGCAACGAGGCATCCAACTCGAGGCAACAGAGCTTGAAGCGGTCGCCGAGTTTTTACGAGGGGCACGCAAACTCAAGCGATTCATGCTCGAGCATGAATTCTTTGCACCGCTTCTTTCGGCTTATGCTTCAGGAATGGGCGAATGGCGGACGCTTGAAGAAGACATCACACAAGCGATTCGAGCCGGACAGGTCGTCGATGAAGCATCGAAAGAGTTGAAGCGGATTCGGAAGCAAGTCGACATTTTAGAAGGACGAATCGAGGAACGATTGAACAAGTTCTTAAAGAGCGCCGCCAATCGCGAGATGATCCAAGACGGATTCGTCACGAAAAAACAGGACCGCTTCACCATTCCAATCAAAGCTTCTTATAAGCATAAAGTGGCAGGGACGATTGTGGATACCTCGAATCGTGGGACGACGGTCTTTATCGAACCGGAAGCGATTGCGAAGTTAAATGCTGAACTCGTCGTCAAGCGTACGGAAGAAGCGGTAGAGGTGTATCAAGTACTAGCGACGTTGACGGGAGCGGTGACAGAAGTCCTTCCTGACATCGAATCGACGCTCGACGTCATCGCCCAGTACGATATGGTCTTCGCCAAAGGGAAGTACAGTCAGTCGATTGATGGCGTGATACCACACGTCAATGCGACCGGTCACATCCGATTGAAACAAGTACGTCATCCGCTCTTAGAAAGCGCTGTGCCACTTGATTTTGCCATCGGTACAGACTATCGCGGCTTGATCATCACCGGACCGAACGCCGGCGGGAAGACGGTCGTCTTGAAAACGATTGGACTCCTTAGTCTGATGACGATGACGGGACTGCATATCCCGGCTCACACGGATACAGTCATTTCGACATTTGATGAGGTGTTCGTCGATATCGGAGATAATCAAGACTTGGAATCGGCACTCAGTACGTTCTCTGCACACATGTACAACGTAGCGAGTATCATGCAGACCGCTGGAAAACGGTCGCTCTTGTTATTCGATGAAATCGGAAGCGGGACGGAACCGAACGAAGGAGCCGCTCTTGCGATTGCCATCTTAGAAGCGGCATATAAACGGGGCGCAATCGTTGTGGCATCGACACATTATGGTGAAATCAAATCCTATTCTGAAGCCCACCCAGATTTCATGAACGCTGCGATGCAGTTTGATCCGGAAACGCTCGAACCAAAATACAGACTGCTCATGGGACAGTCTGGCGACAGCAACGCCCTCTTTATCGCCCGTAAGATGAAGTTACCGGAATCGATTCTGAAACAGGCATCCCGTTACATGAACGAGAAAACATATGATACTACGAAAGTCGATGATTCTAAAATTGTGCGAGAAGTGGAAATGGTACCACCTGAAGAGGAAGAGCACTTTGAAACAGGTGACCGTGTCCGCTTGTTAGAGACGAATCAAGTCGGTCTTGTCTATTCGTTTGATGCATCGCGTCGACATGTCCGCGTGTTCGTAGATTTGGAATATGTAGAGTTGCCGAGCCGCCGCGTTCGTCTTGAGGCACGCGCGACAGAGCTCTATCCGGCTGACTATGATTTAGATACGTTGTTCACGACGTATCAGGAGCGTAAGGAAGCCCACGACTTTGCAAGAGGATCGAAAAAAGCGTTACGACGAGTGGAGAAAGAGATTCGGGAAAGGAAGAAACAAGAGCACTCTAAACGTAAATGAATGTAGCATACGGTGAAAGGGTAAGAGCACATAAAGAGAAATCTTAATGTGGGAGGGGCTTATGTGTTCGAGTTAAGTTTTTGGTTTGCACTCGGTTTTGCCGTGATTCACTTTTTTTCAGGAAAACTCATTCACGTGCGTGAAGTGCCGAGAAGCCGTTTTTTATCAGTGGCTGGAGGGATTGCCGTTGCTTATGTATTTCTTCATCTGTTGCCAGAGTTAAATGAATATCAACGCGAACTTGAAGGAGAGATTAGAAATAACGTCTTTGCTTCCCTCGAGAACCATATCTTAATCATCAGTATGTTAGGACTGGCTGTCTTTTATGGGCTCGAACGATTTGCAACGGCCAATAAGCGTAAACAAAAACCGTATGTGTTTTGGATTCACATTGGTTCATTCACGTTATATACGTTTAGCATCGGATATGTGCTCGCAGAAAGTGAATTTCAGTCCAATGGCACGATGTTTCTTTATTTTTTAGCGCTTGGTATACACTTTGTCACGGTCGATCAAGGATTGCGTCAGCACCATCAGCAACTTTATGATCGACAAGGGCGCATCTTCTTAGCGCTTGCTGTACTCATAGGGTGGGCAGTTGGTACCTTTGCGGAAGTGAATGATCTCGGTTTATCGATTGTTGTCGCCTTTTTAGCAGGTGGCGTCATCTTGAACGTCATGAAAGAAGAATTGCCTGCTGAGCGAGAGAGTAGTTTTGGTGCATTTTTGATTGGTTTATTAAGTTATGCGCTGTTATTGCTCGTCATATGAAAAGGGCAACCACCGCGAGTGGCTGCCCTTTTGACTTATAAGCTATTGCTTTGATTTTCTACGTTGCTGTCGCTCTCTGTTGAAGCATCGTCATCTGAAGAAGTTGAGTCGTCATGGTGTGGACCGTGACCATAGTGACCACCTTCACGTCCACCGCGCATACCACGAATATCTTCCAAGTCATCGTAACTTGTCACATCGGCAAACCGTTCTTCGTGGTCCGCAAGGATTTGATCGGCTTCTTCTTGCGTCAAGTTTCCTTCTTCCACAGCGGTTGCGAGTTTTTCTTCATGCGACGTCATGATGGCGTCGATGAACGCTTCAATTGAAATCCCTTTTTCTTCTGCGAGTTCAGGGAGAGATTGCCCGTTTTCGCGAGCCGCATCCACTTCTTCTTGCGTTAAACCGAGCGCTTCGATGAGAGCGGCATGCCCTGCTTCTCGGTCACCGAACATACCAGGCCCTCGTTCACCACGTTCGCATTGTGTGGATTCCGTCGTTGTCGATTCATCAGTCGTCGTGTCATTCGTCGCGGCATATACGCCTGTGCCTGAGACGGCCAATAGACCGGCTAAAGCGATTGCTAGTTTTGTTGATTTCATGTGTATCTCCTCCTTTGTTACTTCAAGTGTAGGACTGAACGCTTCGGAAGTTGTGAGGGAGTTGCAAGATTTCTGCAAATTGTCTTTGGGAAACGGTGGGAGGTTTGATGGGTACGATATAATGGATGTGGAGGCGATATGAGATGAACGTACTCGTTGTGGAAGATGAACTAAAACTGGCGGACGGCATGTCCCGCTTTTTAACATATTCCGGATTTGAGGTGACCGTGGCGATGACTTTGAGTGAGGCGAAACAACAGTTGCATCAACGGTTTGATGCAGTTTTATTGGATGTTCGACTCCCTGACGGAGAAGGTTGGACCTTGATTCCGACATTAAAAGCGCAACAGCCCGCACCTGCTATTATCCTGACGACGGCTCGTGGTGAGGCGGATGATCGTGTGTTCGGATTGGAGCTTGGCGCAGACGATTATTTAGTCAAACCCATCGTTTTAAAAGAGTTGGAGATTCGACTGAAACGTCTCGTCAAACAAACCGATATGATTCAATTTGGAACGCTCACCATCGACGTCAAATCGAGAATGGTACAAGAGAACGGACATCCGCTTCGATTAACGAACAAAGAGTATGAGTTGTTACTGTATCTTTGGAAACATGTCGGGGAGGCGTTAGACCGGAACCGTTTGCTCGATGAGGTGTGGGACTACGCATTCGTCGGAGATACACGAACGGTCGACACCCACATTAAACAACTGCGTGACAAATCGCCGACCTTAAAAGAACAGTTGAAGACGGTGCACCGGGTCGGTTATCGATTAGAGGAACTGTCATGAATCGATTAATGAAGAAGTTACTTTGGACGGCCATTCTACCACTTGCAGTGATGGCACTTTTAACATTCGGACTTACGTCATTATTGATTGGACGCTTCGCAGAAGAGGAGACGTACGCACAATTGGAGCGCGAGGCGGCGATTGTGTATGAAGCCATTCAAGAGGGCCGTGGAATCCCAGGGCAACTTGACGTGCTTGTATTTCAAAATGGGCAGCGTATCGAGTTCGAACGAGGCGGACGGATGCATCGCACGATGCCAATCAACCTCGATCCGAATGATTTAGAGATTCAGGACGAAGTGGGTGTAAATGGTACCCGCTTCTTGACGTATCTGAAAGAAGAATGGGACATTCAAATCGTGACGTATAGTCCCGTTCCGTTTTCAAATCCACAATTCCAGCAAATCTACCTCATCTTAGCGGGTGGGTTTATTCTGGCCCTACTTGTCGCAATCGCTGTCACGTATTGGATGAGTCGTCGGCTCACGCAACCGCTCGTCGAGTTGAAACAAGCGACCGCATCCATTATGGAGGGGCGACACGATATTAGCTTACCGAGCGTGACGAACGATGAGATTGGAGATTTGACCGTCACCATCGGACAGATGAACACATCACTTCAAGAAAAAGAGGCGCTTCAAAAATCATTTATTTCTGGGATCACACACGATGTGCGTACACCGCTCGCTATCGTTCGAAACGAGGCGGAACTATTAGAGCTTGGTGTTGTCCATGAAACAGAGATGGCCACAACCGGTAAAAGCATTACCGAGGAAGTGGACCGGATCGACCGACTCGTCAATCAGATGCTTGAATACTCCAAATTGTCCGCAGGTTCCATTCCCCTTGAAATGGAATCGATTCAACTCGATGAATTGGTTCGTCGATTGACGCCACGCATGTCCGAGTGGTTCCGACAAAAAGACGTGATGCTCGATTTACAATTAGAACCTGTGACAATACAAGCCAATCGACTAGCGATGGAACGGGTTCTTTCGAACTTCTTGAGAAATGCGTATGAGGCGAGCCCGATTGGGGGACGCATTACCATCAAACTGACACCGAATCGACTAGACGTGATAGACGAAGGGGACGGGATTGACCCTGCCGTCCAATCTTCCATTTGGGATATGTATGTGAAAGGGGATCGCTCTAACGGACATGGTTTAGGTCTCGCTATCACGAAGTTACTTCTTGACGCACAAGGACTTTCTTATGGCGTCGATTCAGATAAGGGGGCGACATTTTGGATCGGATGGACATGACTTTATTTTTACGAGGGGTGCGGTTAGAGAAAGACCGCATCCAATCAACGGGTTATCCGTACTCGTTACCAATCTTTCAGACACTCGATGAACTGACGTTTCATCATCCGGTCACGTTTCTCGTTGGAGAAAACGGGAGTGGAAAGTCGACGTTGATTGAGGGGATGGCGGTCGCGGCTGGATTCAACCCAGAAGGCGGAGCACCTTCCTTCCAATTCGAAACGGAGTCAACGCATAGTTCTTTGTATGAAGCGCTACGCCCGATTCGAGGACCGTATCGTCCGAAAGATGGTTTTTTCTTACGTGCGGAAACGGCATACCAGCTATCGAGTTATGTGGATGAGATGGCAAAGTCAGGACGTGATCCTGAACGGTTTTATGAATCATATGGCGGACGTTCCCTTCATGAACAGTCACACGGTGAAGCGTTTCTATCCCTCATGCTACATCGATTTCGTGGAGACGGTCTCTACATTTTGGATGAGCCAGAGGCCGCATTGTCGCCGATGCGCCAACTGACGATGCTCGCACGCATGCATGAACTTGTCCAGTCGGGGAGTCAATTTATCATCGCGAGTCATTCACCTATCTTGATGTCGTATCCAGGTGCGATGATTTTACAAGTGGAGACGGGACTTACTCCGACGGCTTTTGATGACCTCGAGCATGTACGGGTGATGCGTGATTATTTACAGGCACCGGAACGGATGCAGCGAATTTTGTTTGACTAAAAAAGCGGCCTCGGCCGCTTTTTTCATGCTTTCGTAATCTTTCTTAATAAGATGATCGCGAGGCTAACGCCCCCGGCAATCAACATATACAAGACAATCTCCATCCAAGCGTTCATTCGTCGTCTCCATCCGCAAAGATTGCGAGCTCCCCTTGTGGCATCGCGACCAACAGATAGGCGTCTCCACCAAGTGGTCTCGCGTCCCCTGCTTGCCAGCACTCAAAGTGTTCTTGATATCCATTGATGAAGAGAAGGGATCCGGATTCAAATTCCAGTTCGAGGTGGGGGTGTTCGTCACCGAGGCGTACTTGATGGATGCGCTCTCTTCTTAAGCGCATGAGCTGTTCGAGTTGTTCACCTTCGTCAAACGTATTTTGCGTCGCATGGACATGCCACGGTCCCTCGATGGAGATCCAAGATTCCAGTCCTTGACGACTGAAATAGAGAAGATGATGGTTCGGACCAGAACCGAAATCGATTCCGACAAAAGAAGAGGCGGTAAAGAGGTGATGCAAAATAGATGTCGCTTGTTCGTGCTCTGTGGTAGACACACCGTCACCTCACTTTAAAGAGTTGTTATCATTATCATTTCACGTTACCACGCTAAAGTAAACGAATCTAACTCAATCTAGAAAAGAAACTGTAGATGATTCGCAAAGTATAATATTGATTTATTTCACATTTCTGTATACGAAAAAAACGGGCATTCACGATGAATGTCCGTTTTTTTCAAACCTCATTATGCTTCGACAAAGGCAGCGCCGATCACACCCGCATCTCCTGACAATTGAGTGAGGCAGAGACGCGTTTTTCCACTAGCATGTGGATACATTTTATTCGAGACTGCTTGTTGTAATTCGTTCCAAAATAATGAGGCCGACATCATGACGCCGCCTCCTAATACAATCACATCAGGATCGACAGTATGAATGATGTTAGCTAGTGCGCTAGCCAGTTCCTCGACGAAGTGATGGCGGTACTCGTCATCTGATAATAGCGAAGGGACATTTGTATATCCTTTTTCGCTTGCGCGACTCATGAGCGCGGTACCACTTGCGAGTGATTCGAGAGAGCCTCGATTCAGTACAGGGTGAACTGGTCCGTTCGAACGGATAATCATATTTCCGATTTCACCGGCACTGCCGTTCGCCCCTCGAATGATTTGATGTTTATAGACATAACCGCCACCGATTCCAGTGCTCACTGTTACATAAAAAACAGCATCGAATCCTTTTCCTGCTCCAAATTTAGCTTCTGCGAGAGCTGCCGCATTCGCATCGTTTTCAAGGGTGACAGAAAAGCCGAGGCGCTGTGTTAAAGGCTCAACGATTTTTTGATGGTGCCAATTCGGGAGGTTTGGAGGCGTTAAAAACATCCCTTGTTTCAAATCGAGTGGACCGGGAGCCACAATTCCAACATGCCGGATATCGAATTCAACATTGAATTGATGAATCGCAGTCTCAATAGATTGTAGTGCCTCTTCGAAAGGAAGTTGAGGCTGCGTGTTAAACGTGAGTTGTTTCAGTACTTCACCTTTGAGTGAAACAGCCGCAATCCGAGTGTTCGTCCCTCCTAAATCAATCCCGATTCGGACAGCTTGTTTTTCATCGGAAGGAACACCAGTCACTAGACAAATCGCTTCCCCCTCAATCAAGAACGACTCATTGGCCGGGAGAAGGAGTGTACCTCCCGTAGGTACTTCCATCTCATCAATGATTAATGTTCCTTGCACGACAGATAGTAACCGGAACGTGTCGGTCGAAATCTTTTCTTTCGCTGTAACATGCCATTTTTCCACGAAGAAGAATGGATTCTTCGTCAAACGTGTTCGAAAGTGATCGAGTTGACGGATTGGTTCACTATAGCCAAGGTGAGGGACGAAAGAAGCGAGAATGCCCCTTTCTACGTGAAGTTCACGTGGACGACCGGTCGTCACATCCAGTCGCTCGTAATCGTATAGACGATAGGTTGTGTCCGAACTTTGTTGAATTTCCAGTACGCATACCCCTTTTGTCAATGCATGGACCGTTCCAGCTGGGACATAGAAAAAATCACCGGCATGAATCGATTTTCGTATCAAGCCGTGTTCCAAATCGCCTGTTTCAAGCGCTTTGTTGAAGTCTTCTGAGGTGGCATAGGAGTGACCGTAAATGAGTGTCGCATTTGCTGGAGCATCGAGAATATACCAACATTCATTTTTTCCATATGATTCGTTTTCGAGTTGTTCCGCTAACGAATCATCAGGATGAACTTGAATAGACAAATCATCGTTCGCATCAATCCATTTAATCAGTAGTGGAAACACGTCCGCTTTAATTTGAAACAACTCTGGATATTGTTGATAGAGTTCACGCAAAGAAAGACCAACGTAGGGTCCGGAAGCAACGGCTGAACTACCTTTTTCTAATGCAGAAGCCGTCCAAGCTTCACCGATCGAAGGGTCATTGAAATCGAAACCAAATTGCTTCAGACGCTCCCCTCCCCAAAGTCGCTGTTGATAGTGTGGTTTTAAAAGAATAGCGCTCATATCCTGTCCTCCTGTTAATTTGATATACACTTATGAATTTAAAAACTAAACAAAGTTTAAATCAAGTATAGACATGAAATAAATCATGTGTATAATAAAACATGTAACCGATTTCAAATAAGGAGTGAGGACACATGAAGAAAATCTTATTAGCGTGTAGTTCAGGGATGTCGACGAGTTTACTCGTAACGAAGATGAAAGATCATGCCACATCAATCGGGGATGAGGCGAAGATTTGGGCAGTCGGTCAAGATCAGGTCGTAACCGAGATGGACGAGGCAGATGTGATTTTGATTGGTCCACAAATGCGTTTCTTGTTGGATAAATTGAAAGCGCAAACATCAACACCGATTGAAGTGATCGATATGATGGCATACGGCACGGCGAATGGAAAAGCTGCATACGAACAAGCGATGAAATTAATGGGGTGAACAACGTGGAACAGGTAGACGAGTTAACCTTGGAGCAAATGGCATTCATGATGATTTTGCACAGTGGCAATGCGAGAAGTACGATTCAGGAAGCGATTCAACTGTATAAAACGAGTTCTTATGAAACGTTCGAAGAAAAGATTGATGAGGCACGTGGACAATTAAAAGAAGCACATCAAACACACTTTTCACAAATCCAAAGAGAAGCGAATGGAGAAAAAACAGACGTCTCTTTATTGCTTCTTCATGCAGAGGACCATTTAATGTCTACGCAAACAATGCTTGATTTGACAGCGGGTTTGGTCGAAATGGTCGAACAAAAGATTGTAAATCCTAATCAAGAAGGGTGAATCATATGTCACAGGACAATAAGATGTTCAACATGATCAGTAAACTGCTCATGCCGATGGCGACCTATTTAAACAACAGTCGCTATTTACAAGTATTGCGAGATGCATTCATGCTCGCTTTCCCGATTACCATGTTTGGGTCAATCATCGTCGTCATTGCAAACCTGCCGTTCCTCGACCGTTTCATGTCCGAGAGTACACTCAGTGTATTTAAAACATCACTCGGAAACGCACCATCTGCCACGATGGGGATTATGTCTATCTTTGTCGTCTTCGGTATCGGGTATTATCTATCGAAAAGTTATCAAGTCGAGGCTGTCTTCGGAGGAGCGATCTCGCTCGTGTCTTTCCTTCTCTTAACGCCTTTCTTGATTGAAGTGGACGGTATGTCAGAGGCAGTCGGGAATGTCCTTCCGTTGGATCGCCTTGGAGCGAAAGGGATGTTCCTTGCGATGATTACCGGATTCCTGTCCGGTGAGATTTATCGATTTGTCGTTCAAAAGAACTGGACGATTAAGATGCCGGATGGAGTACCGCCAGCTGTTGCGAAATCATTCTCAGCACTTGTTCCTGCATTATTAACCTTGACTGTATTTTTAACATTCAACATCATCGTGACGAACTTATTCAATACGAATCTTCATGACGTCATTTTCAACGTCGTTCAGCAACCGCTTGTGACATTAGGGAATGGTCTCATTCCAACGTTGATTGCAATCTTCTTCGTTCAGCTATTTTGGTTCTTCGGACTCCACGGTCAGGTCATCGTCAACTCGGTGATGGACCCGATTTGGAACACATTATCTGTGGAGAACTTGACGGCTTATACCTCGACTGGAGATGTTCCGAACATTATCAGTAAACAGTTCATTGAAATTTACACGGTAGGGCTTGGTGGTTCCGGATCTACACTTGCTGTCGTCGTGGCCATCTTGTTGTTCTTGAAATCGAAACAGTTGAAACAAATCGGGAAACTATCCCTCGGACCTGGACTATTCAACGTAAACGAGCCGGTCATCTTCGGACTTCCAATCGTTATGAACCCGCTCATCATGATTCCTTGGATTGTCGCACCGCTCGTGACGGTAACGGTCACATACTTCGCGATGTCGACAGGCTTAGTCCCACCACCAACGGGTGTCGCTGTTCCATGGACTGTCCCAATGTTCTTGAGTGGTATCATGGCGACGAACTCGCTTGCCGGAGGTCTTCTTCAAATCGTGAACTTCTTCATTATTTTGGCGATTTGGTTCCCGTTCTTGAAATTTATCGACCGAATGAACTTGAAAAAAGAGTTAGAAGAATCAACAGATAAACAAGAAGCAGTGTAAACAAATAGAGAAAATAGAAATAAGGGAGAGATAAAAGATGACGAACCCGACACAAACACGAATGAAAGAGCAAAAGACCTATCAATTTCCGACAGACTTTTGGTGGGGAACGGCTTCTTCTGCTACACAGATGGAAGGTGCTGCTTTTGAAGGTGGAAAAGGATTGAACATCTGGGATTACTGGTACATGCAAGAGCCGAATCGCTTTTTCAATGGCGTAAGCGCAACAGAGGCCTCAAACTTCTATCATTTGTATGAAGAAGATATCGCATTGATGAAAGAACTCGGGCATAACACGTTCCGTTTCTCCATTTCATGGTCACGTCTTTTTCCACAAGGTGTCGGGGAAGTAAATGAAGAGGCAATCACATTTTACAACAATGTCATCAATTGCTTAATCGATCATGGTATCGAACCGTTCATCAATCTGTATCACTTCGATATGCCGATGGCGCTTCAAGAACAAGGTGGTTGGGAATCACGGGAAGTCGTGGAGGCATATGTCACTTTTGCGAAGACATGCTTTGAGTTGTTTGGTGACCGCGTCGAGAAGTGGTTCACGCATAATGAACCGATTGTACCGGTAGAGGGTGGATATTTATATGATTTTCATTATCCAAACGTTGTTGATTTCAAGCGAGCTGTCCAAGTAGCGTACCACTCGATCTTATCGAGTGCGAAGGCAATCGAAGCGTATCGTGACATGGGACAATCTGGGCAAATCGGAATCATCTTAAATCTGACACCCTCATATCCGAGAAGTCAGCACCCAGCTGATTTGAGCGCAGCGCGCATTGCTGATGCGATGTTCAATCGCTCGTTCCTCGATCCATCTGTTTTAGGCACGTTCCCTCAAGAACTAGTAGAAGTGCTGAAGTCTGAAGATGCGATGCCACAGATGGAAACAGGCGATCTTGAACTCATTCGAGAACATACAGTCGACCTGCTTGGCATCAACTATTACCAGCCGCGTCGCGTGAAAGCAAAAGCATCACTGCCGAATCCGGACGCACCATTCTTACCGGAAAACTTATTTGATTTTTATGAGATGCCTGGACGTAAAATGAATCCATATCGTGGATGGGAAATTTACGAAAAAGGAATCTATGATATATTAATCAATCTAAAAGAAAACTATGGTAATATTCCATGCTTCATTTCAGAGAATGGAATGGGTGTCGAGGGTGAAGAGCGTTATCGTGACGAGAACGGAAGTGTCCAAGACGATTATCGAATTGATTTCATTCGCGAACATCTGAAATGGATGCATCAAGCGATTGAAGAGGATTCGAACGTAAAAGGCTATCATCTTTGGACGTTCATGGACAATTGGTCATGGAGCAATGCTTATAAAAATCGCTATGGATTTGTAGGTATTGACTTAGATACGCAACAGCGTACTGTAAAAAAATCAGGGCACTGGTTTAAACAGTTGATTGACGCTAATGGTTTTACAGAATAATGAAGTAAGCTGACAAAGACTACTCTTTGTCAGCTTTTTTTGATATATTGTACATATATGTCTATACATGAGGTGCTATATGTCTACTAAGAAAAAACCGAAATATGAAACCATTGCTGATGAAATTCGTAAAAGAATTATTGAACACGTTTATCCGCTAGAACATGCATTACCTGATGAAATCCATTTGGCCCAAGAGTTTGGGGTGAGCCGAATGACGATGAAACGTGCGCTTGAGATTCTCGTCATGGAAGGGCTGATTTATCGTAAACGTGGTAAAGGAACATTCATTTTACAGTCGAGCTTCCAAAAAGATCGCATCAACGTGATTAGTAAAGAAACGAGAGGGCTGACTCAAGTAATCGGAGATCGCTCGTTACGAAGTGAAGTCCTGAATTTTGAGGTGAAGTTTCCGTGTCAGGAAGTCGCCAATCATCTCATGATTGAGCTGACAGAACCGGTCTATGAAATACGTCGTGTGCGTTACGTAGACGATGAGCCGTATGTCATCGAATTGACGTACATGGTTGCTAACCTCATTACAGGAATCACACGTGAAATTTTGGAAAAATCCGTGTATGCGTATATTCAAGAAGATCTGGGTTATACGATTACAAGCTCGCATAAAGTGATTCGAGCAGATAAACCGGATGAGTACGACCAAGCTTACTTGAAGAATGATATCACTGAACCGATTATCGAAGTCGAGCAAGTGGTCTATTTAAGTAACGGGAAACCGTTCGAGTATTCGTTTGCCCGTCATCGATACGATAAATTTGTGTTTTCATCGGTCAATATTGTGAAGTAAAAGTCGCCGCGATGGCGACTTTTTCGTAAGGAGGACCCATCGTGGATGTGAAAATTGAACAAGCAGGATACGAGATAAACGAGCCCGTCATCCAAGACATTTCGTTTGATGTACGGGCAGGTGAGATTTTAGGGGTGATTGGGTCGAATGGTGCGGGAAAAACGACCACCATCGCCTGTCTTACCGGAACGATTCCTTGGATGAAGGGAACGGTCGAGATGGAACGCTATGCGTTTATCCCGGAACAACCGGTCTACTATGATTATTTGACGCTATCTGAACATATTGCACTCGTCCAAGAATTAACGGGAATCGATTCAACAGAAAAAACGGAGGAGTTGCTACAGCTATTCCGGTTAGAGCATGTGACCGATCGGTATCTCTCCTCTTTTTCAAAAGGGATGAAACAGAAGGCGATGATTCTATTGGCGCTCATTCAAGAAGCGCGGGTATTGATTGTCGATGAACCATTTATCGGATTGGATGCGACGACGACGATTCAGTTACTTCGACTGTTAGAAGCGGAGCGTACGAGGGGGGCAAGTGTCTTATTAGTCACACACGTTCTTGATACGGCCGAGCGATTATGCGACCGATTCGTATGGATTGATGATGGACAACTGCTCGCGAGTGGGACGAAAGTGGAGATTCGTGAAGCGCTCGATACAGAGGGGATGACCTTGTTTGACATAATGGAAGATGTGGCGATGCGATGATTGCGAAACGATTGTTTTGGATGCGTGTCTCCCGGTACATAAAACAGCAATGGAAGACGGTCCGATTGATTGTCGACTGGACGATTTTTTTATACGGTGTCCTTCCTCTTCTCATATGGGCAGGCTATTCCTACTGGCAAGTCTGGGAAGGGAACTTCCCCTGGTTAGGTGACATCCCTTATTTTCTCTGGGCACTTCTGATTGGATGGTTCATGTGGCAAGACCGTATGTTTGTCTGGATTGAGCGTGCCGATCTCATCCTTGTGTCAAACCGGAGCATGATTCGGGATTTAAAAAGGTATTCGGTTTGGTATCAACTTACGCAACACGTGATTCAATATGGATGCTATCTGCTGTTGCTTGCACCGATTCTATACGTAAAAGGAAGGGACGTGGGCGAGATTCTCGCGTTTGGGGCTGCACTTTTTCTACTCGCTTGGTGTCACGCATGGGTCCAGTATCATCTACGTCTCCGACACGCCCATCTCATGAAGCGATTTTTAATCGTACTCCTTGCTTTTGTAGGCGTGTATGCGTTATTGATTGAGTCGATATTGCTTAGTGTGTTGATCGGAAGCATCATGGTCACATTTGCGTTATACGTAGGGGAAGGATGGGTGTCGAAACATCCGAGTGTCGGTCGAGAAATTGAAATCGGAGAACGTGAGCGTGCCTCATTCGATCGTGTCCTGTTGACGACGTCAGGAGCCATCGAGAAGACGAGTGAGCGGAAACGTCCCCTGTATCGACCGAGACCGAATCGCTTCGGCACCGTCAGACGGACGATGGCACTCCTTATGTACTTTAGAACGCCGAGTCATCGGAATTTATGGTTTCGACTCATTCCGCTCGGGATCACGAGCGTGATTCTTCTCCCAAGTTGGTTCAAACTAGTGGTTCCGATTTATCTGTTGTATGTCGCCTATCAAGAACAGACGTCGTTCACGAGAGAAATGGAGCGACATCCATTCTTTCAATCCATTCAAGAAAGAGGTTCATCATGAACGAACAGCAGTATGAGCAACTGTTACAAATCGAGACGGCCAAACCTCAGCAAGGATTCCCGTCCTCAGCCGAGTATAACCGTTATGAACCGACTCCTTACGAAGCACTCGATTTGCTTCGGGATGCGTATCCGTTAGAGTCCACAGATACCATCGTGGATTTCGGTTCGGGAAAAGGACGTCTGCCGTTCTATTTAGCGTATACGTTTCGTGTCAGGGCAATCGGTGTCGAGATGGACGGTGGATTTCATGAGGAGGCACTTCAAAATTGGATGAGCTATACGAAGAAACATCGTAATCGGGGAAGTGTTCAATTGGAACAGGGATTCGCGGAGGGATTCATGATTCCACCGGATGCGAATCGATTCTACTTCTTTAATCCGTTCTCGGTGAACGTCTTCCGCCAAGTGATTGCCAACATCATCGAATCTGTTGAAACGGTTCCTCGCCCGGTCGATGTGATTTTATATTATCCGGCGGATGAGTACCTCCATTATTTGAACGACGAGACGCCTTTTCAGTACGTACAAACGGTGCGATTGCCGCTGAAGAATCTTCATGAGCGATTTTTGATTTATCGGTTTGATATGATGGAGTCATCTTGGTAAAGGAGGAGTGAGCACGATGAAAAAGAAAGACATTTTAGAAGCGTATCGTTGGCGTCAAGCGACGAAAGCGTTCGATGCGGATCGTAAAATCAAAGAAGAGGACATGGAGTTCATTTTAGAGACGGGACGTCTTTCGCCGAGTTCGTTCGGATTCGAGCCATGGCAATTCGTCGTGGTGCGTCGGGAAGATTTACTCCAAAAGATTAAAGATCATGCATGGGGAGCGCAAGGTCAGGCCCTGACTGCCAGTCACTTTGTGTTGATCCTCGCAAGAACACCGAAAGCCATGCGTTACGATGCAGACTATATTCGTCACATCGTCACAGGCGTACAAGGACGGACGGAAGAAGAGTACGCACAGCGCGTGAAACGAGTGCAAGAGTTCCAGGAGAACGACTACCGTCTTTTAGACGATGAGCGTGTCTTCCAGGAATGGATCAAGCGTCAGACATATATCCCTCTTGGGAACATGATGACGGCTGCCGCACAAATCGAGATCGATTCATGCCCAATTGAAGGGTTCAATCAAGAGGAGATCGATGAGTTGTTAATCTCAGAAGGTGTGATGGAACGTGGGGAATGGTCACTTTCAGTCATGGTCGCATTTGGGTATCGAGCGCGCGACTTTGCACCGAAAACACGTCGTGATTTTAACGAAGTCGTCAAATATATCGGATGAAAAAAAGGTCAATCGCCTCAGCGATTGATCTTTTTGAATTATTTCCAGTCTGTGATGCGGTCGACTGGGAAACGGACTGATGGGTAACCTTCTTCGGCTGCTTTCCCGATAGAGAGAAGCATGACTGGGAGGTAACGCTCTTTGTCGAGACCGAACGCTTCAGCGATGTTCGCTTTATCATATCCACCGATTGGGTTTGTGTCATATCCGTGTGCGCGTGCGACGAGCATAAGCTGCATCGCAACGAGACCTGAATCGAGCATGATGCTATCTTTGATCATTTCTTTCGGTGCATCTTTGAAGATGCCTTTGATCATGTCGACTTGACGGTCACGGACCTCAGCCGGCATCATACCGCGCTCTACTGCTGTATCGAAAATCTCTTCTGTGTAATCTGCCATCTGATAGTCGGCGAAGAGTGCGATCACAGCTGAAGATGTTTCCACTTGGCGTTTGTTGAAGCTTGCGAGTGGGAGGAGTGTTTCTTTTCCTTCTGCGCTATCGATGACGACGAAGCGCCATGGCTGTAAGTTAAGGGATGAAGGAGCTGTTGTCGCTTCTTCAAGAATTTGTGTCATTTCTTCTTTTGAAATTTTGACGTTCTCATCGTATACACGAATCGAGCGGCGTCCTTTGACAATCTCCATAAAGTCTTTTTGTGTGGCAGTGTTCATATTGTAGTCTTCCTTTCATGGTCAATAGTATCTTGTAACATCGTGAGTGATGCTAATAACTGTTGTTGATCCTCTACCTTCATGTTGACAAAAAGTCGGTCCGTTAAGCACTCTTTTTGCTCAGTCCAATGTGCAATTTGTTCACGACCATCGTCTGTCAACTCAACATAGATGACACGGTTGTCTTGTTCACAGCGTCTCCGCGTGATGAGTCCTTGTGTCTCTAACTGTTTCAAGTGTCGGGTGATGGCGGCATGGTCGACATCGACGCGCTGTTGCAATTCACGTTGCCGCAATGGACCGACGTGATACAAGTTGCTCAAAATGTCGTAGCGACTCAAGCTGAGCCCGTCCATTTCAGAGTCGAATAATTGCCCTAATTCTTTTTGTACAGTGATGATGTGATAGAGAATTTGATCACGAAGCGAGCAAGAATCTCGCATGCACATCGCCTCCTCAAATCATTGATGATTCAATCATTGATGGGTCACACAATGTATAGTAAACCCAACCTGACGATATTTCAAATAAAAAGTTTTAAAAAATAGGTTGTCAAACTGTTATATAATAGTCTATATTATAACCAACTGATATATAACAATGATTAAAGGAGGATGTGAACGCTTGGAACACTATGAACGACTAGATAAGTATCATATTCATGAGAAACTGCTCGAATTTGTGAATAAAAACGTTCTTGAACCTCATGAAATCAATGATTTTTGGGAAGGGGTCGAATCGCTTCTAGAGCGTTTCATTCCAGTGAATCAGACACTTCTAGAGCAGCGCAAGACATTCGAGCGATTGTTACAGGAATGGTACAGCAGGCAAGACGAAGTCGATCCAATCGAATACGAGACATTTTTAACGTCGATCGGCTATATCGAACCGGTCGTCGAAGATTTTAATATCGACGTGTTGAATGTCGATCGCGAAATCGCTCATCAAGCGGGACCGCAACTCGTCGTACCGTTAGACAATGCCAGATATGCACTCAATGCCGCCAACGCCAGATGGGGAAGTCTCTACGACGCTCTTTATGGGACGGACATGATTGACGAGACAGACGGTATGGAAAAGGGAAGAGCATATAATCCCGTTCGCGGTAATGAGGTCATTCGGTTAGCGAAACAGTTTCTGGATGACACGTTCCCGCTACCATCAGGGTCGCACAAGGAAGTGACACGATACGTCGTTCGTGACGATGTCGCTTATGCGGTAATCGGGGACGACGAGCATTCGTTCGCAGATGATTCTTTCGTCGGTTACACCGGGGAACCGAACGAGTTGAAGACGTTGATGCTCCAGCACAATGCCTTGCACGTTGAACTTCAATTCGACCGCGAGCATCCGATCGGAAAGATTGATCCTGCTGGACTGATGGACATCGAGCTCGAATCAGCCCTATCCGCAATCGTGGATTGTGAAGACTCGGTCGCAGCCGTTTGCGCGGAAGACAAAGTTCATCTGTATCGTAATTGGCTCGGTCTAATGGATGGGACGCTTGAAGCCTCGTTCCAAAAAGACGGGAAGCGACTCTCTCGGCGTTTAAACGAAGACAAGCGTTTGCTTGGAAAAGGTGGGGTGGAAGTCGTCCTCCCAGGACGCGCGCTCTTGTTCATTCGGAACGTTGGACACTTGATGACGACGGACTTGATTCTTGATGCAGAAGGTTGCGAGGTACCAGAGGGGGTCGTTGATGCCATCTTTACTTCATTGATTGCAAGTCGCCATCTTCATCGTCGTCTCAACTCTCGGGAAGGATCGATTTACATCGTCAAGCCGAAAATGCACGGCTCTGAAGAAGTGGCATTCACCAATGTTTTGTTTGATGCCGTGGAAAATCTGCTGGACCTTCCTCGCTATACGTTAAAAGTCGGCGTGATGGATGAAGAAAGACGAACGTCGCTCAACTTGAAAAATTGTATCGCGCAAGTAAAAGAACGGGTCGTCTTCATCAACACGGGCTTCCTTGACCGGACGGGAGACGAGATTCATTCCTCGATGACGCTCGGACCGATGCGTCGGAAGGGAGAAATGAAGACGTCACCTTGGCTCACTGCATATGAACGGTTGAATGTATGGATCGGTCTCGAGAGTGGGTTCCATCATCAAGCACAAATCGGAAAAGGGATGTGGGCGATGCCCGACCGAATGCAGGATATGATGCGTGAAAAATTGGCACACGTACGCTCCGGGGCAACGACGGCATGGGTACCTTCACCGACCGCGGCGACACTCCATGCGATGCACTATCATCAACTCGATGCTTTTGATGTACAGCGAGAATTGATGCAACAGCCTGTTTTGAAACACGAACGACAACAGCTTCTTGATATCCCGCTCGCGATGCGCATCTATTCGCAAGAAGAGATTAAAGAAGAGCTTGAGAACAACTTGCAAGGATTGCTCGGGTACGTCGTCCGTTGGGTCGAACAAGGTGTCGGTTGTTCGAAAGTGCCGGATATTCACCATGTCGGACTGATGGAAGACCGGGCGACACTCCGGATTTCGAGTCAACACGTGGCCAACTGGTTGTATCACGGCATCTGTTCAGCAGAACAAGTCGAGGTCACCCTTTATCGGATGGCACGAGTCGTCGATGAGCAAAACGAGTCAGACCCGAATTATCGACCGATGACGCCGAACGTTGATCAGTCAATCGCCTATCAAGCCGCCCACGAACTCGTGTTTCATGGGTTGAAACAGCCAAACGGGTACACGGAGCCAATCTTACATCGTCGCCGCCGTGAATTTATGAAACGTCAAACTGTGGAGTTAAACCTTAAAGGAGGAACCTCATCATGACAACGAAAAAAATGGAAAGCGAACAGTTGATTGAACGTTGGGTCGTCCGCCGCATCGTATCTGGAGAATCGACAGCATCACTTGCGAATACGGCATTCGTATACGGAAACGACTTGATGCGCCTCGTCTTGGATCGTGCAGACGGTTCGCTCCAAATCATGAAAGAGCCGATCGATGAAGTCGTCGTTTTCCGCAAACCGGAGGACCGTGACGAAGAAAATGTCTGTCGTTGCTGCGGGATGGAGCATTCGACGTTTAAGGCAGCGTTAGAATGCTGCGCTTACCTCGACTAAATCATTTCGTTCGCACCATCTGTTATATAACAAATTTAATTTTATAAAATTAATATAATACAGGAGGGTTTATTGATGAAACAACGCGAAGAATTGTTGAACAGCTGGAAGTCAGAACGATTTGAAGGGGTAGAACGTCCATACTCTGTAGAAGACGTCATGAAATTACGAGGGTCTATCGTGATTGAACATACGCTTGCGACAAAGGGAGCGGAACGCCTGTGGCAATTGATGCACGAGCGTGACTACGTCCATGCACTCGGTGCGTTGACAGGGAACCAGGCGATTCAGCAAGTGAAAGCAGGACTCGAAGCCATCTATTTGAGTGGTTGGCAAGTAGCGGCGGATGCGAACCTGTCAGGTCACATGTATCCGGACCAGAGTCTATATCCGGCCAACTCGGTGCCAAGTGTCGTCAAACGAATCAACCAAGCGCTTCAACGTGCCGACCAAATTCAAACGGCAGAAGGGAAAGGCGACACGCATTGGTTCGCACCGATTGTCGCAGATATGGAAGCCGGTTTTGGTGGGGTACTCAACGTATTCGAATTGACGAAGGTGATGATCGAAGCGGGGGCTGCCGGCGTTCACCTCGAAGACCAGCTCTCGTCTGAGAAGAAATGTGGTCACCTTGGTGGGAAGGTGTTGCTCCCGACGCAGACGGCTGTGAAAAACTTGATTTCGGCGCGACTCGCGGCAGACGTCATGGGCGTCCCAACGATCATCGTAGCGCGGACAGATGCGCACGCGGCGAACTTGATCACGAGCGACATCGACCCAATCGATCATCCGTTCATCATTGGAGAGCGTACGCCGGAAGGCTTCTATCGTACGGAAGCTGGTATCGAGCAAGCAATTGCTCGCGGTCTCGCTTATGCACCGTATGCAGATCTCGTCTGGTGTGAGACGTCCGAACCAGATTTAGCAGAGGCACGTCAATTTGCCGAAGCGATTCATGCGAAGTATCCAGGCAAACTTCTCGCTTACAACTGCTCACCATCGTTCAACTGGAAGAAGAAGTTGTCAGACGAAGAGATTGCCACGTTCCAACAAGAAATCGGTGCAATGGGCTACAAGTTCCAGTTCGTCACACTCGCTGGATTCCACGCGCTCAACTTCGGCATGTTCGAGCTCGCACGCGGGTACAAAGATCGCGGCATGGCAGCGTACTCGGAGTTACAACAAGCAGAATTTGCGGCTGAAGTACACGGTTACACGGCGACACGTCATCAACGTGAAGTCGGGACGGGTTACTTCGATGAAGTCTCGCTCGTCATCTCGGGTGGGCAATCATCAACGACTGCACTGGCTGGATCGACAGAAGCAGAGCAGTTCACAAATTGATCATATTTTGGAGACGCCAACTTGTTGGTGTCTCTTTCTTTATGTGAAAGTGTGTGAATCAGTTCGATGAATATGTGAAAAAAAGATGAATCAAAGTTCATTTTCACTTCTCCAATTCGACGAATAGTTGTCACAAATAGTAAGAATAAACCGTTTCCATTCTTTGTATACTCAATCTGTTCACAAGTTGGACACAATGATAAAGGGGGAAGCATCATGCGAGGGGAACGGTTGAACAAACGTAACGCTTGGTACCAAGCGGTGTGGCGTTGGCATTTTTATGCAGGTCT
This sequence comes from Exiguobacterium sp. s123, assembly GCF_018617075.1. Taxonomy (GTDB): domain Bacteria; phylum Bacillota; class Bacilli; order Exiguobacteriales; family Exiguobacteriaceae; genus Exiguobacterium; species Exiguobacterium profundum. The sequence goes on along the minus strand of NZ_JACSJL010000003.1, from coordinate 138,477 downwards.
CATATTTGCACCGATTTTCATTATCTTGGCTGTGACAGGAAGCATTTATTTATTTGAACCGCAAGTAACAAAGATGCAATACAAAGACATGATGACGGCATCTTTCACGGAAGAACAGCCGATAGAAGTCCAAAAGGAATCATTCATGACAGAATATCCGGATGCGATGATCACATCGATTCGTTTGCCGGATGAAGGTGAATCGACTCGAATCGGTTGGATGAACGAAGACGAGATGATGTATACATATATTCATCCAGAAACGACAGAAGTTTTAGGAACACGGTCTGCTGAAGGTAGCATGGATTTATTAGTTGTGATTCATGGCACACTATTAGGTGGTCAAATCGGAAACTGGGTCGTCGAACTCGCAGCATCCTGGGCAATCATTCTTCTTATTACAGGGACCTTCTTATTCTGGCCGCGCGGAAAGAATCCGATTCGGATGCTTGTGCCGAAGCTCGGGAAAGGCCGGCAGTGGTGGAAACAGATGCACGGTAGCGTCGCCTTATGGTCATCGCTAGGTCTCGTCATCATCATCAGTTCAGGTCTTGCCTGGTCATCCGTTTCGGGTGCGATGTTGCAGTGGGTTTCCTCGTCGACAAACACGGGAGCACCGATGTATGCCTATGCGTTTGGTACCAAGCCGGAATCGACCGTGACGACAAAAGATGTGGCAGAAGACGTACCTTGGGCGACCCAAGCAGATCTCGTTCCAACTTCTTCTCCAAGTACGCTGTTGCCGATTGATTTGAATCAAGTGGTTAACAAGTCCACGATTGATCGACCGTACACGATCTCGCTTCCGGAAGGCGAAACAGGCGTCTATACTATCACATCGGCAGCGGGACATCCATTTAAAGAAGCGACGGTGAACTTAGATCAATACAGTGGTGAAACACTCAGCTCTGTGACATACGCAGATTACGGGGTTCTCGGAAAACTGATTACGGTCGGAATCGCCTTCCATGAAGGTCGCCTCTTCGGTTTGCTCAATCAATTGGTTGGGGTCGCACTTTGTCTAGGTCTCATTTTCGTGGTCATCAGCTCGTTCGTGATGTGGCGCAAACGGAGAATCGGATCGATCGAACAGATGAAGCGGTTTGAGGACGAACGGATCAAACGAATCGTCGGTATTTTGATTCTACTTCTTGGTGTGACATTACCGCTCGCAGGGATCAGTATTCTTGTCGTTCTCCTATTTGATTGGTTAGTCGGGCGCCGGAAGTTGAAAGCGGAGGTGGCGGCATGAAACGATTTAAAGCAGTCCTTCCTGTCATCCTAGCGACGATTTGGTTAGGTGCGTGTCAACTTCAGCCAGTAGAACGCACCGTTGATCCGATTGGCATTCAACTGATCGTACCTGAACGTGTAGAAGTTGGCTCGACGACGCTTGCGATGAAAATATCGAATGATGAACGTGTGACAGAAAGCCATATTCAAGTCACGCCTTACGATTCGGAAGAGACCCGGACGTATGAAGTGACAGAAAAGGATGGCTATCTCGTGACGAGCGTGAAACTCGATCAGGGAATCTACCAAGTGAACGGCATGGTCCATGAAGGGCAGAAGGTCTATACGCCGTCCGCATGGATGATTGTCGGTGATGTACCGCAAGACCAAATCGACCAATTGCAGCAACCAATCGTTCACTCACACGACCATGGTGGTGAACATCAGCATTAAAAAAGTAACCGTTGCGTATGCAGCGGTTACTTTCGTTTAAGACGTATCCCGATCTCTCCAATGAGAACGGCAATGCCCATAAATCCGGCACCGAGGATGGCCATTTGATTCTGGTTGGCGACCCCGATTCCCTTCTCGAATTGATAAATCTCACGTGTTAAGAATTGGATCGGCTCACCGGATGTGAGTGCTTGTTCATAACCGAGCCAAATCAAAATCGAGAATGTGGCAATTGAAACCAAAAGTCCGATGAATGCGGTAGTACTGACACGGATTACGGTTCGAGTCATAGCGTTTCCTCTTTTCCTGTTTGTATACGATACGTCACAAGCTGAGGAAAAGATTCACGAGGCAATCATTTCGGAATGGTCAACACTTGCCCGACACTGATTAAGCTGACGTTCGTGATATTGTTGGCGGCCGCGATTTTCGCAACAGTTGTGTTATACATCGTCGCAATCTTGTACAGCGTGTCCCCTAATTTGACCGTGTATTTTACCGTAGTTGTCGGTGGTGTGACCGTCGTACCTGGGATGACGAGCACTTGTCCGACATAGATGGAGTTGACGTTTGCGATGTTATTGGCAGCTGCGATTTTTGCGACGGTCGTATTGTACATCGTCGCAATCTTGTAGAGTGTGTCGCCCGATTTCACGGTGTATTTCACGGTCGTCGTAGGTGGTGTAACGGTCGTTCCTGGAATGATGAGCACTTGTCCTACATAAATCAAGCTGTAGTTCGTAATGTTGTTGGCGGCAGCAAGCGCCGAGACGGTGACTCCGTATGTCCGTGCGATACTGTACAACGTATCACCTGACTTCACGGTATACGTTTTGTTCGTCGATGCGTTTTGATATGCAAGTAATTGTGAGATCGTGACAAATTTGTACCCTTTTGCTTTGAGTTGTGAAATCATCGTTGGGAGTGCGAGCGGTGTACCCGGGGCCCCGGCTCCGGTATGCATCAAGACGATTGAACCCGGTTTGATGTTAGTCTGAACTTTCGTGTTGATTTGGCTCGCGGTCAATCCTTTCCAGTCAACCGTATCAATGTTCCATTGAATCGTGTATCCGTATCCTGAAGCCCCGACACCGCTCAATACGGTACTATTCACTGCACCAAAAGGGGCTCTGAAAATCGGTTTTGTCGTTTTTCCGGTCAACGATTTAATCAAAGCTTCCGTGCGGTCGAGTTCGGATTTCATCTGCGTGGCAGTCAGTTTGGTGAAGTCAGGGTGTGTATACGAGTGATTTCCGAGTTGATGTCCTTTTGCGGCGATATTTTTAATGTACTGTGGATGGTTATTTGCGCCCGACCCCGTTAAAAAGAAAGTGGCTTTGACATTGTTTTTTGCTAAAATGTCTAAAATCTTGTTCGTGTTCGCCCCGTCTGCCCCGTCATCGAACGTCAATGCGACGACCTTGCTCGTCGTGTTCACACTCGTGACAAATTTTGAAGCGGCGGCACTGACGGAAATCGATTGTGTGATCACCATCGCCAATAAGATGAACAGTGCCATCGCCCCACGAATGACCTTACGTTTCATCTGAATTCGCCTCCATTCATGATGTAACTCTCTTGATGTTAAGACTTTCCAAATGATTGACCTTGATATATTTTATATACCCCTTTTTAGAAATGATGGACTAAAATTCGGAAATGTACTCAATAAATTTTGATTCAACTATATGTGTGAAATTTGTGAGAATGTATCGTGGGATATATCACAGAATGCTCACACTCTTTTTGGAAAGAGATGGTATCATGAACAATGTGTGAAAGATGTAAGCGATTTATAAGGAGGACTTATGATGAAAAAGATGATGACACGGTTTGGGGTCGTGTTTGGACTCATCGGGTTGTTCGTACTCGGTGCGTGTGGTACTGAGAAAGAAGCGGAGAGCGCGGCTGTTCCACAGTCAATGGAACCGGTCGAGGCAGAGTTGACGGTAGAGGCAACGGCTGAAAAGGGAGAGGCGGTACCTTTATCAGTAACAGTCACGCAAGATGGTCAACCTGTAGACGATGCGGATGAAATCAAGTTCGAAGTATGGAAGAACGATGCGAAGGAAGAAAGTGAGATGATCAAGGCGTCACTCACGAAAGACGGTGTCTATGAAGCGGAGACGACGTTCGCGGAAGAAGCGGTCTATACGGTCCAGGTTCACGTGTCAGCGCGTTCGATGCACACCATGCCGACGACAAACGTGACGGTTGGACATCCAGAAACGGCTGCTGAAGCAGAAGAAGAGAGTGAGCATCATCACCACGCTGGAGCGGATATCACGCTTGATCCGAAAGAGGCGACAGCAGGGGAAGAACAACCATTCATGGTACACGTCATGATTGAAGACGAGATGCTCGCAGGGGCGGAAGTACAACTCGAAATCTTCCAAGACGGGGCAGAGAAGCATGAGTGGGTGAAGTTAGAGGAAGCAGATACTGGGATGTATAAAGGTGCACACACCTTTGCTGAATCAGGCGCATACAACGTTCAAGTCCATGTCACGAAAGGTCATGATATTCATGAGCACGTCATGGAGACGGTAAACGTTAAATAAAAAATCGGCTCACGTTGAGCCGATTTTTTATTATGCATTTTGGTAAAGGGATTCAACTTGTTGTTGAAGCGCTTCGTTCTCCAAGTACTCATCGTATGTTGCTTCTTTGTCCACGATGCCATTCGGAGTCACTTCGATGATGCGTGTCGCGATCGTCGAGATGAGCTGATGGTCATGTGAGCTGAAGAGAAGCACGCCTTTGAACGACTCGAGACCGTTGTTGAGTGCCGTAATCGATTCGAGATCCAAGTGGTTCGTCGGATCGTCAAGGACGAGTACGTTCGAGTTCGAGAGCATCATCTTCGAGAGCATGCAGCGTACTTTTTCTCCTCCTGAGAGGACAGACGCCTTCTTCATGACTTCTTCACCTGAGAAGAGCATGCGGCCAAGGAATCCACGAAGGAACGTGTCTGACTCATCGGCAGGTGAGAACTGGCGCAACCAGTCGAGGATGCTCTTTTCTGAGCCCTCGAAGTACTCCGAATTGTCTTTCGGGAAGTATGACTGAGTTGTCGTGACGCCCCATTTGACTGACCCTGTGTCTGGCTCCATCTCACCCATGAGAATTTTGAAGAGTGTCGTGATGGCAACGTCCGAACGACCGACGAATGCGACTTTGTCCGTCTTGTTGAGTGAGAACGTGACGTTGTCGAGTACTTTTACACCATCGATTGTCTTCGATACGTTATCGACATAGAGAACATCGTTTCCGATTTCGCGCTCCATCGTGAATCCGACGAACGGATAACGACGTGACGACGGACGGATGTCATCAAGTGTGATCTTATCGAGCAACTTCTTACGAGACGTCGCTTGACGTGCTTTCGATGCGTTCGAGCTGAAACGTGCGATGAAGTTTTGAAGCTCTTTGATTTTCTCTTCTTTCTTCTTGTTCTGGTCTGCCGCCATACGTGTAGCGAGTTGGCTAGACTCATACCAGAAGTCGTAGTTCCCGACATACAATTGGATTTTTCCGAAGTCGAGGTCGGCCATGTGCGTACAGACTTTGTTCAAGAAGTGACGGTCGTGGGAAACGACGATGACTGTGTTTTCAAAGTTGATCAAGAATTCTTCTAACCATTGAATCGCTTTTAGGTCAAGTCCGTTGGTCGGCTCGTCTAAGAGGAGGATATCTGGCTTACCGAAGAGCGCTTGGGCAAGAAGGACTTTGACTTTCTCCCCACCTGTGAGTTCGCTCATTTGTTTCTGGTGGAGCGCTTCAGAGATTCCGAGACCTTGAAGGACCATCGACGCTTCTGACTCGGCTTCCCAACCGTTCAACTCAGCGAATTCACCTTCGAGTTCAGCTGCGCGCATGCCGTCTTCATCTGAGAAGTCTTCTTTCATATAGATGGCGTCTTTTTCCTTCATTACTTTGTAGAGACGCTCGTGACCCATAATGACGGTCTCGAGAACCGCACTGTCTTCATACGCGTAGTGGTCCTGCTTGAGGACAGCGAGACGTTCGCCTGGTGTGATGCTGACATCACCCGTCGTCGTATCTTGTTCACCTGATAAAATCTTTAAGAATGTCGATTTTCCGGCACCGTTCGCACCGATCAATCCGTAACAGTTGCCTGGCGTGAACTTGATGTTCACCTCTTCAAACAATTTGCGACCGCCAAATTGTAGGCTGACGTTATTTACTGTAATCATGTATGGTATCCCTCGTTTTTCTGATTAGTTTACGACGTGTATTGTATCACGTTTTTGAAAAACGCGCAGTCGCGTAAAGAGTGGAAGTGAAAAATGACTCTATTCGGTAATTCCCAACATATCATATGTTTAGTAAAAACATAACGTTTCACTTAATACATTTGGTTACTTGAAGTGAGACGTTGTGTCAAAGCAACGAAGTAAACGAATTCCTTCAGGGGAAATAGTGCAGTTCAGTTGCCATATTTCTAATCCGGAAGGTATCGCATCGTTAATCAATTGACGAATTAGATGGTCTTGTTTTCGGTTGGGATTACCGGTATAAATTGGTGCGTCATATAAAAAAACATATAAGAGGACTGCTCTTCCGGTTTGGGGTAGAGTGGAAATCAGAGCGTAGAGATGACGAATCAAACGTTCTGTTTCGATGGGTCGTTTCACTCGTCTACGTTTAAAGTGTGGGAGAGGAATAGTGAGTAGTTCGCTGAGCGGAGCCTTCACTTCCATGAAGATTCCATCAATCTGAAAATCGATCCGTGCACCGTCAGTTACTATTTCACGTTTGATTCCCCTCGGGGTTGAGAAAGCATCAAGCTGGTTCTCGAGTAAGAAAGCTTCAACATAGTCGTTTACACGACCTTGATTGATTCCAATCCATTGTTCACCATCGACTGAAATGGCTTCGACTGTAAAGCGAGTTTTACGATTCGAGTCATAGGTTTCTGAGACGAGGCAGGGGATGTTTTCAAATATAATATCTCCAATCCTTCCTGTTACAGGACAATGGCAAGGCGTGAGCAAATCATCAACGAGTACGTCCATGACAAAGCGATTACGTCTGTTTACAATTATCGCTTTTTTCAAAGGTTCTTCAAATAAAATCATTGCCACTTTTACGTGAAATGACGGTATTCAACTCAAATGCTACATTTCCTGCGAGTGCGCGTGAAATCATACATTGATCTTTCGCTTTTTTCGCGATGCGTTCAACAAGTGTGATCTCTCGATCCGTCATCTCTGTAGGTACTTGAATCGTTGTCGCATAGCGAATCGTCTCGTAAGTGAAGATGCCGTTCGTCACATCGACGATGCCTTCCGCATCAATCGTGATGCCACGGTGAGTCAGGTCACTCCGTCCGAGTACGGCTGCGAGGGTGATGATATAACACGTGGCCGCTGCCCCGAGTAACATCTCATCCGGATTCGTGCCGACTCCGGGACCGTCCATCTCGGGTGGGATCGAAATCTGTGTCTTTAATCGCTCGGCCTCGAGGGTACCGACGTCATTTCGTCCGCCATCCCAGCCGAGGTTCATGCTAAATGTATGCTTCATCAAAAATCGCCTCCAATGTCTCTAGTGTAAAAGAGAACGATTGGAGGCGCATGTGTTATGCTTGTGCGCGCTTCGCGAATGTGCGAAGTGTTTCGATGATAACCGTTGTTGCTTTTTCCATGTTGTTCACAGAGATGTATTCAAACTTCCCGTGATAGTTTTCGCCACCTGTGAAGATGTTCGGCGTCGGAAGGCCCATGTAAGAAAGTTGCGATCCGTCTGTCCCACCACGAATCGGTTCAATCTTCGGTTCGATGCCAAGGCCGCGCATGACGTCAGCGACGGTATCGACGATGTGTTTCACTGGTTCGATTTTCTCGGCCATGTTGTAATACTGATCTTCCATCTGGAGTTCAATCCGTTCTTCCCCGTATTTTTGTTTCCATTCGAGGACAAGTTTCTCCATCAACGCTTTACGTGCTTCGAACTTTTGTTTGTCGTGATCGCGGATGATGTATTGAAGCGTCGTCTTCTCGACGTCCCCATTGAAGCCGTTCAAGTGGAAGAACCCTTCGTAGTTGCTCGTACGTTCCGGTGCCTCATCAGCAGGCAAACGGTTTTGGAACGCCATCGCAAGCTTCATCGAGTTGACCATCTTGTTCTTGGCGCTACCTGGGTGCACGTTCGTCCCGTGGAAGGTGACGGTCGCACCGGCTGCGTTGAAACTCTCATACTGCAACTCTCCAAGTGGACCGCCGTCCATCGTGTAAGCGAAGTCCGCATTGAATCGGGCGACATCGAATTTATGTGGTCCACGTCCGATTTCTTCATCCGGTGTGAAGGCGATGCGGACCGGCCCGTGTGGAATCTCAGGATGAGCCAATAAGTATTCGATCGCTGTGACGATTTCAGCGATTCCTGCTTTATCGTCCGCACCGAGGAGTGTCGTGCCGTCCGTTGTCATGAGCGTATGCCCGACATACCCGTCCAGTTCTGGGAAGTCTTTTGGTGATAACACGACATGACGCGACTCGTTCAAGACGATGTCGCCACCTTCATAATGCTCGACGAGTTGAGGGGAGACGTTCGTTCCTGTGAAATCGGTCGCCGTATCGACGTGGGCAAGGAAGCCGATAGTCGGTACATCATGATCGACGTTACTCGGAAGTGTGGCGAAGAGATACCCGTATTCGTCCGTCTCGACGTCTGTCAGACCGAGTTCTTTTAATTCTTTCTCCAAATGGCGAATCAAATCCCATTGTTTGGCCGTCGATGGTGTTGTCGTACTTGTGAAATCCGACTGTGTATCAATCTTCGCGTACGTCATTAAGCGTTCAATTAATTTTGCTTGCATGGATTGCCCTCCTCTAATAAGTTTCATCTTCATTAGTTTATCACGCGCAATCGAAGTCGAAACAAAAAAGTCGCGCCCATCGATGGACGCGACCTGTTCAAAAGAGAAACGGATATAGAATCGGCAAGATAAACGAGGTGAAGATTGCGGTCAATCCCATTGCGGCACCACCTGTTGCACCGGACAACGGATGTTCCGTTGCCGCCTGAGCGGTCCCAATCCCGTGACTGATTGTGCCGAGTGTGAGTCCACGCGTGAACGGGTCGTCCATACGAATCCACGTCAATAAGACCGGTCCGAGCATCGCCCCTAAAATACCGCAGGCAACGGCGATCGAGGCCGCAAGTGTTGCATCCCCCTCTAGTTGTCGAGCCAATTCAAGGGCAATCGGGGACGTCGCCGATTTGACCGATAGTGCAATCAATACGTTTTCGGTGAAAGAAAATAACTTGCCGAAAAGTACAGCCACGAAGATTGTGGAAAGTGACCCGATGACAATCGCGCTCAGTGCTCGCTTTGCCCGTGCGAGTAGTACGGGTAAGTTGCGATAGAGCGGTAATCCGAGGGCGACAGTCGCTGGTCCGAGTAAGATGGTGATGAGATCGGTAGCCGGTTCATACGCATCATAGGACTGTCCTGTCACGAGTAACAGAAGAATCAAAATCGCTGTACTTAAGAAGACGACATTGGTGAACGGAGATGCCCACTTCATGGAAAGTCGACGACTGAGCGAATACACGAGAATCGTCGATCCGATCCAAACGTATGTCATGATGTCTCACCTTCTTTCCCGGAAACAAACGCGGTCACGACCATACCCACCGCCATGCTGGCGAGTAACGTGATAAGGAGCGGGATGCCGGCAGCTTTTAACAACGTGCCGTACGCCATAAGGCCGACGGCAATAGGGATGAAGAAGAAGGCGAGATGCTTCGTCAAATATCCGGCACTGTCCTCAATCCATTCCACGCGAATGACTTTTGTTACTAAGAGAATGAGCAACAGCACCATGCCGATGACGCTGCCTGGTACTTTCCACGAGAACGTCTCAACAATCCAGTTTCCGAGCGTGCTCAATCCGAATAAAAGAGCGAGCCCAATCATCCATTTTAATAATTTCATATACATGACTTCCTTTCACGTCATTCAAAACGTATGAATTTTCTCAAATTCAACGAGAGAGGTCAAGAAAAGGGTATGATACGTTTATTCTACTTGATGAAGAGGAGGAAGATAGCGCGATGGAAGAAAAGGGAACACTTTATTTTTTATGTGGAAAAATGGGGGCTGGAAAATCAACGATGGCCAAGCAAATGGCTGCTGAACAACGAGCGGTTCTCTTATCTGAAGATGAATGGTTATCTACGTTATATCCGAATCAAATTCATACGTTTGAGGACTATCAAAAGCATGCTAGGCTACTGAAGCCACTAATTGAATCTCATGTCCAACAGTTGCTGCGACTCGGGATGCATGTAGTGATGGATTTCCCGGCAAATACAAAATCGTCACGATCTTGGTTTTTACAATTGTCAGAACATGCTGGGGCGAATCACCGTCTGATTTATCTCAACCGAAGTGATGAACAATGTCTTCGACAGATTCAGAAACGTCGCATCTCGGAACCGGAACGAGCCGCATTTGATACCGAAGAAGTCTTTCATCATGTGACTTCATTTTTTGAAGCGCCAGATGATACGGAACACCTACATATCATTGAAAAATAAAACATGCGTAGCGGATACACCGCTACGCATGTTTTAGGCTTATGCTTGTTTTTTCTTACGGAATCGTGCGAAGAACTCATAGACGATTGGTACGATGAGCAACGTGAGAAGTGTCGAACTTGTGAGTCCGCCAATCACGGTGACCCCGAGACCTTTCGAGATGAGTGCGCCACCCTCGAGACCGAGTGCGAGTGGTGCGAGTGCACCGATTGTCGCGAGTGCGGTCATCAAGATTGGGCGAAGGCGTGTGCCCGCTGCCTCAAGTAACGCTTCACGTGTTGATAAACCAGCTTCTTCTTTATGAATGACGCGGTCAATCAAAACGATGGCGTTCGTGACGACAATCCCGATCAACATGAGTGCCCCGATCAAGGCAGAAACCGAAATCGTTTCACCCGTGATGAGAAGGGCGACGAGTCCCCCGATAATCGCATACGGAAGTGAGAACAACACGACGAATGGCGTGAGTGCCCCACCGAATGTGATGACGAGAACCAAGTATACGATGGCGATCGCGGCGAGCATCGCAAGACCGAGCTGAGTGAACGATTCTTGAATCTGTTCCGTTACACCGCCGACATCATACGAGACGCCAGATGGGAGCTCGATGTCCGATACGCGTTCTTCAATCGCAGCAGACGCTTCTGTCGCTTTATCTGTGCTGAGTTCAACACTTACTTGCGCAAGCAGTTTTCCGTCCCGCTCGACGAGTGTGTCCGGTGTTGTGCCTTCTTCGATTTCAATGAAGTCTGAAATCGGGCGTGGTCCGAACGGTGTCGTGATTTCTTGTGCTTGCAGGTCATCGACACTGTCATACGTCACTTGCTCGCTCGGGATGACGACGTCTAACTGTTTGTCATCCACTGTGACACTTGTAAGTGGACTTTCTGGTGCCTGAAACTGACTGATGACTTGCGCGATTTGACCTGCCGACACACCGGCTTCTGCAGCGGCCTGTTGGTCGACGTTGAACGTGTATTGTACATAGGACTCACGTAAGTCAGATGTCGCTTGACGGACATAATCCGTTTCCTCTTCAATCGTTTCGATGAAAGTCGGCACGATGGCTTCTAAATCTTCAAGGGAGTTGGCATAGACGTTGTATGTGACACCGCTCGTTGCGCCGCCACCTGAGAAGTCTTGTTCTTTCCATTCCCCGTTCGAAGCGAGTTCGTTCAATTTCTCGATATCAGCTAACTTCACATCCGCGAAGTCTTCCGTATCTGGATCATATTGAACGATGAAGATTCCTTGTTTGTTGTTTCCGGGGTTCAGCGGGTTCTCTCCACCGACCGTGAACTGAACATCGGTTGCGTTCGGTTGTTCTTCCATGAAGTATTCTTCTGCCACTTCTGCTGCGGCAATCGAATCTTCAAGTGTTTGACCAGGTTCTGGGTCGAACGTGACGAACAACGTCTTCTCCGAATCCTGATTCAAGAAGTTGACCCCAATCGCTGGGACAAGGGCAAAGCTACCAATCAATAGGGCAGTCGCGAGACCGAACACGACGAGTTTATGGTTCAGTGACCAGTTCAAGACGCCACGATACCATTCCGCGAGCTTGCCTGGACCTTCTTCTGGTTTCAACTTGTCGCGGTTTTTAAAGAACGAGTCGGCCATCATTGGTACGACCGTGATCGCCACGAGTAACGAAGCGAGTAATGCGAAGACGACCGTCAATGCGAACGGCAAGAACAGTTCACCGACAAAACCAGTGACAAATCCAAGCGGCAAGAATACTGCAATCGTGACGATGGTCGACGAGGCGATCGGGATGAATACTTCTTTTGTTGCCGCGATAATCAACTCTTTACCGCGAAGTGGTTCGTTCGAACGCGTGAGTCGACGGTAAATGTTCTCGATGACGACGATGGAGTCATCGACGACGCGACCAATCGCAACGGTCATCGCACCGAGCGTCATGATGTTCAACGTGATGTCCAATTGCTTCAAGACGATGAGTGCCATGAGAAGCGACAACGGGATCGAGATGACGGCGATGATCGTCGATCGGAAGTTACGTAAGAACACTAAGATGATGAGGATAGCGAACAACCCACCAAGTAATGCTTTAGACAACATCGTTTCGACCGACTCTTCAATCGGTTGTCCTTGGTCGAGTGTGATCGATACATTCGCCGTATCGTTTTCAGCTTCGAAGTCATTCAATACTTCTTTGACGGCGTTGACGACATCGACCGTGTTCGCATCTTGTGTCTTCGTCACTTGTACGCCAATTGAACGTTCACCGTTCGAGCGAGAAATCGATTCTTCGATTCCTTTGTCCTCGATTGTCGCAAGTTCACTCAACGCGACAGTCGGAGCCGTCGTCGGAACGTTCGGTGGTAATGCCGATGGTGTTTCCGTCGGGACCTCTGTTGGCACGTCTGGCGTTTGACCAGGTGGCAATTCAGTCGGGGCAGACGGTGTCGTCGGCGTTGATTGTGCTGGTGAGTAAGGGATTTGGATGTCGCGGAACGCTTCGAGTGTCTCCGACTTGCCGTCGATGACGACCGCTTGCTCCGTATCCCCTAATTCATATAACCCGAGCGCAATCCGAGCGTCATTCGCTTGAATCAATTGTTTGACCGTGTCTTCTGTCAAATTGTATTCTGCGAGCGCTTCTTGGTCGAATTGAAGTTCGACGCGGCGAATCTCTTGCCCGGCAATTTGGACGGTTTGCGCACCTTCCACTCCTTCAAGAGCAGGCTGTACTTCTTCCTCGACGAGTTTTGTCAATTCGGCCAAATCTAGGCTTTCATCCGAGATGGCAGCCCCGATGACCGGGAAAGCGTCGAAACTGAGACGCGACACTTGAGGGTCTTGTGCCGACTCCGGCAATTCGATGTTGCTTAACGCATCTTTGACTTGTTGCTCCGCTTCATCCATATCGGTATTGAAATCGTAATCGATTTGGATGTTTGAAGCGTTTTGGAACGATGAAGAACGAACTTGTTCTACACCATTTAAATTCTGAAGGCGATCTTCTAACACGGTGCTGACTTCTTCGAGCACTTGCTCAGGGGATGCACCTGGATAAATGGTTGTGACCGAGACGGTCGGAGTCGTAATGTCCGGTAACGTCTCGAGCTTCATCGTCAGACCGGCGAAAAGACCGGCGGCCGTCAAGATGATCGTCATCAACCAAACCGCAAACTTGTTGTTAACGGAGAAGGACGTGATTTTCTGCATGGATTTTTAATCTCCTCTATTATTATGTTGTTTTATGACTCACGATCGATGTCGTGGGCTCGTTCAATCAAGCGTGCGATAATCGCTTGTTTGAGTTCGGCAGGGGGAACACCGACACCGAAGTGTTCGGACATCATCATACCTTCGAGTGCATAACGAATGATCATGGTTTCCACCGGGTCGGCCGTTTGTTGGAACTGTGCGAAGAACGTATCTAAATCATGTTTCCAACGATTGGCGTACTCTTGGTCGACTTCGAACAACGTGAGAAATGCAATCATCTTCTCGACGTCGATTTGGATGGCAGCACGCTCAGGATGTAACTTCGTTTCATCAAATAGACGAACGAACGCCTCGACAGGTCCATGACCTTCTTGTTGCAATGAAGCATATAGCTCGTTTTGTTCTTGTTGTAATCGTTCGACCATCGCCGTCATCAACGCTTCTTTTGAAGGATAATGATAAAGCAGTCCACCTTTAGATACACCCGCAGTCTTGACGACTTCATCTAAGGTAAGTTGGTGCACGCCATGGTTCATGATGATGTCGGTTGCCGCATCCAACAGCTTTTGCTTTGTAACGTTCGATCGGTTTGACATATCTTCACCTCTTTCTGTACCGACCAGACGGTTTGTTTGATTTTACTATATCGTTCGTATTCTTTTGAAGTCAAGAAATGATGTCCTCAAAACTGTCACCAAGTACACATATAGTGTGATAGCGATTGCAGAAAAGTCTTGACGTGAGAATGATTATCAGTGATGATAGGTACTGAGAGTAATTATCATTACCAGAGAGAAATAACCGAACGTGGGGGAATGACAGATGAACAAAAAATATGCAGCTTTAGGAATTTCAGCAGCGTTAACGACATCGCTCCTTGCCGCTTGTGCAAGCACAGATGAGACAACTTCAAATGAAGGCTCAGACGATTCGAACGTCGTCAATGTTTACTCGAGTCGCCACTACGATGTCGATCAACAATTATACAAGCAGTTTGAAGAAGAAACAGGCATCAAAGTCAACGTGGTGGAAGGAAAGAGTGACGAACTTCTCGAGCGTTTGAACACGGAAGGCGAAAACACAGAAGCAGACCTCTTCATTACAGCAGATGCCGGAAACTTGTATCAGGCAAAAGAAGCAGGACATCTTCAAGCGGTCGATAGCGATGAGCTTGAGTCAAACATTCCTGAAAAATATCGTGACACGGACAACGAATGGTTCGGTTTGACGAAACGTGCGCGTGTCATCGTCTACTCAAAAGATCGCGTGAAACCAGAAGATTTGTCGACGTATGAAGCGTTGACAGAAGAACAGTGGAACGGCAAAGTACTCGTCCGTCCATCTGAAAACATGTACAACATCTCACTCCTCGCATCGTTCATCGAAGTGAACGGGGTCGATGAAGCGAAAGAGTGGGCGAAGGGCTTAGTGAACAACATGGCACGCGACCCACAAGGGAACGACCGTGACCAAGCGAAAGCGGTCGTCGCCGGTGAGGGGGACGTGGCCATCATGAACACGTACTACATGGGGCTCATGTTGAATTCTGAAGACGAAGAAGAGAAGAAAGTCGCTGAACAGCTCGGTGTCTTCTTCCCGAACCAAGATACAACAGGCACACACGTGAACATTTCGGGTATCGCGATGACGAAAGCATCGAAGAATACAGAAAACGCTCAAAAATTGATGGAGTTCATGTCAGAACCGTCAGCACAAGAAAAGTTTGCGAGTGTGAACTACGAATATCCAGTCAACGAGTCGGTTGAGCCGAACGAACTTCTTCAATCATGGGGCGAGTTCAAAGAGCAAGACATCAACCTCTCTGCACTTGGTGAAAACCAACAAGAAGCAATCCGCATCTTTAACGAAGTGGGTTGGAAGTAAGATGACTTCGGCTTGAACGAGAGTTCAGGCCGGAGATTTTTGCGTTCTTCACACCCTAAGCGCTACACGGGATGCACAGAAACTGATATGATGGGACAGGAATTGATAGTTTACAGAACGGGAGCGGTACGACATGAACTGGCACGCAGTAAAACGACAACTGAATGGATGGGCGATCCTCAGCTTTCTCGCGATTTTATTGATCGTCTTGCCGGGAATTGTCGTGCTCGTCGAATTGTTCGCCCCGGTCAATGACAATTGGCAGCACATTCAGGAGTACCTGTTGCCCCGTTACGTGAGAAACACGTTGTTCATTATGGTGGCTACCGGTGTCTTGACGACCGTGATCGGGACGAGCCTCGCTTGGTTCGTGACCGTCTATGATTTCCCGTTCCGTCGCTTCTTTAAATGGGCACTCATCCTGCCGCTCGCGATTCCGCCTTATATCGGGGCGTATACTTATCACGGCATTTTAAATTACACCGGAGTGATCCAAACGACGCTACGAAATCAGTTCGGGATCACCGTCGATCAGTCGTACTTCAACATCATGTCGATTCAAGGAACCGTGTTTATTTTCACGTTGTTCCTCTATCCATATATTTATACGATCACACGAGCGTTCTTGCATAACCAATCATCCTCGATGATTGAGAACGCGCGGATTCTCGGTCGTGGCTCATGGGACATTTTCTTCACCGTCGTCATACCGATTTCTCGAGTCGCCATCATCGGCGGTGTCAGTCTCGTCTTGATGGAAGTGCTCAACGACTATGGTGTCGTGAAATACTTCGGGATCCAGACGTTCAGTACCGCTATTTTTAGCACATGGTTCGGGATGAAGGATACGTCGTCGGCGCTGAAGCTTGCGGGCACACTCATGATTCTCGTCATCGCCATTTTGACGATGGAACGACTCGTCCGGGGAAGGAAGCAATTCAGTTACGCTTCGACGAAAGTAAAACCGCTCAAACCGAGACCGCTGCAAGGTTGGCATCGCTATGCGGTATTCGCATATGTTTCGCTCGTCTTTGCGATTGCATTCGTCATTCCGTTCACGCAGTTGACGGCTTGGACGTTCCTGACGTTCGATACGGTCTTCACGGAAGAATTTTGGCAACTCGTTTGGAATACGGTACGAGTCGCCTTTACCGCAACCGTGATCATCTTACTGTTCGCACTCATCATTGCGAACTATACACGACTCTTCCCGTCGAACATGACGCGTGTCATTTCGAAAGTGACGACGCTTGGGTATTCGATTCCGGGAGCGGCCATCGCCATTGCGGTCATCACGCTCTTCTTGTGGCTCGATGACAAAGTGCTCAATTTGGCACGGGCGCTCGACTTGAGTCAGACATTCGTGTTCCGGACGACGCTCATCATGCTCATCTTTGCCTACGTCATCCGCTTCCTCGCCATCGGCTACAACTCGATCGAGAGCGGGTTTGAGAAAGTAGGGAAGTCGTTTACCGAAGCATCCCGTATGCTGGGGTGGAATACGGTCCAAACGTTCTTTCGCGTCGATATCCCGATGATCAAAGGCGCCATCATGAGCGCGTTTATCCTCGTCTTTATTGATATTATGAAAGAGTTGCCATTGACGCTCTTTTTACAACCATTTAACTTTTCGACGCTTGCGACACAGGCGTTCAAATACGTGAGTGATGAGAAGATTCACGAAGCGGCACTCGCTTCCATCGTCATCGTCCTCATGAGTGGACTGTTGATATTCGTTTCCCACAAGGTGCTTGATAAGGAGGCCGACTAATGTTTGTTCAAATCAATGATTTACATTTTAGCTATAAAGGTGCGCATGAAGAGACCATCAAAGGGTTCTCGATTTCAATCACGAAAGGTGAAATCGTCTCACTTCTTGGGGACAGCGGATCGGGGAAGAGTACGATTCTCCGTTTGATCGCAGGACTCGAGATGCCGAACCAGGGCGTCGTCGTCGTGAATAACTGTGTCTGTTGCGACGATTGCCAGTTCATGCCGCCAGAAGATCGTGGCGTGGGGATGGTCTTCCAAGACTATGCACTCTTCCCGCACATGACCGTTGAAAAGAACATTCGATTCGGTCTTCATAAACTGAACCGCAAGGAGCGGAATGCGCGTGTCGAAGAGATGCTCGCGCTCGTCAACTTGACGGAATTCCGTCACCGTTATCCGTACGAACTCAGTGGGGGACAACAACAGCGTGTCGCGCTCGCGCGTGCGCTCGCACCGAAGCCGGCGCTCTTGATTCTAGACGAACCGTTCAGTAATTTGGATACGTCACTTCAACACCGGATTCGCGACGATTTGCGTCGTCTCTTGAAGCAGACGGGCACGACGACGATCTTTGTGACGCATGACGAAGAAGATGCTGAGGCACTTGCCGACCGCATCGTCTACCTCGGAGAAGGCAAAATTAAAAAGCAGGTCATGACGGAGAACAACAAGACGTTCAATCCGCAAATTCCTTGCTTCGTATAAGTTCCGCGCACTCATTGATGAAATGGGTGCGTTTTTCTGTGGGTCCATCATTCGATGAAGCGATGGTCTAAAACAGATAGGTGTTCCTGCCAATCTGGCCAAGAGGACTGGAGCGATGTAATCAATTCGTTCCCCCCGAAGCTGATCGTACTTTCGTGAGATGCATAAATGACCCAGTTCATGTGTTGGTCAAACCAATAACGTTCTAAATAACGTCCGTCATAACAAGGATCCAAGGAATCGGTATCGATTTGCCAGAGCGTAAGGTCTTCATGTAGTTCAAAGACGACATCCGCGCCTCGACGCAATATCCATTGTTGGATTTCCTTGATTTTTTGATCATTCTCTTCAATATAGTCACTATCGAATGCGATCACATCGGGGCGCCCAGCAGTCGATAGAGGGTACCAATAATGTGAATCGGTCACAGCCCAAATGGCGCGAATTCTTCTCTTCACTTGACTGGCGAGAGGTGATGAAAGTTGAGTCCTCATGACGTGTAAACTCCTTATCCTAAAGTTGATGTATGTGTTGCTATCTTCACTATACATGGGAAATAGAAAAACGTCCTTAGCGTTTATCTAAGGACGTTTCGTGCCTACTTCGCTGTCTGAGACGGTTTCGACTCATTTCCAAGCTGGTCAATCGCAGTCACGTAGTAGGATGCATTGCTCTCATTTGTGACTTCGATACTTTTTCGTGCATGGGATGGGATACTTTCGATATGAGTCGCTTTTCCGTCGATGACTTCATAGATTCGATATCCAATCACGCTCTCTTGACGAACGGCGTGCCATGTCAATAAGTTACCTTTCAGTTCGACTGCCGTCGGTGTCTCGAGATTGACAGTTTCGTTCAGTTCGGTATCCACCAGCTCTGTATAGACGACGAATCGTTCATCATAGCCCCCGTCCCCGAACGTACCCGAACAGGTAATCAAATTTAAGTTCCGATTTGATGTGGCACCGAAAATCTCTTCGATTGGCGCGGTTTTCGTATCATAGCGTTCTGTTTTTGTGACGCGGAACCGGAGTGTGTTACCCGCTTCATCTTGAATCAGAACGTCATCGCCTTCTTTGAGTTGATCGAGTTGATAAAAGATAGCCGGGCCGGTCTTGCTGTCGACATGACCGGCGATCACGGCATTTCCTTTGCTCCCTGGTGTCACACCAGGTTCGAACCACCCGACCTGGTTCTCGTCTTCTGGTACGCCCATCTGTCCATTGTCTAGGACCCCAACTTGTTCAATTGCCGTATCGACATCAATTTTAGGGATCTGGATTTGAACAGGGGTGACGGCCTTGGCGTTTTCTTCTTCCTCGGCTAAGCGTAGCTTTTTCACCTCTTCCTGTAGAAGTGAGAATTCAGCCGTTAAATCCGGGCTCTCCTCTATTTGTTTTTCTTCTACAGGTGGTGACGACGATTCTTGGGCACTCGTCCACGTCCAGAAGCTAAAACAAAAGAGAGAGAGCGCCAGAAACAAAAGGCGCTTGTTCATGGGACTCCCTCCTTATTGATTATTGTTCAGACACTTTACGTTTGCGAAGCGTTACGAAGGCGAGTAAGGTTCCGCCAAGTACAGCTAATCCAGCGTAGAGCGTGTTCATTGATTGTTCTTGTGCACCACCGAGACCTGTTTCAGGCATTTCTTCAGGCATCATTGTTTCTTCGAACTTGTCAGGCATTTGTGTCACGATCGCGTTACCGAGTGTTTCACCAACACCGAACATGAACGCATATCCTTCACGGAATGACATCCAAGCCGCTTCTGCATCGCCAGCGACATATTGATCGAATGTGTCGAGTACGAGCGCTTCGTGCTGTTTGATTGCTTCTTCACCGGCAGCTTGTGGTAAGTTTCCTTCTGTTGCTGCATCGAGGAATGTGCTGAAGTCGACAGCGAATTGGTCGAGGCGCATACGCGCATCTTCAATCATCGCTTCGTCACCTTCGAGTGTAGCGGCAACGATGTCACCTTGTGCTGTAATGTGATCGGAGTTCCATACTTTCTCGAACTGTGCTGCACCTTCGTCACCATATACGGATGCGATGGCTGCTTTGAAGTCGAGTGTGTTCTGGTCTTCTGCCCATGTCACATAGTCATAGTCCTCTGCTTGGTCGTACCCTTTTTGCATACCGATCGCAGCGAGGGCGAAGTGCTCACCTGCAAGACTGTTCAATGTTGAGCGGAGTTCAACAGCTGGTGTGTCTGCTCCAGTCGTAAATTTGTCAGGCATTTGTGTGACGATTGCACCCGAGAGAGCTTTACTGATGTTGAACATGTGCTTGTAGCCTTCACGGAACGTCATGTAAGCTTCTTCATAATCTCCTTCGACGTAGTTATCGAATACAGAGAGGACTTGGTCTTCATGAAGTTCGAGTGCATCAGCTGCTGCGTCCTTCGGTAAGTTGCCTTCCGTCGCTGCGTCGAGGAATGTTGAGAATTCTTCTACGAACTCATCGACTTCCGCTTCCGCTTCCATGCGTAGTTCCTGGTTGTCTGATTTTGCTGCTTCTACGAAATCAGCGGAGTAGTCGTTATGACCACGGAAGATTTCTTCAAATTGTGCAGCACCTTCTTCACCGTAGATGGAAGCGATGGCTGGTGTCATGTCGAGCGCGTTTTGATCGAGAGCTTGATCCGCGACCTCAGCATCTGCTGCCTCGTCATATCCTTTCATCATCGATGTGACGGCTAACACGTAATGCTCAGATAAGAGTTGATCGAGTGTGGCGCGAAGGTCACCGGCTGGTGTGCTTGCTGTCGGTGTGTGATCCGCTGCCTGTGCGTTGACTGGTACGAGTAGTCCTAAGGCTAGTGCCGGTGCTACGATTTTGTTTAACGTCTTCTTCTTCATGGGTAATCGCTCCTTTTCGTAAGTGAGTGTTGTCGTTATTTACACCCATCTAACGGAGCGGTTCAAAAAATGGATCACTCTTTTTTTATTTTTTTTCGTTTTTTTGTTGAAGAGTACGATAAACCCCTGGTGCTACGCCATATTTTCGTTTAAAAATTCTGTGGAAATATGGGTAACTTCGAAATCCAGACAGTTCCGCTATCGTTTCTAACGAATGTTTTGTATAGCGCATTTGCTCTTCGGCAAGCTGCAAGCGAATCGATTGTGCATATTCGATGATCGTCATCCCGGTCCCTTCTTTAAAGAGATGAACCGTCCGTGAAACGCTCAGTCCGACGGCGTTGGCGACGTCTGAAACTTTGAAGTCACTCGTGACGTGTGCTTCGATAAAGCGCATCATACGAGTGACGACTGGAGGTCGCGCCTGGGAATGCACATCTTGAATCGAACGATCGAGCATGAGTAGGAGTGCTTGAACGAGTGTTTCAATTAAAACGGCACTTTGTTCAGACGGTGGACGGCGCACTTCTTCCGTAATGTGTTGCCATAGCGAAAGAAGGCGTGAATCGATGGCGATGGTATTCAATCGCCCCCGTGGAGTCGCATGCCACCATGTATCGATCGAATGTCCGGTGCAAAAGATATGATAGTCTCCGCTCGCGGGTGTATCGACATGCATTTCATAGAAGTCACCCGGACGGACAATCAATACGTCACCAGGTCGTGTGATCACCGTTTCCCCATTGACCACAATCCTAGCCGTTCCTTCCGTTTGTAAGCGAATCAGATATGTATCGAGTAAGCTGGCGAATGGAAAAGTGTAGGTCGTTGTATGATATGAATAGCCACAAAAGCCGATTTCCATAATAGTCTCCTTATTTTATAGCAAAATTGTACATATCTTAATCATATCATGGATGGTCATGAATCCTTGAAGACAGTACGATGAAAGCGTTGAAACGGAAATGAACTTCAAGGAGGACGTAACATGAAACAATGGTGGAAAGAAGCGGTCGTATATCAAATTTATCCACGTAGCTTCAATGACTCAAACGGTGATGGGATTGGCGACATCCAAGGGATCACGGAGAAGATGTCTTATTTGGCAGAACTCGGGATCGACGTCATCTGGCTCTCGCCGGTATACGATTCACCGAACGACGACAATGGATACGATATTCGTGATTACCGTGCCATCATGGACGAGTTTGGTACGATGGATGACTTTGATGCGATGCTTGAAGAAGCACACCGTCACGGGATTAAAATCATGATGGACCTCGTCGTTAACCACTCTTCGGACGAACACCAATGGTTCATGGAGTCACGTTCTTCAAAAGACAGCCCGTATCGTGACTATTACATTTGGAAAAAAGGGAAAGATGGTCAACCTCCGACGAACTGGGGGGCTTTCTTCGGCGGCAGCGCTTGGCAGTATGATGAGGCGAGTGATGAGTACTACCTCCACCTCTTCAGTAAGAAACAACCGGATTTGAACTGGGAAAGCGAGACGCTTCGTCGTGAAGTGTACGACCTCATGACATATTGGCTCGATAAAGGGGTCGACGGGTTCCGGATGGACGTCATCAATATGATTTCAAAAGACCCGAGCTATCCAGACGGTCAAACGCAAGGAACGGGGTATGGAGACGGGACACCATTCTTCTTTAACGGACCACGCATCCATGAATTCATGCAGGAGATGAATCGGGAAGTCTTATCGAAATACGACACAATCACGGTCGGGGAGATGCCAGGGGTCAGTGTGGAGGAAGCCAAACTGTATACGGGTGAAGACCGCAACGAACTGAACATGGTCTTTCATTTTGAACATGTGGACGTCGGGAACGGGAGCTTTGGGAAGTGGAATCCGACAGACTGGAAGTTGACTGAGCTGAAGACGATTTTCTCGCGTTGGCAACAAGGGCTCGAAGAGGAAGGATGGAATAGCCTGTACTGGAGTAACCATGACCAGCCCCGTGCCATCTCTCGCTTCGGGAACGATTCGCCTGAATATCGCGTCCGTTCCGGGAAGATGCTCGCGACACTTCTTCATCTATTGAAAGGGACACCTTACATTTATCAAGGGGAAGAGTTCGGCATGACGAACGTCGCCTTTGATTCAATCGATCAGTACCGAGATATTGAGACGTTGAACGCCTACCGTGATTACACATCAAAAGGATTGTTGACGCACGACGAGATTTTCCGTGGCATCCATGAGCGAGGACGTGACAATTCACGCACACCGGTACAGTGGTCAGACGA
Source organism: Exiguobacterium sp. s123 (assembly GCF_018617075.1). Taxonomy (GTDB): domain Bacteria; phylum Bacillota; class Bacilli; order Exiguobacteriales; family Exiguobacteriaceae; genus Exiguobacterium; species Exiguobacterium profundum. Next base: position 115,537 of record NZ_JACSJL010000003.1, on the reverse strand, counting down.
AGCACACGGTGGATTTACGACAGGGACGCCGTGGATTGAGGTCAACCCGAACTATGTCGACATCAATGCGGAAGCGGCACGGAGAGATCCGAATTCACTCTTCCATTACTACCGTCAGTTGATTGCGCTACGTAAAGCCAATCCACTCGTCGTCTACGGGAAGTATGAGCTGTTGTTACCGGAAGATGAGGCAGTCTATGCATTCACACGTTCGTTCGAAGGTGAGACGTGGCTCGTGCTCTGTAACTTCTCCAACGAGACACAACAACCAGAGTTACGATATGACGTGAAAGAACGCGTCATCGGGAACATGGAACCGATTGAAGCGTTCACCCTTCGTCCTTACGAAGCACAAGTGTATAAACTGTGACGAGAAGCTCGCCAGACGGCGAGCTTTTTTGAGTGCATACGTATCTTCTCTCGATGATTCGGGAATAGTGTAAGTAACGTCTGACATGAAAAGAGGGAACGACATGGGTACTTTAATCGCGTACTCTTCCAGATATGGGACGAGTGAAAAAGTGGCGGCTTTACTTGCCGAACGTCTATCGAGTGACGTTCGTGTCCAAAATATCATAGAAGAGCCGAACGTCACGTGGGAGACGGTAGATCATGTCATCGTCGGGAGTTCGATTCGAATGGGCACCATCCAAGAAGAGATGAAGGAATGGTTGGAGCTTCACGAAGCACACTTGCTTGAGCATCCCCTCGCTTTATATTTATGTGCCGGGACACCGACAGAGTCAGAGCGGATTCGCGAGCTAGAAGAAGCTTATCGTGACACGCTGCGCGAACATGCCTATTTCGTCGAGGTCGTCGGGAGCGGGTACGACTTTGAACGAATGGGCTTTTTAGACAAAGCAATCGTTCGCATGATGGCCAAACAAAAAGAGAGTTCACTTCAACTCGATGACGCCAAACTGAATCAACTCGTGGAAACCGCTCAAACGTCTGAGCGCACCCGGTCTGAAAATCCTTGAGCGAGTAAATCATGCACATCAATCGGGCTTTTCGTGGAGATGAGTACATCTCCGTTTTTTTTCTGCCCTTCAATCTGATGAAGAGCAAGGTGTTCGAGTTGACGACCGATTTTTAGAGCGATGGGTGCAGATTCTTGGCATCGTAAGACATCGATAGTCACTTCATCGGTGCGGTTATCTCCCCCAAATAGTTCGAGGTCGGCTCGGGCTGTGGTAAATCCGCGCACGGCGATTCGTTTCAGTTGAACGCGTCTCGATTTGTATTGGATCGCAAGTGCCGGATGTTGTTCGTAATCGTAGGTCGGGTCGCCGATTGCAGTCAATCCATGAATCAAGACGTCCTGATAGGCTGATACGACCAGGCTTCGTGGTGAGGATTTTGTATAGAGTGAACTTCGAACCGGCTCGATGGACACCAAGTTCGTGCCTGATAGGAAGCGGGCCGTCTCCGAGTTCGGATCGTCTGCTAAATGATGCCCGATATGACGGAAGTTAAATGAACGATTGTCATGCACCGAAAGATGGCCGAAGATATGAACATCGTGTGCGGCGGATGAGGTCCCATGTGCTTTTACTTCGATGCCTCCAAAGCAGCCTTCCGTTCTATTGTGAACGAGTGTGACGTGCCGCGATCCGTCATCAATCTCAATCCCATTTGAGTTTGAGAACCCTAAGGCGTGTGTTCGGCCGTGAGGATGATGACAATAGCAGTTGGTAATATAGATGGCATCACTATGGTGTGTGGTGATTCCGTCATCCCCATAATTCGTCGCCTCGAGGTGGTCGAGATGGATATATCGGCTCCCGTTTGCCGCGCGGAGTCCATCCCCTAAGTAATGATAGTGTGGAGACGTGATGTCGAACGCATGGAGTCCAGCATTTTTAGCCGTCACATGATGTACCCATCCATATGTCACATGGGCAAACGTCAAGGCGCTCGATGTCGTGTCACCGCTCGTCGTCCGTTTCACATCGCCTAGACGCGCGACATTCCAATCGAGCGTCAGGTGACAAACCTCGATATGATGATTTCCTGCAAAAGGCGTGGCGTTTCGTAACAATCGTCGATGTTTTGGTGCACGATCGGACAGTTTGAGAATCGTGACGTCTTGTCCGGCACCTTCAAGCACGCAGTTGGAAGGCAGACGAATCCCCCGAACGATATAAACGCCTGCCGGGACAAAGACACGACGGTTCGAGCGGATGGCGAGTCGAAAGGCGAGGGTACAATCCGTTTTTCCATCCCCGACAGCACCATAGTCCGTCACATCAACACATTGTTTCGTCGTCTGCAGTAAATTCAAATATTCGGCATCGAGCCGACGCATCCAGACGGGACGAACGATGCCGTCGACTTGCTCGAGCGGAAAGGACGTGCGGACAGGGGTGATCCGTTCCGTCAATGGGATTCGACACGGGATAGAGTGTTGTTGCTCAAAGTAAGAAGCTTCCCGTGTAGCACGGTGCCATTCAAGTGTTTGTTGGATGAGGTCTTCTTCCGACCAATCGGAATGAGAGGCAATCATCGATGCGATTGCGTGTGGGTCATTAATGTTTTTCATTATAAATCCTCCTAGCATCATCTTCTCTAGCATGTACCCGTTTCACCTTGTTTTTTAGCAATCAGAAGTATTTACTAGACAGAAACATCTAGTCGTGTTATATTCAATATGTGCTTAATTAAGAATAGCTGGAATCATAATTCACAAGTGCTTGGGATTATTTTTCATTAGATAATCCAGAGGCTTGTATTTTTTTTGGTCAAGTTTTTTCTAGTAAGGCACTACTATAACGCATAGCGTTTATTTCAGGAGGGTTCATTCATGAACACAGGTAAAGTAAAATGGTTTAACTCAGAAAAAGGTTACGGCTTCATCGAAATGGAAGGCGGAGACGACGTATTCGTACACTTCTCAGCAATCCAAGGCGACGGCTTCAAAACACTTGAAGAAGGCCAAGAAGTAACTTTCGAAATCACTGACGGAGCTCGTGGACCACAAGCTTCTAACGTTGAAAAAATCTAATCTTCCTTTCTAAGGAATACGATACCTGCTCGCATCGGCGAGCAGGTTTTTTTGTGTTTAATCCCATAGTTTGAGGGAACAGTATACGAGCGACAAATCATGAAGGAGGAATTTGGAATGAGTGCAAAAGACACAGCGTTAAAAATTCTAGAGGGTAGCAATGTCGGGACGATGGCGACCGTGTATAAGGTGAAACCCCACAGTCGATATATGACATTTTTCCATGATGATTTCACACTCTACACAGCAACCTCGAACGATACAGATAAAGTAGAAGAGCTAGAAAAGAATCCATATACGCATATTTTAATCGGCTACGATGGAGATGGTGTGGGCGACACTTACTTAGAAATCCTCGGTAAAGCGACCGTGTCGGATGATGAATCGATGAAAGAGAAAGTATGGAATGAGAAACTTGAAGGATGGTTCGATGGTCCGGACGATCCAAAGCTTGTGATCCTTAAAATCGAACCGGAATCGATGCGCGTGATGAACAAGAAAGGTCAACCACCACAAGAAGTGACACTATAATCTCTTCTAAGACACCTAAATCAGGTGTCTTTTTTTGTGGATGAATGTGAATAGAATATGGCGTACATATGGACGAATCATGAACAAAGGAAAATGCATATGTGAAATAGTGAACATGAATGGTATATTGTGAATGTAATCACATTATACATTTATTTAACTTTTTGAAAGGGAGGAATTATGATGTTCACGAAATTTTGGCAAAATCATAACATCGCTACAGCGATCTTGACGGTGTTACGTGTATGGCTCGGTTATCATTGGTTAACGGCAGGGTGGGGTAAAATCACGGGAGGTTTTGGAACAGAAGGATACTTAAAAAATGCGGTGTCACTCGCTTCTGGAGAACATCCGGCCGTTGCTGGATGGTGGGCTGCATTCCTAGAAAACTTTGCGATTCCAAACGCCGGGTTATTCGATGTCCTGGTTCCTTACGGTGAATTCTTGGTAGGCTTAGGATTATTGCTCGGTGCTCTCACACGCAGCGCAGCATTCTTCGGACTTGTCATGAACATGGCGTTCTTACTATCAGGAACGGTCAGTACGAACCCGACGATGTTGATCGTATCTGTCTTGATTTTAGTTGCCGGTCATAACGCTGGAAAAATCGGAGTCGACGGGTTGTTCCTTCGCCGCTTTGTCGACACGAAAGTGTTACATCGTTCACCAAATCGTCAAATAGCCTCGTAACTTTTATGCATTCTCTTGTGACAAACCTCTCACGTTTCGGCTACGATAGACATAGCCTACAGAAATAAAGGAGAACGCATATGACTACGACTCATTTTAAATGGCTTGGCTACACAGAAGGTGTATCCTTCTTGTTGTTACTGTTCATCGCGATGCCGTTGAAATATATGGCCGGCATTCCACTCGCGGTCAGTATCGTTGGTGCAGCACATGGTTTCTTATTTGTGGCCTATGTGCTCGCGGCGATCTACATGGCATGGCGCTTGCGCTGGGGATTCAAAGTTTTGACGCTTGCTGTCATGGCGTCCGTCATCCCATTCGGACCATTCTTATTAGAAAAACGGGTACTCCCGTCAACAGAGAAGACATCGAACTGATTCGTTCGATGTCTTTTTTCGTTACGATACACGTTCCATTGATTGGGCTGCATCTCGTTCTGCTTGGATGTCATGCCGGATTCGGTACGTAAGGACGAACGTGCAGATGAGTAGACCCACCATGCAAGCGGTGTAGAGATGGGCAACAGAGACGAGATCACTCAATACCCCGAATAGGATGAATCCAATCGGCGTAATCCCCATCGCGAGTGATTCGAGCACACCGATGACGCGCCCTAAATAGTTCGGATCCGTATTCGTTTGGAGGAACAATTGAATCGGGATGTTGACACGTACGATCAAGAAACCACTCAATAAAGCGAAGACCGCGAAAAAGAAAATTGACGTGAGGACGTTGAAGTGAAAATATAATGGAATGGCGGGTCCGACGAACAGAACGCTAAGAATGGTCAACGCGGATCGCATCGTTGCTAAGCGATGTTTGATTTTGAATAACGGTAAGGCATGAAGTAAGGAAGCGACTAAAAAACCAATGGCGACCATGCTTTCAAGGAGTCCGAATTGAAACGGGGACACACCGACTTCCTGTAACGCTGCAATCGGGAACAACACTTCCGATGCAACGAAGAAGAAGTTCAAAAATGCGGCGAGGACAGCAACTGTCCACAAGACTCTTTGTTGTTTCAAGTAAGACAGACCGGACCGTACGTCTTCCCAAGTCGATTGTTCGGTGGGTGCGACCTCTTTCTGATGAAATTTAAGTCGAGAGGCGAGAAGTGCGGCAATCATAAAGAATAGAGCTGAACTGAACAAAAAGACAGGAATCGGTATAAGCTTAAACAGTGCCCCGGCAAGAAGCGGGGTACCGATGCTTGAAATGGAGATGATACTTTGAATGAGAGAGTTGGCGCGTTGCAGTTCATCTTCCTCAAATAAGAGGGGGATTGAACTCGATAACGTGACCGATAAGAAAGTGGAAACGATGGATAAGAAGAATGTGATGACGTAAAAAGCGGGTGCTTCAAACGTCCAAAGCAAGCTTCCCACACCTGCGAGTAAAAATAATCCTCCGTTCAAAGACTCCATCTTAATGATGACTCGTTTTCGGTCAAGTTTGTCCGCATAAGCGCCGGCAAATGGCGACAAAAGTACACGTGGCAATGTGCCCGCCAGTAAGACGAAGGCGAATTGTAATCCAGACCCAGTCGTCGTCAATACCGTGAGTCCCGCCACGAACGTAAATAAGTTGGATGCGAACAGTGACATGAATTTACCGAGTAATAAAATCGATAAATTGGAAGAAAAGAATTTCATAGAGAACACTCCTTTGCAAATTAGTTAAATGTGATTTAACATTATCATAAAGGCAACGAAGCGAATTGTAAACATAAAGTTCAATATAATTTAACTTTTAGAGGTGGAATATGATTGGTGAGCGCATTAAAATATTACGAAAACAGAAAAAAATGACTCAAACGCAGTTAGCGGAAGGGATCGTCACGAAATCGATGCTCAGTATGATTGAAAATGGGAAAGCGGAGGCATCGATGCGTAGTTTACGAGAACTCGCAAGTCGGTTAGATGTCTCGATGCAGCAGTTATTGACTGACCCGAAAGAAGCTGAACTACAGACGATGGTCGAACAGTTAGAATATGAAGAAATGACACTCGTTTCGCGTCCAGATCAAGAAATACGACAGATGCTTTCCCCATACTTAAAAGAAGAAATGAACTCCGTTTGGCAAGGTAAAGCATACATGTTGTACGGGGATACGTATTTTCAAGAAGGGGAAAACGAAAAGGTATTGACCTACTATGACCGCGCCATTGAAATTTTTGAGAAGCTAGGTGAATCTGATGAATTGGCAATGGGACGAATCAGCCAGGCTTATTATTTATTGATGTGGAATCGATATGAGGAATCGCTTGAACGGATTGACGCAATTGAACTTCTTGATGCGAAATACATGAAAGCGAAAACAAGAACTGAGTATGTCATGTTGATTGTCTTTAAAAATCTTCTTTGTGACGAGGATTTGGAAGATTCGATTCGACAGCTTGAAGACGTGCTCGAGTATATGAAACGGACAAGAATCTACTACCGTGCGGACGACGTGTATCGCACCATTTCGATTTGTGCGCTCTATTTGAACGATGAAAAGCAAGTTCGTGAGTCGTTACAAAAGGCGAAGCAATACATTCAATTCACGGAAGACCGCTTGGCAGAAATCAAAGTGGTACTTTCTGAAGCACTCTATGCGATGGAATATCGACATATTGATCTGTTAGGGGAAAACGTCAAGTTGATGGAATCACTCACGACAGAGATCGAGCCGTTTATTGCGGCGATTTCGATGGCGAAAGGGGTGTACTACGCTTTTCGAGGAGAATCAGAAAAAGGAAGAGAGTGTTTATTGGCATTATGGGAAAATCGAGACGAGTGGAAAGCACATAGTTTAGTCGATATCGCGATTTACTACGAAGGTTTATTAAGGGGAACATTGAACGGTTGTGGGGATGATTGGGTGCCAGTTATCGAAGAACAAGTAGCTGAATTCCCGCAAGGACTGTTTCGCAAACGTTTAGAGACATTGCTACAACAAATCAAGGGCTGACGAATCAGCCCTCGAACGTTTGAATCAATGTCCCTTTGCCATGCTCGACTTGGACGGAAGCGTGCGCTCCATTGACAAGCGTCATTTGAGGCGGAACGTGTCCACAGTCGATATCGTAAAAAATCGGAACTTCTAACATGTGATGGAGCTCCTCATATACCATTTCGACCGTATAGTCTTGATGCACAGAGGGGGCGTCACTCCGTCCAAATAGAATGCCCGACGTCTGCTCGAACCAACCGGCCCACTTCATTTGAAGAAGGGTCCTTTTTAATGCCGGAACGTTTAGCTCAGCGTTCTCAAAATACCAAAGAATCGGTTCATCGTTCAGGTGATCGCGTTGGAACGTCTTGACGTCTCCATACGGTGTCCCGATTGTATGTAAGAGCACATCGAGACATCCACCGAGCAAGCGCCCCGTTGCGTTTTGACTACCGATCGCTTTCCATTCGGTCGTCTCCGTCAGATGAAACAGATGTGGCGTCGGATTATCATGCTGCCATTCGTTTTGGAACTTCTCGGACGAGCGTTGGATGACCGTCTCGTCGGTCCGCGTCGACAACACATCGAGCCAGCGCGAACTCGTCTCGTCCCACATATCGGCACGCAAATCGACCAGGTTCGGACCATGGGCCGAGGCGATTCCGGTTTTTAATGTATAGACGAAGAGTAACAAACTCGTATCTGAATAACCGAGCATCCATTTCGCGGGTAAGGATTGCCAATCGACTTGATCGAGGATTTCCATTAAGAGTTCCCCACCCCAGGGCGGAACAATCAAGTCGACATTGTCATCTTGAAGTAGAGATGTCAGTTCATGTGCACGGACTCGAGCCGACGCGGATTTCCCAAATCGTTGTTTCCACGCATTCGGAGTGAATTGTAACGTGAACCCTCGATCGGAAAACTTCTGTTCTGCTTGTTGCAATAGATGGTGTAATTCTTCTGGTATACCTGACGAAGGGGCGGTGACACCAATTTGATGACCGGTTAACTGTGGATAACGAATCATGACAACCTCCTGTGGATAAGTGATATGTTCAGTAGAAAAAATGGGTTATCCACATGTGGACAACTAATTAGAGCGCATCCGTTCGGCATGACGCATTCCCCATTCGTTCATCGCTTCGAGAATCGGGATCAGTGTTTTTCCGTACTCACTTAAACGATAATCGACACGGGGCGGAACTTCTGGATAGACGGTCCGGATGACGATATCCTGTTCTTCTAAGTCGCGGAGTTGTGCGGTCAATATCTTTTGGCTGATTTTTGGTAACGCGCGTTTCAACTCACTGAAACGCAATGTATCTCCATTGATCAACACGAGGAGGATGGAATGTTTCCATTTTCCTGTAATCAGTTCGAGTGCCGTATCGACTTCACAGCTTGTTATGTTAGTCACGTCGCTCTTCCTTTCCAATAGTATCGTTGAAGTAACTATACCACCTTTTTGTGCCTACTTCTGTAACATCGACCGAGCGGGTATAGTGAAGGTGAGGTGATAATATATGAAAATCGAAAAAATCGAACTCGGTCCGGTAACGCTTCGAGTCCGTGACATTGAACAGATGACACGATTTTACGTAGACGTGATTGGGATGAGTATTTTAGAAGAGAGCGAAGAGCTCATTACACTCGGTACGAAGGAACGTCCGCTTGTCATCTTGCACAGTGTCCCGCAAGCGAAAACCAATCCACGGGCGGCAGGCTTGTTCCATTTAGCTATTCTGTTCCCGAACCGTGTAGAGTTAGGAAGCATGTTGGCACATCTCATTGAGCGACGCATCGAAGTGGGGCAAGGCGACCATCTCGTGAGTGAAGCCTTCTACTTGAGCGATCCAGAAGGAAACGGGATTGAATTGTATGCCGACCGCCCGAAGGACCAATGGACGTACGAGGCAAACGGCCATGTGAAAATGGCGACCGAGCCTGTCGACTATGAATCGATGCTTCAAGCGGCAGCCAATCGGTCGTTTACTGGTTTACCGATCGGAACGATGATGGGGCACGTGCATTTTAAAGTACGCTCAATCGAGGCGGCGAAACGTTTTTATCATGATCGGCTTGGCTTCTCCATTACGACGGATTCTTATCCAGGCGCACTTTTCCTAGCAGCTGATGGCTACCACCATCACATCGGAACGAACGTGTGGGCCCGTCCGAGCGATCCTGTGGGAATGGAGACCGGAATCGAAGCATGGACGCTTCTCGTCAATGAAAAGACGAACCAGGCGTTAGGCGGAACATCGTTTGAATGGTCGTTGACCGATGAAGACGGGATTACCGTGCATATTAAAAGAACGAACGCTTGAGCGTTCGTTCTTTTTAACGTGCGGATGTTTTCTTCTGACCTGCGTTAAACGAGAGACGAAGTCCGCGTTTTTGATACGCTTGCTCGACTCGTTTTGGGTTGAGGCTGAGCTCGAGATGAGCCAACTTCAAATGTTCAAGTGCCGGCACCGTGACATCGAGTCGAACGAGCTCCATGTTGCGCTCTGCTTTTTTGCGTGTTCGTCTCAAGTTACGGGGCACCTCCTCTGACGTCAGTGCCGCGATCGTTTCATTTACTTGTTGTCGTTTTTCACCTTTGATGCTCAAGGCAGAATACAGCTTATCGAGCGAACCGAATCGTTTGATGAGTTGAACCGATTGGCTTTCGTCGAGCCCGGCAACTGGAGGGATTCCGTCAGAACGGTCTCCTGTCAATGCTTTGACGGCTGACAGTTGCTTCGGTTTCAATCCTTCGTATAACGCTGCAATCTCTTCTGGTCGAATTTCTAAATGACGCTTGAGCGGCAACGGACGATTATCACGAATGTCACAACGAGCCTGCATTTGCTGAAGCTCCTGTGTCTGTAACCAAACGGTGATTCGTGGACTGACAAGCTGTAACAAGTCTTTGTCTTTTGTCATGATGACGACAGGGGCACTGCAACTGAATTTACGGGCGATGTGGGCAATCAAGTCTTCCCCTTCATACCCTTCTACTTGGAATTGTGGGATTCCACTATCCTCAAGCAGTTGGCGCATGAGTTCCATCTGCGCTTTCAATTCAGGCGGTGTTTGACGTCTGCGACGTTTGTAGCCCGGGTACAGTTCTCGACGCCATAATGTTTCACGTGAGACGTCCCAGACGACGACAAAATGAGTCGGACGATGTCTGCGTAGAATCGTCCGGATGAGGCCGGTCATTCCGATGACGGCACTCCGATCGTTTTTAGATACCTCGCGTCCTTTTTTCGTTCGGCTCGCGGCGGCACCATAATAAGCACTGGCCAGCATGGAGTTACCGTCAATCAAAAATAGTTTGCGTTCCATGCGTAACCTTCTTTCTATTTCTTTCTGTTTAAACCGAACATCTCGCCATGTTTCGGTGATGTTGTGTCATTGAGTGGGTGACACTCAAATAAGCAACATATGTGCAGTATATCACGGGAAGAGGCGAAAATATAGCGACAGTTCGGTGCAAACGTGAAAAACCCTTCTCCATATTTTAGAGAAGGGTTTGAAAGATGCATCATTCAGACAGTGGTTCTTCCTCTTGATGAGAGGCGAGAATCAAGTCGACGAAGACGATGCGGTGGTTATCGACTTCACTGACAATCAGTTCATGGTTGCCAGGTAGAAGGAAGCGTTCCCCCGTTCGCGCATTCGCTTTTTGTGATAAAACGAAACCACCGACCGTATCGACGTCATCCTCGATTTCGATGCCGAACCGTTCCTCCAGTTCTTGCGTTAAAACGAGTCCTGAAAGGCGGTAATGTTTCGGAGCGACTTCTGTAATTTCAGCCTGCTCATCTCGATCGAACTCGTCTCGAATCTCGCCGACGATTTCTTCTAAAATGTCTTCAATCGTCAACAGTCCTGCCGTCCCACCATACTCATCGATGACGAGACACATCATCGTCTGCGCGTTTTGCATCTTCACCATCGCTTCTTGAAGTGGTGTGAACTCGGTGACGAGCGGCAATTGATGAATGAACGACTCGAACGGTGCATCATTTTTTGAAAGTTGGGCAGTGAAGAGTTGTTTCGCATTCACGAATCCGAGAACGTCATCGCGATCGCCATCTCGTGTGACGGGATAACGCGTATACTGGTGCTCTTCCACTACGGCGATGATCTCTTCGATCGTATCTTCTTCATCGATTGTCACCATGTTCATTCGTGGTACCATGGCATCTTTGGCGATCCGTTCGTCAAAGGAGAAGATATTTTGAACATATGCCAATTCGTTTTCGTTAATCTCACCACTACGGAAACTTTCCGTCATAATGATTTTCAATTCTTCTTCAGAGTGTGCCGTTTCCTGCGCTGTCGTCTGTACCCCGAATAAACGGAGTGTGATTCGAGCCATACTGTTCAATGCTCGAATAAACGGATAGAAGATTTTTGTGAAGACGTAGAGCGGACGTGCGACGAGCAGCGTCAACTTCTCCGCTTCGTGAACCGCGAGCGTTTTTGGCACGAGTTCACCGATGACGACATGGACGAACGCAATCAATAAGAAGGCGATCAAAAACGACAAGAATGTCACGAGAGAAGGCGATATGTTCAATTGTTCGACCAATGTGTGGATATACGTTTCGATTTGATCGGCACCAATCCACCCAAGACCGAGTGCAGAAAGCGTGATTCCGAACTGCGAGGCAGAAAGGGAGTCGTCGATATTCTCGATGACTTTTTTCGCGCTGACCGCTTTCTTATTTCCTTCGAGCACGAGCTGGTCGAGTCGAGCGCCACGCACTTTCACAATTGAAAATTCGGCTGCCACAAAAAAGGCAGTCAAAAAGATTAAAAGTGCGACGACGAGTAAGCTGAGTAACATGGGACTGTCCAACAATTCCCCCTAAAATCGGGGAGTCACCTCCATTGAGTATAAGATCAAACGTCTTTCAGGCGTTTCCTGAAAACGAATAGTTTGTTTCAGTATAGTTGATTTGTTTCAAATATTCAAAATGCAGCCAATCATGTTTGATGAAGAGGGGAATGCGGGAACTAAACCCGAGAAGATGAAGGAGGAATTGACATGGCAAACTATCCAGAGTTAAAAGGTAAGGTCGCGGTCATCACGGGCAGCTCGAAGGGGCTCGGTCGTGCCATCGGGGAACGTTACGCAAAAGAAGGGATGAGCGTTGTCCTGAATTACCGCAGCAGTGAAAAAGAGATGGAGGAAGTCATCCGTGGCATCGAGGCAGCTGGTGGGAAAGCCGTCGCCGTGAAAGGGGACGTCGCAGAAGAAGGACTCGCGGAGAAGATGATTGAGAAAGCCATCTCTGAGTTTGGAAAGATGGATATTTTCGTGAATAACGCCGGCGTTCAAGTCGAGGCAAAAACGCATGAAATGGAGTTTGATAACTGGAAGCAGATTATCGACGTCAACTTGAACGGGACGTTCCTTGGTGTCCGTGCTGCTTTAAAATACTTCGTGGAGCATGAAATCGAGGGGAACATCATCAATATGTCTTCTGTTCACGAAGTCATCCCACGTCCAGGTTATACACATTACGCAGCCAGCAAGGGTGGCGTGAAAATGTTCACGAAATCCGTCGCACTCGAATATGCACCGAACCATATTCGTGTCAATGCGATCGCACCTGGGGCGATTGATACACCAATCAACGAAGAGACGATGAGCGACCCGGAAGAGAAGAAGGGATTAGAAGCGCTTATCCCATCTCACGTCATCGGGAAGCCGGAACAAATCGCAGCCGTTGCCGCTTGGCTCGCGTCGGATGAGTCGTCCTATGTGACGGGGACAACCATCTTTGCGGACGGTGGGCTTTCGCTCTATCCGTCATTTGGTCCAGAGAACAAAGTCCAATAAACAAGAGGGTGCGATGATGCACCCTCTTTTCGTTTAGCTACTCATTTGATTGGTCATATCCGACTTGGGAAGGCTGACAGTGAAAATGGAGCCTTTGCCGATGTTTGAGGTAGCGTGAATCGTTCCACCGTGACCTTCAGCGATTTCTTTACAAATCGCGAGACCGAGACCGGTCCCTCCAATTTTTCGACTGGCGGAATTGTCGACGCGATAAAACTTGTCAAACAATTTTGGTAGCGCGGTTTGGGGAATCCCGATGCCGTGATCTTCAATTGAAATGTCAATCCAATCCGGTCGTTCACATGTGACACGGACATGGACTTCGCCACCACGAGGCGAATACTTCACGGCGTTGTGCAGGAGGTTCATGAAGAGTTGATTGAGTCGCGTCCGGTCTCCGTATACATAGACGTCTTCCGTGCAATCAAACGTGATGTGATGATGTTGGCTTGAGCCTTGATGCACCGAAATCGCTTGCTCAAGAATAGCGGACAGACGCTCTGGTTCGTTATGGTACGTCTGTTGTCCAGACTCCATCCGTTGTACATCGAGCAAGTTCGAAATCAAGTCTTCAAGACGTAATGTCTCTTGATGAATCATTCCTAAATATTTTTCGGAACGTTCAGATGAAAGTTTTCGGAAACGAAGAAGTTCAGTGAATCCAATGATACTTGTGAGCGGAGTCCGGAGTTCGTGAGAGACGGTCGAAACGAGTTCGGTTTTCAGACGGTCGACTTCGGTCTCGTGCGTCACGTCACGGAAAACGAGCATCGTCCCATGACGTGTCCCTCGCAAGTAAATCTTCTCCGCATACATTTGAATGAAGCGCTCTTCCTGATTCATCGAGAACGTGACGCTCTCTTCTTTACACTGTCCATCGAATGATCGTTCCATGAACGCGAAAAAGGCATCCTTTTGGTCGACCTGCAGTCCGAGCTCCTCAAGGCTAGCGTCTAAACGGTATAAATCGACTTCATTTCGCTGCGTAATCGGTTGATTGAATAAGACGAACAACGCTTGGTTTGCTACTTTCTCACTTGTTGCGTGTTCGACATAGATGACGGCATCGCGAATCGAGTGAAGGAGGCGCGCTGTCTTCTCACGCTCCTCTTCAATCCGATAGCGTTGTGCCGTGAGAGATGTAGCCATTTGCCGGAATGATGTTGTCAATTGCCCGACTTCATTTTTAGATTGGGCGGCCGCCGGTGTCATCGGCTGTCGCTCTCCGGCAAGGCGCTTGCTGTTTTCAATCAACTCTTGCAGTTGACCCGTTAAGCGTCTCACATATGGACGGGCGACGATAAAGAGAATGAAGAGGACACCGAGTAAAGAGAGGAGCCAAAAGGCCTGTGCCCACTTCGTATGGGTCGCAAGCTGAGCACGGAGCGCATCCTCTTCTGCGTTCAGTGAGTTCCGGTATTCCGTGAAGACGCTCTCCATATCGACGATGCTCGCACTCATATCTGCGGCACTTTTTGAATTGATTTTGAATTTACGATCTGCCGGTGGCTCTTGTTGTGGATTCACTTTCCCGAGCGTCGGCATCTTTAAGAAGGGTTCGGTTACACTACCGTCCCGTTTTCCTGCTACATAACGTTCGAGACTCGGCATGACACGTTCCTGATACGCGACAAACAGCGTACGTGCATCGCTCGCGTACGTTTTTTCTTTCTCGGTCACTGCGTTCTGTTCGAACCAAGAGGTCTGTTCGTCAATCAAGACTTGTTTATCTTGCACACGTTCTAACATCGCGTCATCCCCAAGGAGGACATATCCGCGCATTTCATATTGCATCGACTGCCATGTCTCGAACAACTCGGTCGCATTCGTGCGTCGTTCACTGATGTTCTCGAGCGATGACGTCGTCTGTTCGATTTGGTTTTCCGTATACACATATACGGCAAGCGACGTGAGGAGGATCAGTCCGATGAATAAGTAGAAGACGAATAAAAATTGTCTCCCGATCCGTTGGTCAATCCATGACTTCATAAAGACCGTTCCTTCCTAGAATGATGAACATTCCGACTGTGACTAATATCCTACGAGTGTCGTTCTTTCATTGTACAGATTCAACTCTTCAGATGCTAGATATTGAGAAATCAAGGAAATGAACGCTATTGTTTATTGAACAGTAGTGGATAGTATGCTATTGTTCTATGTATAGTAGGGGGTGGGATGATGAATCCTCAATTCAAAAAGGGCGTACTTAACCTGTGTGTGTTAGCACTCGTCGCGGAACAAGACCGCTATGGGTATGAGCTCGTTCAGGCGATTTCGGCCAAAGTGGCCATTTCAGAAGGTGCGGTCTATCCGTTGTTGCGTCGATTGACGACAGAGGGCTATTTCACGACGTATTTAATGGAGTCTGGAGAAGGACCTCCACGGAAGTACTATCAAATTACGGAACAGGGCCGCAAACACTTAGTTGAATTGCGAACGGAATGGAACGTATTCACAAACGGTGTCAATGACTTAATCCGAGGGGGAGACGACAGATGAATGAAGAACAGTACTTGTCAGAGCTCGAACAATTATTGATGAACGTGAAGGTGAAAGATCGGCTTGATATTTTACGAGACGTATCGGAATATTTCACGAGTGGTCGATTAGAAGGAAGAAGTGACGAAGAATTGGCACGTGAGTTAGGGGAACCGAGCATACTCGCATCGGAATTGCTCGCCTCTGTCGATATTGAAGAATCGGTCTCGACGCGACCGCCTGCGGTGGTCAAAAGTTCGAACGTAGCCTTCCAAAGCGTCCTCATTCAAGTTCAAAATGCGCAAGTGTTCGTCACCCCATCACAAGACGGTTATGCGTATGCGACGCTTGAGACGGAGACCGATCATGGGGTCGTGATGGATATCGTCGGGGACACCCTAGAGATACGGATTGAATCCGAACGTCGTTTCGGTCTTTCGGATCTGTTTTCATGGTTCGGGTCAAAGGCACCTGTACTTCGGGTTGAATTGCCTCATCACGCCTATCATCAGATTCAATTGAAAAATCGTCACGGTTCGAGTGATGTACAAGATCTCCAAGCGGAACGCTTCCACGTGGAGAGTGAGAACGGTCGAATCGTCGCACATCACATTCAAGCACGTCATGGTGTCCTGCGCACATCGAACGGAAAAGTGCTCGCATCAAGCTGTCACGGGCACGATTGGGAGCTTCATTCCTCAAACGGTCGTGTCGAAGCGAAACATTCTCAGCTTGAGCGGATCAACATCCATTCCTCGAACGGTCGAATCGATGTCGATCACGTCACGGGAGCGGTCGATGCCAAAACTTCTAATGGACGGATAGACTGTTCCGTACAAGCGATTCAAGCACCGATTCGCTTGAAGACGAACAACGGGAAGATTGACTTACATGTCGATGAACGTCCGGAAGATGTGACGATTCGTGCGAAGTCACGAAACGGGAAAGTTGATGTGTTGGGAGAGCGGTCGAAAGAGTGCGTATTTGGAGACGGATCGATTGAAGTGAAATTAACGAGCTCAAATGGGAGCGTCACCGTATCAGGATGAATATAGCCCCTCCATCGATCGATGGAGGGGCTATACTTATAAATCATGTACCAACACATAGGCGACTCGAACAGGACCATGAACGCCGACGATGAGGTTCATCTCGATGTCGGCCGAGTTCGACGGACCAGAGATGAAATTGACACCGTTCGGGGAATGGAGACTGTCTCGGTCGAGTGTGGCAAGTTGTTGTGCCGTTTGCGTCATACGTGGGACAAGGACAGATTTCGGGATGATTGCGATATGGTCTTGTGGTAACAGACTGATTGTCCGTGATCTACCAGGCTTCGCATATTGGACGATTGTCGCACTTTCAGCAAATGCCGCATCCGCAATCGTGATGCCGATGTCCGCTCGAATGGCAAGCTCTCGACTCGCTTCGGGTTGTGACGAATCCCACCAATCAAACGTCTCACTTGTTGTAGGTGCCCAAGCGGAAATTCGCTCATCGTTTTCTGCGAGAATCCGTGCGCCATGATAGCGTTCAATCAAGAGGCGAAGCGTATCATCAAGCTTCGCAGATTCACATTCCACCAAATCGGTATGGATTCGGGTCGCGACCATGCGGAACGTCTCGAGCAGCTCTTCTTCACTCGCGTCTTTCAACACCTCATCTTGCGGACGATGTGTATATTCCCGTTTTGGCGGCGTGAGCTTGACCTCACGACCGAGTTGCTTGGCGATTCGTTGTAGAAAGTCCTCACGGTTTGTGATTGTACCAGGATTCATCAGGCATTCCCCCGTTTCTTGAACCAATCTCGGACGGTCTGTTTGTTCGGCTGCGGCAAGTCTTTCGAGTCCGTCCAAGCCGGTAGCCCTTTCTCAATCTGACCCGAGGTGGCGAACGGTGATGTCGCAAACGGTGCGACATGTTCCGCTGCTTCGAATAAGAATGGACTCGAAGCGGTGACGGCAAATCCTTTCATCGCAATCCGCTCCACGAAAGGTGATTGCTTTTTCTCCTCTACGATGACGCGTCGATGTTCAATCAACAGCTCATGCAGCGGAATCTTTACAGGACACGCCTCCGTACAGGCGCCACAGAGACTCGACGCATAGGGGAGTTCTTTATAGTTCTCGTATCCGTCAAGAAGCGGAGCCAAGACGGCACCAATCGGACCTGGATAGATTGACCCGTACGCGTGACCACCGATATGGCGATAGACGGGACAGACGTTGATACAGGCCGCGCAGCGGATGCATTGCAACACCGATTGGAACTGTGTCCCGAGAATACCAGAACGCTTGTTGTCGACGATGACAAGATGGAACTCTTCTGGTCCATCGACTTCACCGACCGCGCGCGTCCCGGCGAACGTCGTGATGTATGACGTGAGTCGCTGACCGACCGCGCTTCGACAAAGCATGTTGACGAGCACCTCGAACTCTTCATAAGACGGGACGACGCGTTCCATGCCCATGACAGAGATGACCGTATCAGGGAGCGACGTCACCATGCGTCCGTTCCCTTCGTTGGTCACAAGCCCGACGGCTCCACTCTCTGCGATGGCGAAATTACAGCCGGTGATGCCGACTTCTGCCTTCAAAAAGTCTTTTCGTAGTTCTTGTCGTGCATAGCGTCCAAGTTCAGTCGGATCGTTCGACCCGCTGTAGCCGTGGGCAGTGAACGTCTCATGCACAGCGTCGCGGTCTTTATGCAGGGCCGGGGCGACGATGTGAGACGGTGGATCTTCGTCGAGTTGTAAAATCCATTCACCGAGATCGGATTCGACGACAGTACATCCTTCTTCCTGAAGTGCCTCGTTCAAGCCGATTTCTTCCGTGACCATCGATTTCGATTTCACGACATGTTTGGCTTGTTTCGACCGGACGACTTCTCGGATGTAGCGGTTCGCTTCTTCCGGTGTCTCCGCGAAAAAGACGCTTCCACCACGTTTTGAGACATTCTCGCTCAATTGATATAAGTAATAGTCCAGATGTTCCAGCACATGTTGACGAATTTCTTCCGAATGGTCGCGAAACGCTTCCCAGTCCCCGAGTTCACCTGCAGCATTCAACCGGCCATCCCGTAGACGGTTTTGAGCCGAACTGACGGCCTGCCGCATGAACGCATCTTCGATTCCATCTTTTCGTCGATCTTGAAACTTCTCATCCAATCGAATCCCCATGCTCATGCTTGCTTCACTCCTTCGTTCAACACTTCGGCAATATGCATCACTTTAATCGGATGTCCCTGTTTATGAAGACGTCCGCCGATGTTCATCAGACATGACGCATCCGCTCCGATCAACACCTCTGCGCCTGACTGTAAGATGGAATCGACTTTTTCATCTACCATCTGCACCGACACATCTGGCATCTTGACGGAGAAGGTCCCACCGAACCCGCAACAGTTATGTACGTTCGCGAGGGGGACCATCGTCAGTCCATCGACGTTTCCGAGCAACTTTCCGGGAGCTGCTTCGATTCCGAGGAGGCGGGTCATGTGACAAGACGCATGATAGGTCGCTTTGGCGGGAAACTTGGCACCGACATCAGTGACTTCGAGCACATCGACGATGAACTGTGTCAGTTCGAACGTTTTGGCGGCGTGCGCTTCAGCGCGAGGACCCCACACAGGATCATCTTGGAACAAATGCGGGTAGTCGCGCATCATCATGACACACGACCCCGATGGTCCGACGATATATTCTGCATCTGCTTGTTCAAATGTTTCAATCATGTGCTTGGCAACCTTTTTCGTCTCCTCATGATAGCCGCTGTTGTAGGCAGGCTGCCCACAGCATGTCTGCTCAAAGGGGAACGTCACCTCGCACCCTAAATGTTCGAGTAGTTCGACTGTCGCTTGTCCGACGGATGGAAACAACGTATCAGATAAACAAGTGACGAATAAAGCTACATTCGGCATAGCCATTCCTTCTTTCCTCTGATGATAACGATTTCAACGTCATTATTTCATAAAGCGTAGGAAAGTGACAGAAAAATGAGGAGAAAAACTGATTTATTTGTAAAATCCTGTCTAATTGATAACGTATCTCACTGAACCGATATTCATCTCGTTTCTGATATAAAACAGGTAGGAAGTACGTATAACAGAAAAAAATCCTCGACACATGACGAGGATCTTTTGTCTAACTTATAGGAAGAACATTTCCAAGATGAAGAGTGCGCCGAACAAGTAGATGAGCGGGTGAACCGTCTCTTTGTTCATCGCTTTGAAGATCGGGTACAAGATGAACCCGAAGGCGATGCCGCGTTCGATGCTTCCTGACAAAGGCATGATCAAAATCGTCATGAAAGCCGGGAAGTATTCGCTAAAGTCGCTCCAGTCGATGTACCGGACATTCGTCAACATGAGTGCACCGACGATGATCAAGGCGGGAGCTGTGATTGCCGCTACGCCAGAAATGGCGCCGATAAGTGGGCTGAAGAAGAGTGTCAATCCGAATAAACCAGCGACGACGGCCGTCGTGAGACCTGTACGTCCACCTTGCGCGACACCGGCAGCAGACTCGATGTATGCCGTAGACGGGCTCGTTCCGACGAGTGATCCACCCATTGTGGCAAGTGAATCGGCAAAGAGTGCACGGTGACCATTCTCAATTGTTCCATCTTCTTTTAAGAGACCTGCCTGTTTTCCGACACCGACAAGCGTACCTGTCGTATCAAAAAGCGTGACGAGGAAGAACGAGAGGACAGCACCGAACAAACCGTATTGAATGACATCACTAAATGCCGTCACGGGGTTGACCATGAGCCCTTCCGGAAGTGTTGGCATCGCCGTGACACCATCGATTTTTAAGATATCCATGAAGTATGCTGCAATCCCCGTGAGTACCATCCCGATGAGTAAAGAACCGGGTACGTTTCGTGAAAAGAGGAGTGCCGAGACGATCAAACCACCGAGTACAAGTAGTACTTCTGGAGAAGACACGTCACCGAGACGCACCAAGTTCGCTTCATCAGCAACGATCAAACCTGATAGTTTTAATCCGAGTGAAGCGATGAAAAGACCGATTCCGGTCGTGATGGCATGCTTCAACGAAGTCGGAATCGCTTGAATCAACTTCGTCCGAATTGGAGAGAGCGACAAAATCAAGAAGAAGACGGACGAGACGAAGACGACACCGAGCGCGGCGGACGGGGCAATCTGTTCTTGAGCGACAAGCGTGTAAGCGAAGAATGCATTGAGCCCCATCCCGGGTGCTACAGCGATCGGTAAGTTCGCATAAAACGCCATCAAGCCTGTTCCGATGAGGATGGCAATAATTGTCGCCGTGAATGCTTGTGCGAACGGAATCCCTGCGTCAGATAGAATCGCTGGGTTGACGACAGAGATGTACGCCATCGTCACGAACGTTGTGATCCCAGCAGTCACTTCCTGTTTAACATTCGTACCATGTTGTTTTAATTGAAAGATATTCATCGATAAAACTCCTTATTTCAGTCTATTTCCGAACATTAATTGAGGAAAATTCTTAAATTAACGTTTTCAACTTGATGACTATACAAAAATGTTTGATTCCCGTCAATTGTTTTGAGTAAAAAACATGAAAAATGAAATTTGAAGACAAATAATGTTCGGAAATAAACTTTATTAAAAAAGATGCTTGCTCTGAAACGCGTTTCAGAAGATACGGTATAGACAAAGGGAGGGGAACCGATATGAAACCGACAACGTGGAAAACATGGTGCTGTGGAATCGTATACGAGCTCGTCATCAATCAGTTGTACACACCGTTTGGGAAAATGTTGTGTACTCGTTTCCGTGAAGAGTTTCTTCATCTGCCGTTAGAGGAGCGCTTCCGTCTCGTTCAAGCGATTCGTTGTCAAGTCGTCGAAAGAGGTGACAGTCAGCAAGCAGAGTGGGTACACTATATGCAAAGGCTTACAAGTTGAGGTGAGATGAATGGCAAACATTCGAGATATCGCGAAGCACGCTGACGTTTCGGTGACGACGGTCTCACGCGTCCTGAACGAGCATCCGTACGTATCGAAAGAAAAACGAACCCGTGTACATGCGGCAATGAAGGAGCTCGGGTATTTGCGAAATCAACAGGCGTTGACGTTGTCGACAGGGAAGACGCAACGAATCGTCGTCATCCTACCTTATATGAATCATCCTTATTACGGTTTCTTCGTTAATGGGCTCGCCAAGGCGGCGCTCGAGCACGATTATCGCCTCGTCATGTGGCAGACGGAGTATAAACTGAGCGAGGAACGACAAGCGCTCGATTTATTGAAGCACCGTGAAGTCGATGGGGCGATCGTCTTGTCTCATGAGATGTCCTTTAAGGAAATGGAGACATATCGCGTGTACGGACCGATTGCTGTGGCGACCGTCGGTGCACCGGAGACAATTTCGTCGATCCATGTCGATCATTACGCGTCGTTCGTATCAGGTATTCGTGTGTTACAGCAATACGGATACGAAGAGATTGGAATCATCTTGTCAAGAAGCCATAGTCCGAGTTCCCTTGCGCGTCAGCAAGCCTATTTCGATGAAGTAGCGCATGCGCGTGAGCAATGGATTTGGACGGGCTATTTGACGAGTGAGGACGGTATTCGGCTAGCTGAAACGTTCCTCTCTCAAAAAGAGCGTCCTCGAGCGCTCTTTTTCTCGTCCGATTATGTCGCCCTCGGATTTTTAGGAGAGATGCAACGGCGAGACATCAAGATTCCTCAGGAAGTCGCCATGCTCGGGTTTGACGGACATCCGATCGGTCATGCATTCGGACTGTCGACGATGCTCTCACCGAATGAAGAAATCGGGCGACGTTTATTTGAAACGACGCTCGCTGAAATGAATGGTGCGCAACCGGAGACGCATGGCATGACGGTGAGCTATCAAGTTGGCACAACACTTTAGGCAACTTCCTCGCTCGACTCTTTTGAAACGTTTAGAATGAAAGGAGTAGTCGAGAGGAGGAGATGTTATGAAGATTCAAGTAACAGAAGAAGCGCTCCAATGGTTTAAAGAAGAAATGGAAGTCGAAGCAGGCCAAACGGTTCGTTTGTTTGCAAAGTATGGGGGTTCGACAGACTTGACGCACGGTTTTTCTGTCGGGGTCATCACAGAAGACGTGAACAATGCGGCTGTTGAGACCGAAGAAGACGGCATTCGTTTTGTCGTGGCGGAACAAGATGAGTGGTTGTTCCAAGGACAAGACGTGAAAGTCGAACTTCGCGGAGAAGAAATCGTCTTCGTGCAGGCCTGACGTTTCAGTTTGTTTACGTTTAGTGAAATGTCGTTTGACGAAATCTGGCTTGGGGAACAGATTATGACAAGTCGGATTTTCGAAAGGATGACACGATATGTCAGACAAAGAAAAGCGTGAACAAGAAGAAAAAGAAAAGTTGAAGCGAGATCAGCCGGACATCTCCCATGAAGAAGATTCAAAAGGAGATCATTCCGACCTCGAAGAGACAGATGAAGATGAACAAGCATAAGAGCCGACACGGCTCTTTTTGTTTGGGAATTGAAAGAAATGCCGTGGACGTTATAATGGATAGGGGAAAACTATTTAGTGAGGAGAATGAGACATGAGTACAGTACTAGTCTTTGGACATAAAAATCCAGATACCGACACAATCACGTCAGCGCTCGCCTATGCCGAGTTGAAAAAGAAATTAGGGATGGACGCAGAAGCGGTCCGTCTCGGTGAAGTGAACGGCGAAACACAATATGCGCTCGATCACTTCCGTGTGAAAGCACCACGCTTGATTGAAAGCGTGAAAGGTGAGGCGGAAGAAGTTATCTTGGTTGACCATAACGAGTTCCAACAAAGTGCGGACGGGATTGAAGACGTGCGAATCCTTGAGGTCATCGACCACCACCGTATCGCAAACTTCCAAACGGCAGACCCGCTCTACTATCGTGCGGAGCCAGTCGGATGTACGGCGACAATCTTGTTGAAGTTGTATAAAGAGCATGGTGTCGAAATCGCAGCGGATATGGCCGGCTTAATGCTTTCCGCCATCATCTCAGACTCGCTTCTCTTCAAATCGCCGACATGCACAGGTGAAGATATCAAAGCAGCGAAAGAACTTGCGGAGATTGCTGGCGTCGATGCAGAAACATACGGTCTTGAGATGCTCAAAGCCGGTGCGGACCTTAGCCAAAAAACGATTGAAGAACTCATCTCACTCGATGCGAAAGAATTCGCGATGGGCGACTATCGTGTCGAAATCGCACAAGTGAACACGGTCGATGCGAACGATGTCTTGAACCGTAAAGCGGAAGTCGAGGCGGCGATTGCCAAAACGGTTGCGGCGAAAAACTTAGACTTGTTCGTATTCGCCATCACGAACATTTTGACGAACGATTCGGAAGCCATCGTTGTCGGACCAAAACCCGAACTCTTCGAACAAGCGTTCAACGTGACCCTTCAAAACGGATTGGCGACACTTCCTGGCGTCGTCTCACGTAAGAAGCAAATCGTGCCATTCTTAACGGAAGCGGCAACAAAATAAAAACTCGAAGCCGTGGCCTCGAGCGGAACTGCAGACGTTCATTCGTCTGCAGTTTTTATTTAAAAAAAGACCGGACAATGAAGTCCGATCTTAGGATGATTTTGTTTGTCGTCCGTATGTTCCGAGACGCCATAGTTTCTCAAACGGTCCGTAACGGTGAGTCTTTAGCCACCACATCGAGAAGAACGACTGCGCAATCAAAATGGCGATGCTGAGGAATAGACCTTCGGTTAAGGAAAGCGCCCCGTACGCCCCGAGTGCGATCACTGGCAAGACAATGATCAACGTATGTGTCAGATAGTTCGTGAGTGCCATTCGACCGAGTGCTTGAAGCGGGGCGAACGTCCGACCTTTTCGAACGGCGATGGTGAACAGGCAGATGTACGTTGTAGCGAGCAGTTTTCCGGAAATCCATACGGCTGCTGAGTTCGTGGACATATAAGAGGCGCCATCACCGTAATGATGCCAGATGATGATTCCCCAGAATGGTATGGCTGCTATTGCGCAGATAGCAGCAGTCCGGGTCAATCCTTGGATACTCCAAGTCAGAAGCTTTCGTTCCCGTCCGATGAAGAGACCGAGTAAGAACAGACCGAGAATCTCGATTCCGACAAAAAGTGAATTTTGAATCATAGTAAAAATCTCGTTGTCGAATCGATAGTCTAGCCAAGGACCGAAGCCTGAATTAAAGACCCTCGGGAACGACTCTCCTAAATACATGTATCCAAAAGCCCACTCTACATAGATAGGGGCAACATTGAATAGTAAGAAACTTCCAACCAATAAACTCCACGCCCATGTCAATATCGCGCGGTTACTCAACCCATAAAAGAGAGGAAGCAATAAGCCCCACATCGCATACGTATGTAAGATGTCACCTGACCAAATCGCCAAATGCGCGAGACCGAATAAGAAAAGAATCGCAATACGGCGTATGTAACGACTGACCGATTCGCCACGAGCGTAAGAACGCTCGAGGAAAATCGAAAAGCCGATCCCGAATAAGAGGGAGAAAATCGTATAAAACTTCGTCTGCACGAACAAGTCAAAGAGCGTGCGGACGAACAAGTCGTTCCCGTAATAGTCGGGACGACCAAACATCCAGTCGCTCCCGAGCATGCTCGGGATATTGACGAGGAAAATGCCGCAGAGGGCAAACCCTCGGATAATGTCATACAAAATAATCCGTTCATTCGTTTGAATTGGGCCAGCCATACGACACGTCCTTTACTGAATTAGAATACTTTCGTCGTCCACGATTCACAGTTCCAGACGTCTGTGACGATATCCTCATAGAATTCTGGTTCGTGACTGATGAGGAGGACGCTTCCTTTGTACTCTTTCAACGCACGCTTCAACTCTTCCTTCGCGTCGACGTCCAAGTGGTTCGTCGGCTCATCGAGTAAGAGTAAGTTCGTTTCGTTGTTTAAGAGTTTGCAAAGACGTACTTTCGCCTTTTCTCCACCACTGAGGACAGAGATTTTACTTTCAATGTGCTTCGTCATGAGACCGCATTTCGCGAGCATCGCGCGTACTTGCTGTTGGTTGAGTGACGGGAATTCGCTCCAAATCTCTTCGATACACGTGTTGTTGCTTGATGCGGCTTCCTGTTCGAAGTAACCCATCTCAAGAAACTCACCGCGTTCGACTGTCCCTTCAAGCGGGTTGATCAAGCCGAGTAAGCTCTTCAAGAGCGTCGTCTTCCCGATTCCGTTCGCTCCGACGAGGGCAATCTTTTGACCGCGCTCCATCTGAAGGTCGAGCGGACGTGAGAGTGGCTCATCGTATCCGATGACGAGACCTTTCGCATCAAAGATGAGGCGCCCCGATGTACGTGCCTGCAAGAAGCGGAATTCTGGTTTCGGACGTTCCGCACTCAATTCGATGACATCCATCTTATCGAGTTTCTTCTGACGTGACATCGCCATGTTTCGTGTCGACACACGCGCTTTGTTTCGGGCAACGAAGTCTTTCAAATCCGCGATTTCGGCTTGCTGACGCTTATAGGCGGCTTCAAGTTGCGAACGCTTCATCTCGTACACTTCCATGAACTTGTCATAGTCCCCAACATAGCGGTTCAACTCTTGGTTTTCCATATGGTAGACCAAGTTGATGACACTATTTAAGAACGGGATATCGTGGGAGATCAAGATGAAGGCATTGTCATAGTTTTGAAGATAGCGTTTCAACCACTCGATATGCACTTCATCCAAATAGTTGGTCGGCTCATCGAGGAGCAAGATATCTGGCTTCTCTAAAAGCAACTTCGCGAGCAATACTTTCGTACGCTGTCCACCTGACAAGTCCGTGACGTCCCGGTCGAGTCCGACGTCTAAAATACCGAGGCCGCGTGCGACTTCTTCTACTTTCGCATCGATGATGTAAAAGTCGTTCGAGTCGAGCGTTTCTTGAAGCTCACCGACCTCCGCAAGCATGTCTTCCATCTGTTCCGGCGTCGCGTCACCCATCTCCATGTAGAGTTCGCCGATGCGCGTCTCCATGTCAATCAGGTATTGGAAAGCACCTTTCAAGACGTCCCGAATCGTCATCCCGCGCTCAAGTACTGCGTGTTGATCGAGGTAACCGACACGGACGTTTTTCGCCCATTCGATTTTCCCTTCATCCGGTTGCAGCTTGCGCGTGATGATGTTCATGAACGTCGATTTTCCTTCACCGTTTGCTCCAACGAGACCGATATGCTCCCCTTTTAAGAGGCGGAAAGAGACATCGTTCAAAATAGCGCGGTCACCAAAGCCGTGGCTCAAGTTTTGTACCGTTAATATACTCATAATTCGTTTTCGTTCCTTTCAAAGTAAACTACCCGATATTGTAGCATGAATTGGATCAAATTAGTACGCCAGTCCGACTGACTCCCGTACGTGTTCCTGTTCTTCAATCGCATGAAGCATGAACTGGGCGACGTCTGCCCGTGAGATGTGTTTCCCGTTCTCTGGCACTTCATCGATGGCCGTTCGATACGTCGAGGTGCGGGGGCCGTCCGTCAATTGCATCGGTCGTACAATCGTATAATCGAATGACGAATTTCGCCACAAGTCCACGGCTGCCCGATGATCACGGAGCGGCTTCCGGAGCATGAACGTAATGGCTTTCCCGGCAAGTCCCGGTATCTCATTGTCGATCCCGGCTGAAGCCAAATAGACGACGCGTGAGATGCCATTCGTCTTCATCGCTGGGACGAGCTTGTCCGTGACACTCGCTAAAAAGTCCGGATCGCTCAAATCCGTTCCGAGACAGCTGATGACCGCATCATGACCGTGCATCGCTTCTGTTAACGCATCGATGTCATATAAGTCGCCTTCGATGATTTCAAGTTGTGGGGTCCGAATCAACTTTTTCTGTTCACGTACGAACGCGGTGACGTCATGACCGTGCTCGATGGCTTGGTCGATGAATTGATGTCCGGTCCGACCGGTTGCGCCTAATACGAATAACTTCATAAGGGCAAGGCTCCTCTCTCATATCCAATACATACAGTATACAGCAGTTTCAGAAAAATCGAACATTTCGCCGTTTGATTGCAACCTATTGCATTTCTCGTCAGCTCGTCTACAATAAAGTTTATCTTAAATAAATAGATTCGCACTCGTATATCAGCGGAAATATGGTCCGCAAGTCTCTACCGAACTACCGTAAATGGTTCGACTACGGGTGGCGCTTGTCGTATGCTATCGTTGATTTCCATGCGGTTCGTTGCCTCCCGATGAGGGGTGACGAATCGCATTTTTTAATGGAGGGGACAACAATGAAGCAGTTAGAAGACAAAATCCGTGAAGAGGGTCGGGCCTTATCCGACCAAGTGTTGAAAGTTGACGCCTTCTTGAATCATCAAGTCGACCCGGTACTTATGCAAGCCATCGGCAAAGAATTTGCAGAACGTTTCAAAGACGCTCAAATCGACCGCATCGTCACACTCGAATCGAGCGGGATTGCGCCAGCGATGATGACGGCGCTTGAGATGGGCATCCCGTTCGTATTCGCGCGTAAACGGAAATCGCTGACGCTCCAAGACGACCTCGTCGAAGCGGATGTTTATTCGTTCACGAAACAGGAGACGAACCGCATCAGCTTGAGCCGACGTTTCGTCTTATCAGGCGAACGCGTTCTTGTCATCGATGACTTCCTCGCGAACGGGGAAGCGGCACTCGGGCTGACACAACTCGTCGAAGCGGCAGGTGCAGAAGTTTCAGGTGTTGGCATCGTCATCGAAAAATCGTTCCAACCAGGGCGCGATAAATTGATTGAGCGTGGTTATCGCGTCGAATCGCTAGCGCGCGTCGCGAAATTAGAGAAAGACCATATCTCGTTCGTGGAGGTCGTTCGATGAATACATTCAAGACAGCAAGTCTCGGATTTCAGCATCTACTCGCGATGTACACGGGAGCAGCCATCGTCCCGCTCATCGTCGGGGGTGCCATCGGGCTTGGTCCAACCGAACTCGCCTATCTTGTCGCAATTGATTTATTCATGTGTGGGGTAGCGACGTTATTACAAGTATGGACGACACGCTTTACGGGTGTCGGATTGCCGGTCGTCCTCGGATGTACGTTCACGGCGGTCGGTCCGATGATTGCGATTGGAAGCGCAAATGGAATTACGGCCATTTATGGCGCGTTGATTGCCAGTGGAATCATTGTTATCCTCATTTCCGGATTTGTCGGGAAGCTCGCACGTTTCTTCCCGCCGGTCGTTCTCGGTTCGGTCGTGACGATCATTGGTCTCTCACTGATTCCGGTCGCCATCAATGACATCGGTGGCGGGATGCCAGGTGAGCCTGGATTCGCATCGATGCAGAATCTAGGATTAGGTGGCTTTACGATTTTACTCATTCTCGTCTTGAACCGTGTCGGGACCGTCTTCACACGCGCCGCTGCTGTCCTCTTTGCCGTCCTCATCGGAACAGGGGTTGCTGCTTCGCTCGGTCTCGTCGATTTCAGTCCTGTCCGGGAAGCGGGTTGGTTCCAAATGGTTCAACCGTTCTACTTTGGGATGCCGACATTTGATGTGTCCGCGATCCTCGTCATGACGCTCGTCGCCATTATCTCGATGATTGAATCGACAGGTGTATTCTTGGCGCTCAGCGATATCACGAAAAAGCCGATTGGTGCGAACGAATTGACGAAAGGGTATCGTGCGGAAGGTGTCGCAACGATTCTCGGAGGGATTTTCAACAGCTTCCCGTACACGACGTTCAGTCAAAATGTCGGACTTGTTCAATTGTCAGGTGTAAAATCGCGCCGTGTCATCTTCTGGACAGGTGGATTGCTCATCTTGCTCGGCTTCCTTCCGAAAGTCGCTACGTTCACGACATTGATTCCAAAACCTGTGCTTGGGGGAGCGATGCTCGTCATGTTCGGAACGGTCGCTGCTTCCGGCATTCGAATTCTGAGCCAGGTCGATTTTTCGAAAAACGAGAACTTGATTACCATTGCCCTCTCAATCGGTGTTGGGCTCGGTATTACCGCCAATCCAGCCATCGTCGCAAACATGCCGGAGTGGCTGCAGTTGTTCACGGATAGTGCTATCGTGGCAGGTTCATTCACGGCGCTCGCATTGAACGGATTTTTCCGTATGATGGACCGATTCCGTCCCGGGACAATCATTGCCGAGGAACGGCAAGTCAGCTAGACTGAAGGAAATAGTAGTCTAGGAGGAGTCACGAATGGGGAAAACTGCACTTGTCGTAGGCGCGACCGGTTTGATTGGCCGCGAATTGGTGGAACAGTTGTTAGAGAGTGACCGTTATGATGCGGTCTGGATCGTTGTCCGTCGCTCGAAGCGTTGGAGTCATCCGAAGTTACATGAGATCGTCGGTTTCGAGGAGATGGATTCATCCCTTCCACAGATCGACGACGTGTACTGTGCGCTCGGCACAACGATTGCGGTAGCTGGCTCGCAAGAAGCGTTCAAACAAGTTGATTTAGAATTACCACTTGAAGTGGCCCGTGTCGCCAAGGCACACGGTGCGACGCGCTATGCGGTCGTATCGGCACAAGGCGCATCATTGCGTTCGACTTTCTTTTACAACCGTGTGAAAGGGGAGCTTGAGAACGCGTTACGTATTTTCAACTTCCATCACTTGATTATCGCCCGTCCTTCTCTGTTACTCGGAGAGCGTGATTCATTTCGCTTCGGAGAGAAGGCGGCCGAGGTCATCAGTCGACCGTTCCAGTCAATCTTGCTTGAGAAGACACCGGAAGTCGCACCGATTCAGGCGCTTCATGTCGCTCGTGCCTTGATTATGGCGTCTGAAGAAGGCGAAGGAATCGAAGTGTTGACGTCAGGGATGATGCAGAGGATGAGCCGATGAATCCATTGACAAAAAAGCGAACCAAAGCAGTCATGATTGACAGTGTCATTGCAGGTCTTGTCAGCGTGGGCGTAGAACAGCTCGTACGAAAGAAAGTAAAGAGCGAGTTCGTGCATGCGGTCATCACACCGACACTACTGACATATGCCATGGAAGCGTGGCAAATGAGTCGGGGTGGACAAACAATCGGTTATAAACTGATGGGACTTGAATTGACAAACGATGACGAAACGCCTGTCACGGCAAAACAAGCGCTACAACGCGCCCTGCATCGTGATACTTCGTCAGTCGTTCGTTATTGGAAAGACCGTGCGCATTTCGAACAAGAAGAAGGCGCTGTTTTACCGCACGATGCCCGTTACCATATGCATGTACGTGAAAAGAACTGACCAATACGGCCAGTTCTTTTTTTCAATCCTTGATTTTACTTAAGATGGCAGTTGTTAAGGCGACAATTGTTCCGAGAACAAGCCCGTTAGAGAAGACGGTCGCAAGAAGCGGTGGCAGGTCATTCATTGAACCGGGTGGTAATAACATCGCCCCGGCACCGATGACGAGCGGGAGCCCGACTGTGAGGGATGCCGTGGACTGCTTCAATTCAAAGGCCGCCTCATTGATTCCGATGATGATCATCGTTGCAATGAGCGGTGTCACGATTGCATAACCGACAGCGGCCGGGATGCTCGCAATCAACGAGACGAATGGACCGATGAGTGCTAACCCCATCATGAGGGCGTGGGCAACCAAATGCGGAGCACGCTGGACGCTCTCCGTCGAAGAGAGGAAACCAGCTGTCCCGGAGATGGCGACAGGACCCGGTGTGCCGAACAGACCAGCCACGATTTGACTGACGCCACTGGCGACACCCGATGCGGGAACGTTTCCTTTGATTTCTCGTTTTTCGCGAGAACTGACGATGCGCTCAATCAACTTGATGTTCGCAAGGACGTTCGTCATGAGAAGTAGGGTGATGACGAAAGCCGTCGGTAACAAGTTCCAATCCCACACCCAATTTCCGAACGGAAGAAGTTCCGGTACGAGGAAGAAGGATTCCGAACGAACGATTGGATTTCCAAGGTCGAGTAAATGGAACAAGCCGAACCCGACGAATAGCGTCATGACGAGTCCATATTGTTTAAAGCGACTTTGCTCGAGCGTGAGTGCGAACAAGACGAGCCCAGCCGTCGCTACGGCCTGAATGATATTGATTCCGTCTTCCGTCACCCCAAATCCACCTTTAATGACGGCCCCTGATAATTGAAGGACGAGCAAAATCATATAGACGCCGAGCACTTGCGGTGTAAACAGGGCGAGCATGCGTCTTAAGATGCCGGTGACGGTCAACAACACACCGAGGATTCCGCTCAAAAACAGCATGAATCCGAGTGCCTGCAGCGTCTCTTGCTGACTTCCATATAGAGCGGGACCGATGGAGGCGTATAAGGTGAAGACACCCCACCAAATGCCGGCAGGTCCTTCGAGTATCGGGAGGCGATGGCCGAGCAACGTCTGAATGATGCTGAAGAGTGCGAAGATGAAAAGTGAGCGGGATATAAAGGTCATCGTCTCATCTGGTGACAGTTCAAACAAGGCGGCGATGGAGAGTGGTGGTACAATATTTGTAGCTAAAATAAAAATAAACCACTGAATCGTCGTGGTTATATTACTTCTGGTCATGGTGTCCCCCTGATCATGCTTTTTCTTATTAGTGTAACGTTATGATGAAGTGGATGCAAATGGAGGCTATATAATGAAGAAATTCTTCAAGTGGACCGCACTCTCAATCGTAGGATTGCTAATCATCGCGGTAGCAGGCTTTTTAATTTGGACGCAGTTCACGTACGAACCGACCGATGAAGCGACACGGTATGCCGAAGAGGGGAAAGTGGTCGACAACCGTCTCGAGTTTGGAGATCCGACGAGTGAGGTCGGAATCATTCTTTATCCAGGGGCGAAAGTGGAGAAAGAGGCGTATGCGTATTATGGAACACGTTTAGCCGAGGAAGGGTATTTCGTCGCCATTCCGTCGCTTCGACTCAACTTAGGCATTTTAGATATCGACGCAGCCGATCCAATCATCGAGGCACATCCGGAGATTGAACGCTGGATCGTAGCCGGTCATTCACTCGGAGGTTCGGCGGCGTCGGGTTACGCGCTTGAGCATCAAGAGTCGGTAGAAGGTGTCATTTTCCTCGCATCATATCCGATCAGCTCGATGGTCGATAGTGACTTACGCGTGCTATCCATCTCGGGTGAGTTGGATGGATTGGCTGTCCCGGAAGACATCGAGGCGAGTCGAAGCGACCTACCTGCCGATAGTCAATTCGTACAAATCGAAGGCGGGAATCATGCCAACTTCGGAATGTATGGTCCACAAAAAGGCGATCAGGAAAGTCCGCTCACATCGAAAGAACAACTCGACGAAGTCCTATCGGCGATTCTCGAATGGTTATAAAAAACGTGCGCACCTTCATCGAGGTGTGCACGTTTTAGCGTTGATCGAGTGAATAACTGACTGCGGTCAACCCGGCTGTGACGAGGGCGACCAAACCACCGACGAGCGCGAGCGTCATGATAGGGCTCGTCGCGTAGACGACACCACCAAGAGCGGAACCAAGTCCGATTCCGACGTTACTCGCCACAGGCATAAGTGATGAGGCGAGACCTTTGGCGTTCGGATTGAACTTCTCCGCCAAATCGATCAAATAAATCTGAGTCGATGTCGTCAATAAAATCGCCATGAACGACATGAGGGCGATATTGAGGAGACCGAGCGTCACATTCGACGTCGTCACGAATAACGCGGCCAGGACGAATGCCTGGACGAGAAAGACGAACCGTAAGCGTCCGATCGGATTGTGACTGGCGATCTTTCCGGCAGCGATATTACTGAAGATCGAGATGAATCCGTAGGCGAATAAAATCGGACTGACCCAAGCGACCGGTACACCGAGTACATCTTTTAAAATCGGTACGAGATACGTATATACGACATACGTCGCCCCGAAACCGAACGCCGGAATTAAGAAGGCGATCAAGATACGTGGATTCGTCAGGAGTGCCATTTGTTCACGGAGTGATGCTTTTTCTTGAGACAATTGATTCGGCAAGACACGATAAATGGCAATCCAGGCGACTGCACCGAGCAGAGTCGTCAACCAGAACGTGGACTCCCATCCTGCCTGTTGTCCGATGAACGTTCCGATCGGAACCCCGAACACGTTGGCCATTGTAAAGCCACCGAAAATAAAGGACACGGCCACGCCCCGTTTTGCCGGAGGGACGCTCTCGCTGGCGACGAGCATGGCAAGCGAGATCAAGACACCTGTGACGACGGCCGTCAGCATGCGCAAGACGAGTAACCACTCATACATGGGAGCGAGACTGCTTAATAAGTTCAGGACGGTGAAGAGAATCGTCAAGCCGAGCATCAATTTACGTTTTGGAAGATGGCTCGTCAAGGACATCGTGATTGGCGTGCCGACGGCAAAGCTGATGGCGAATGCCGATACGAGACTTCCTGCTGTCGCGATGGAAATGGATAGACCGCTTGCGATATCAGGCAAAATGCCGACGATGACAAATTCACTCGTTCCGAGAACGAAGGTTAATAAGGATAGGGATAAAACTAAAGTCCAGTCGCTTCGACTGAGCGAGCTTGTCTCCATGTTCAAACACTTCTTTCTATTTCATTCATTAGTAGTTAGACATCAGTCTCCTCTCACGTTACAAGATATTTCCCAAAAGAAAAACCCTTTTCTCCCAAGTCGGAAGAAAAAGGTGGATTAGCGCCAAAAAACAGTGGCTTCGACACCGGCGTGGTCGGAGACGATGGGACCGTTTTCGCCATCGAAGACGACAGCATGACGGGAGACGTGAATGGGTGCATTCGTCAACATCAAGTCGATGCGTAGCGATTTCTTGTTTTCATCCCATCCGGCGATTTTCCCTTGGACGGTCGCATCACCTTCGCGTTCCGTTGCGAGATGGAACAGGTCTTGAAGCCCATTCTCCATCAAATAATCGTATCCCTCGCCTCGAATGAAGGCATCGTTGTTGAAATCACCGAGTAGGAGCGCATGGTCGTCATGCTCGACGCGACGCAGTAGTTCGTCGAGTTGATGCTTCACTGGCTCCTCTTCGTCATGCCACCATCCGAGGTGACACGAGTAGACGGTCGTCGGCGTTTCAAGACCTTCAATCACGGCTTTGACAATTTTACGGGACTTGTAATTGTCAGGGTCCGTCGTCTTGGATACGAAGAACGACTCGGTCGATAGAAACGGTGTTCGCGACAAAATGGCGACGCCTTCCTCGTAAATGTCATATCCGTAATGGGCAAAGTCCCATGTCATGTGATAGTGAAGATCTAACTCTTTCAGGCGCTCGACGAGGACGTGTGCGAAGTTGTTTTCACGGATGTTCCCATAGATGAGGGGGGCCTCTTTATGTTGATTGACTTCTTGAAGCGCGATGAAGTCATACTCTTCGCTTGCGATACGTTCGACAATCGCGTCGATTTTCTCTTGTTGGCGGTCTTCTAACCAGGCATGACAATTGAGCGTTAAAATATTCACGATAGTCCTCCTTTAGAAAAAGGCCAACTCTCGAGCGAGTTGGCCAGTAGATTATGCACCGATGACGTCTTGAATGTCTGATTTCAATACGTCGGCTTTCGGGCCATAGATGGCTTGGACTCCACGGTCTTTCACGATAAGACCCATAGCGCCATTTTTCTTCCATTCTTGTTCGTCAGAGACGAGTGTAACGTCTTTAACGGTCACACGAAGACGAGTCATACATGCGTCGACATCCTCAATGTTTTCTTCCCCACCGAGAAGTGCGATAATCCCCATGACTTGTTCGTTACCTGTAACGGATGATTTTTCTGTCGTTTCTTCCATGTAGTTCCCGTTACGTCCTGGCGTCGGTAGGTTCATCTTCTTAATGAAGAAGTTGAAGACACCGAAGTTGAGGAAGAAGAACACGACAGAGACGAGCACGAAGTTGATCAAGTCTTGAAGAAGTCCTGCTTTGACAATCATCGGAATGCGCGTCAAGAGTTCGATTGCACCGAAAGCGTGTACACGTAAGTCGATGATATCTGCCAATGCGAAGGCAGCACCGGCCATGAGTGCGTAAACGACATAAAGAACTGGTGCGACGAACATAAACATGAATTCAATCGGTTCTGTGACACCTGTCAAGAAGACAGCGAGTCCGGCTGATAAGAACATCGGCTTGTATTGTGCCTTCTTATCCGCGTCGACGTTGCGGTACATCGCATACGCGGCACCAATCAATGCAGCGAATGACAAGATGACTTGACCGACTTTGAAGCGTGCTGGAACGACATCAGCGAGAAGCGTGTTGTATGCGGCCGTATCACCAGCAGCACGCAAGTTGACGAGATCCGTCACCCATGCCAACCAGAGTGGGTCTTGACCGGCAACGACCGATCCAGCTGTCGCACCTGTTAAAATCGTGTATGTTCCACCGAGCTCTGTGTAGTTCATTGGTACTGTGAGCATGTGGTGTAAACCGAACGGTA
The DNA here is from genome assembly GCF_018617075.1 of Exiguobacterium sp. s123. Lineage (GTDB taxonomy): Bacteria > Bacillota > Bacilli > Exiguobacteriales > Exiguobacteriaceae > Exiguobacterium > Exiguobacterium profundum. Next base: position 79,692 of record NZ_JACSJL010000003.1, on the reverse strand, counting down.
AGAGGAGACGTTCGAGTGCACCATAAATGAACGGAGCGAGGACTGGCGCCGTGTTACGTGATGTGGCAATCCATTCACCAAAGCTGTTGAGCGCACCTTGGATGGTTGGCCATACAATCGATAGAACGAGGGCAGCAACGACTGAACCAAGGATAACGACGAATGGTACGAAGCGCTTCCCGTTGAAGAACGAGAGAGCGTTCGGCAACTTGTTGAAGTTGTAGAAACGGTTATATAGTGCACCACCGAGGAAACCGGCGATAATCCCGACGAACACACCCATGTTGAGGGCAGGTGAGCCGAGTACAGATGTGAAGTAATCAGCGACGACAAGGTTCGCACCGAAGAGTGACTCGATTGTCGCTTCTGGATCTTGAAGCATGTCACTGTTGACACCGAAGATGGCACCTGTGACACGGTTGATCAAGATGAAGGCGAGAAGTGCTGCGAATGCACCGCCGGCACGATCTTTTGCCCACGAACCACCAATCGCGACTGCGAAGAGGATATGTAAGTTGACGATGATGCCCCAACCTAAATCTTCAATGATACGAGCTGTTGTTAATAAGATACCGACATCTCCGGCTGACATTCCAATCAATTTTCCGATGGAAATCATCAAACCGGCAGCTGGCATGACGGCGATGACGACCATCAAAGCCTTACCGAGTTTCTGCCAGAAATCGAATGAGATCAATTGTTTCATGCTATACGCTTCCTTCCTATGAGGGAGTTTTATCTATTTTTGTGTCTACCAATAGTGCAATCGCTTGCATAAATAATTGTAATCGATTGCATAAATTCGTGCAACCGTTTTCGCTATTTTCATTTGTTTTCATTTCCGAAGTGAGAATAGCAGATGTGAGGCGAACTTGTCAGTCGAATCGAATCTAGCTACAATATGATAGGTTGAAGGGAGCGAGAAAGATGGGTTGGAGACAGACAACATCTGCTTTGACGAAAGACGAGCAGATTGAATTAAAAGAAGAGTTGTTGCGGAAGGGTGTATTGCAGGAAGACGATCTTCCTCTATATGAGATGCTCATGCCAGATCGAATCAAACGGATGTATGAAGTATTGAATACACGAACGAACCATATCACGATTTTGACGGAAGGTGTCGACGATCCGCACAATCAATCTGCCGTATTGCGTTCGGCCGATGCGTTCGGGGTGCAGACGTTACACGTCGTCGAAGGGCGTGCGAAGTTCAAACCGAACTCGATTATCGCCAAGAGTGCCGACCGTTGGGTGGACGTCGTCGAGCATGGCTCCATCGAAGAGGCGATTGACGCTTTAAAAGAAGACGGTTATCAAGTATATGCGACGGCATTGAGTGAGGAAGCAATTCCGCTCGAAGAGGTGGATGTGTCGAAGCCGACCGTTCTGCTATTCGGGAATGAACATAGTGGTGTCTCGGAAACAGCACTTCATAAGGCGGACGGGAACTTTGTTATTCCGATGCAAGGATACGTACAAAGTTTGAACATCTCCGTGGCGGCGGCGATTTCCTTGTACGATGTCACGACACGGTCACGACATATCGTGACGGATGGCTACGAGCTTCCGGTCGAAGATCAAGCGCGCATCTTCAAAGACTGGATGGTCAAGAGTTTGCCGAAGCGTACGCTCGGACTATATAAACAAAAAGGTGTCACAGCTTTTGAACGGGAGACAGGAAATTCAGAATGAACGGCGAAATGAACAGACGTACGGAATCTTTGTCCAGAAACTGAAAGGGGATGGCACGATGAGTACGACGAGTTCATTTATCGTAAAAGATGTGACGAACAACTTTAAGGATTTTGAAGAGGACTTCTTCCGGCTGTACCGCACGTTATACGGTGACCTCGATCAGTTGCGATTTAAAGAGCGCCTGTATCGGCACGCCAATCCGTTAGTGCTGCTGGCTTTCTCTGAAGAGCAGCTAGTTGGCTTTAAAATTGGTTATGAGGCGGAGCCTTATCGGTTTTATAGCTGGGCGGGCGGCGTACATCCGGACTTCCAAAAGCATGGCGTCGGTCGCAAGCTGATGGACACGCAACTCGAATGGGTCGAAGCGCAAGGGTTCCATTCGATTCGGACGAAAGCACGCAATACGAACAAAGGGGTCATCATCTTGAACCTCCTTTGCGGATATGACATCATGGGCGCCTACACCGAAGATGGCGAGCCGCGCATCATGATGGAGAAACAACTGAACAGTTGAATCGATGCCGCGGTCGTGTGATCGCGGTTTTTTTGTTGAAACCGATTCGACTGAATGAACGTACATAAAGAAAAAGGGGGAATTTGAAATGTCTACTTTAGAATTTGGGGCGGACCCATTTTTCACGATCATCAATTTATTCTTTCCACTCATGTTTTTCACCATTGTTGGACTTATCGCATTTGGTGTCATCAAATCAAGTCGAAGTTACTCTAAAACATCAAATACATTGAAGGACTTACAACAATTCGCCTCGCAGCTCGCCGATGACCCGAGCGATGACACGGCTGAGCGATTGGCAGACTATTTACGGGGCATCGATTCCTTCTCGATTGAACGGATACGCATGGAGCCGTTCCGTGTCGCACTCGGATGCTATCAATTGGTGATGGAGTCTGACGCTGTTCGCGAAGAGACGAAAGAGCGGGTCGATCGTCAATATAAGCGTCTCGGGATTTTAGACGGAGAAAAATTTGCCGATGAGGCACCACCACGTCGACGTTCTTCTTCATCGAGTCATCATGATATCCACCACCATCACCATGACCATATGTAAAAAGCGAAGGAATCCCTTCGCTTTTTTACATATATCGTGATGCATCAAATTCAATGTCAGTCTGATAACGGACGGCTTGAATCGCACTTTCGATTCGAATGGCACGCTTCTTAATATCGCGCGCTTTCAGGCGATACAGCTCCGGATCGTATAAGGCGTGTTTGATCACGGCAACCCCATGCACATAGTCTTTCTTCGGACGAAGCGATAATTTTTCATAAAGTCGTGCTTGGACGCGTAACTGAACAGCAAGTTCGATTGCCTCGACGAGCGGAAGCGGACCGTCGTGCGTCTCGACAACGGCTTGGACGTTCGCCTCTTGAATGAGACGGTCGAGCTGACGTAAGTCTAGACGAATGTGTTCAAGTTCCATCTCGATGTCTTGAAGGGAACGAGACTGAATGGTCGGAATGGATTCATTCGCTTGAAGCGAGATGAACGCCACATGCTCAATCTCTTCGGTCAATGTATCGATTTGCTCATGGAGCAACTGTTTCAATGTTAGGGCATCTGCAAGGTTCATATCGATTTCCTCCTTCTGCTTTTTCTAACCGTACCATATCGAGATGGCTGAAAAAAGGTGGATGACATCCTCGATTACGGGAATAAAAGCAAATAGAGAGGAGGAGGACGATGAAGAAGTGGAAGATACAATGGATGATTGCACTCGTCCTACTCCTGTTCGGGACGGCGACATTCCTTTATCAGTGGGTTGACGTAAGCCCAGGCGATATTCGGGACTACATCATTCAATTCGGATGGTTGGCTCCGCTCATTTACATTTTATTGTTCACCGTTCGTCCGCTCATCTTGTTCCCGACGTCCGTCTTGTCGGTCGCCGGCGGCTTGGCGTTTGGGATGTTACCGGGCGTCATCTATACCGTCATCGGGGCGACATTGAGTGCGCTTGTTGCGTATTATGTGGCAATTTTTTTCGGCGATCGTTTCCTGCATCACTTCGAATCAACGAATTACGAAGCCATTCAGCGTAAAATCGAAGAAGACGGCTTCTTTTACGTCCTCATCTTACGTCTCATCCCGCTCGTTAATTTCGATTTGGTCAGCTATGCTTCTGGTTTGGCAAAAGTAAACGTACTCGCCTATCTGTTTGCGACCGTCGTCGGTATGATTCCCGGAGCGTTTGCGAACAATTTTCTCGGGAGTAGTATCGCCAGTGGGGATTGGACGCTCATCGCCTTGGCATTTGGAATCATGCTCGTGTTGACGCTCGTTGCGACCGTTTTCCGTGAACCGATCAAGCGACAGATTCATCGCTATCAAAAAAAGTAGGCGACTCCAGATTGGAGCGCCTACTTTTCAATTAACGGTTGTCGACCGTTTCTGGATACAGGTCATGGTTGAACAGACGGTGTTCTGCCATTTTTTCGTACTTCGTGCCAGGCTTTCCGTAGTTGTAGTACGGATCGATCGAGATACCGCCACGTGGTGTGAATTTCCCCCACACTTCGAGATAGCGCGGCTCCATCAACTTGACGAGATCTTTCCCGATGACATTGATGCAGTTCTCGTGGAAGTCACCGTGGTTACGGAAACTGAACAAGTACAACTTCAACGACTTCGACTCGACGAGTTTCTCATCCGGGATGTACGAGATGTAGATGGTTGCGAAGTCCGGTTGGTTCGTGATCGGGCACAACGATGTAAATTCGGGTGCGTTGAATTTCACGAAGTAGTCGTTCTCCGGATGACGATTCGGGAACGCCTCAAGGACGTCAGGTGTGTATTCAAAAATATATGGGACGCTCTTCTGTCCGAGGAGCGAAAGATCTTGTAAGTCTTCTGGTCTCATGTTCATTCTCCTTAGACGCCACGTTCGTTGGCGTACAGTAATGTGTGTAGTTGTGGTAGGACGCGGACGCTTTGCCATGACGGGTCGCGTGCGACGTCTTCCCATAGTTGTTTCAAACGACGGAGCTGGGCATCGGTGATGTCTCCATCTGCACCAGGCTCCGGGTTACCAGCCGACAAATACATGACGTCCGGTGAGTAGCGCTGCTGCACTTCTTTCGCGTAGGCAAGGTCCGCTTCATCAAAGACAGCGACTTTGAATGTCGTCTGCTCCGGGCGCAACTGTTCGACGATAGCGTCGAGTTGCTCCCAGTTCGTTTTCATACCAGACGATGGAGGTTTCGGACTGAGGGTCACGTCATCGATTTGTGTGAGCCAGTCTTGATAGCGGCTACCTTGCGTCTCGACAGCGAGTGTGACACCACGTTCTTTCAACTTCACAACGAGGTCTTCCATAGCCGCGATAAGGAGCGGATTGCCACCCGAGATGGTGACATAATCGTACATACCCAGTGCATCCAGGCGAGCGATGACCTCATCGGCTGTCAGCATGTCCGGTTTTTCTGAACCGTCCCACGTAAAGGCGGAATCGCACCACGAACAGCGATAATCGCAACCGGCGGTCCGGACGAACATCGTCTTTTGTCCGATGGCCCGGCCTTCTCCTTGAAAGGTCGGTCCGAACACTTCTAAAACAGGGATTTTCACGATTCCACCAACCATTCACGGCGGAACTCAGCGTAAGACGTCGGCGTTTCGTACAAACGGACGAATTCGACACGGACGTCGCGTTCATTTGGCAGATGTGTCGCCAACTGTTCAAAAATCCAATAGCACATGTTTTCTGCAGTTGTATTCATATAAGGGAGTGACTCGTTCAAATAGCGATGGTCGAGATATGGCTCAAGCTCTTCTTTGAAGATTTTTTTCAAGTCACCGAAGTCGAGCGTCATGCCGCGATTGTCGAGAAAGCCGCTGACACCCATCTGGAGCCTATACGTATGACCATGAAGGGCACGACATTTGCCGTCATAGTCAAAGAGATGGTGCGCTGCGTCGAACGTCACTTCTTTGACGATTTGAACGCGATGCGGACAGTAGATGAGCGAGCCTTCTTGCTTTGATTCGACACTGGTCGGAGCGAGGAATGGAGCATGTTTCATACGCGCACCTCCTCGTAAGCTGTAAGTCCGTTTTGACGAAGCTTACACGCCGGACATTCTCCACAACCTGAACCGATGACACCGTTGTAGCAAGTGAGCGTACGTTCTTTGACGTAGTCAAAGGCACCGAGCTCGTCGGCGAGTGCCCACGTCTCTTTTTTATCGAGCCACATGAGCGGTGTGTCGATGACGAATGGATAATCCATCGCTAAATTGAGTGTCACGTTGAGTGATTTGATGAATTGGTCTCGGCAATCCGGGTAACCTGAAAAGTCCGTTTCACATACACCGGTCACGATGTGATGCATACCGAGTTGTTTGGCCATGACGGCCGCAAATGATAAGAATAGATGGTTGCGTCCATCGACGAACGTATTTGGGACGTCCGCATTGTCGATGTCGAGATCGTGTCTCGTGAGCGCGTTCGATGTGAGTTGTCCGAGTAGGGACAAGTCGAGGATGTGGTGTGGGACATCGAGTTCTGTCGCAATTTCTTTGGCGACCTCGATTTCCGCATCATGGCGTTGACCATATGCGAACGTCACCGCCTCCACATGAGAGAATTGTTGTTTTGCCCAAAACAGGCAAGTGGTTGAATCTTGGCCACCACTAAAGACGACCAATGCTTTTTCGTGTTGCATGAAGCACACTTCCTTTTCGCTAGTTTTGATGTCGGAGGAGGTTACGAACTCCGGAGGTCACCCTCAAGCATATAATTTATCATAAAAGACGTTTGACAGGGAGAAAGGAAGCGAGTATAGTAAAAAACATCGCTGACATGCTTTTGTGCATAAAAGCGTTTAAGCGGTTAGGTGAAATAATAAATAAAGAAGATATAACGAAAGGAGGGGACGTCGATGCAGATGAAAGGAAAAGAAGCTGTATTCGTCGTGTTGATGAGCGGGATTACCTTGCTCGCACTGATGTTTTTGGCCAAAGCGACGCCACATATGGCGATTTTTGGCACAATGGTAATAGTAGGTGGATATGCGTATTATCGTTCACGCGACTTCAAACAGATTGAAACGGCGATGATCAACGGAATTCGTGAAGCGATCATGCCGGTGTTGATTTTGTTGTTGATTGGGATGCTCATCGGAGTATGGCAAATGTCCGGGACGGTCGCGACGATCCTCTCCATCGGTCTAAATACAATCTCTGCTGATTGGTTCTTGCCGAGTGTCTTGTTGATCACGATGATCGTCTCGACCTTCACAGGAAGCGCCTTTACAACCGTCGGAACGGTCGGTGTCGCCTTGTTCGGAATCGGAACGGCACTAGGCATCTCGCCAGCGCTCGCTGCAGGTGCCATCGTGTCGGGCGCCCTCTTCGGAGACAAGATGAGCCCGTTGTCGGATACGACGAACTTTGCGCCGGCAGTGGCGGGGGTCAAACTGTTCGACCACATTCGCTTCATGATGGGGACGACGATTCCAGCGTTCATCATCACGTTGATTTTATTCATGTTCCTCGGACGTAGCGGTCAAACTGCCGACACGGCACAAATCGCAGAGGCGCAAGCCGCGCTCAGCGGACGTTTCGACCTCTCATGGCTCACGTTGATTGCCCCTGTGCTCGTCGCAGTACTGGCCTTCCGTCGGATGCCGGTCTTGCCGACGATGCTTGTTGGGATGTTCGCCGGTGTGTTGACGGCCGGTTTTGTTCAAGGCAACTGGAGCATCTCGAACTGGCTCGGTGTCATGCAGTCGGGCTTCAAGTCAGATGTCGAAAATGAATTGATTGCGAATGTACTCGATAAAGGTGGTCTTGAATCGATGCTCTGGTCGGTCAGTCTCGTCTTGATCGCCCTCGCGTTCGGTGGCTTATTACGTGAACTCGGTATCTTCCAAGCCATCGTTGAATCGTTGCTCGAGCGTTTGAAGTCACCAGGGAGCTCGGTCCTATCAGTTGTCCTCAGTTCAATCGGTGTCAACTTGCTCGCGGGAGAACAGTACTTGTCGATTCTCTTGCCGGGTCAGGCGTTCAAGCAAGGGTTTATCGATCGTGGGATCGACCCGCGCTACTTGTCACGGGCACTTGAAGATGGCGGGACCGTCATCAACCCGCTCATTCCGTGGGGAGTTTCTGGCGCATTCTTCGCAGCGACACTCGGCGTACCTGTATTGGAATACGCACCGTTTGCCTTCTTCCTCTGGCTCAGCCCGGTCTTCTCCATCATCTTGGGATACGTCCGATTGGGGAAGCAACGTGAATCACTAAAAATCGCATCATAATATCGAGGTGTCCTGCCATGCAGGGCATCTTTTTTGTGTGCAACATATGACTTTTGAGAAAATAGGAGAAACGGAGGTGGAACCATGAAGCGACTCGATCTAGCATTTTATGAACAACCGACACTCGAATTGGCACGCGCCTTACTCGGTCAATATTTGGTGCGGCGACATCCAGAAGGTGACATCATCGCGAAGATTGTCGAGACAGAGGCTTACCTCGGTGCCATCGACCGGGCGGCGCATAGCTTCGGAGGGCGTCGAACGAAACGAACGGAAGTCATGTTCGGACAACCTGGGCATGTATACACGTATCAAATGCATACACATACGCTCCTGAACGTGGTCAGTGGTCCGGTTGGTACACCGGAAGCCGTGTTGATTCGAGCCGTCGAACCGATTCAAGGACATGAATGGATTGCTTCGAACCGTCCCGGAGTGAAGCGATATGACCAGACGAACGGACCAGGGAAGTTGACGAAAGCACTCGGAATCACAATGGATCTATACGGCCATTCCTTTCAACAAGACCCACTCTACATCGCGGAGGGTGAGGCAGGAGTAGTGATTGAGGCGGGTCCCCGTATCGGGATCCCGAACACGGGCGAGGCACGTGACTACCCGTATCGCTTCTTTGAACGCGACAATCCATACGTCTCGAAATTCCGTTGAATGCCACTTGAGATGTTTAAGTGATTCATGCCTGTGGAACAGTCCCTATGTGCATAAAACAAACAAAGGGAGTGTTTAGGATATGGCAAAAGTAGCAACGCTCATTACGGATATGTTTGAAGATGTAGAATTCACGGGTCCCCGTGACGCATTGGTGGATGCGGGACATGATGTCGTGACGATCGAGAAGAAAGCGGGTAATACGGTAGAAGGGAAACAAGGGGAGGCGAAAGTGAACATCGACCAATCGATTGACGATGTATCGCCAGAAGATTTTGATGCCCTTCTCTTGCCGGGCGGATTCTCACCTGACTTGTTGCGTGAGGACGAGCGTTTCGTCTCGTTCGCCAAAGCCTTCATGGATGCGAAAAAGCCTGTCTTTGCCATCTGTCACGGACCACAGCTGTTGATTACGGCGAAGACGTTAGAAGGTCGTGACGCGACCGGCTACAAATCGATCAAAGTCGACATGGAGTATGCCGGAGCGAAATATGCGGACAAAGAAGTAGTCGTCTGCCAAAACCAGCTCGTGACGAGCCGTCAGCCGGATGATATTCCAGCATTCAATCGCGAGATGCTCAACTTATTGAAATAACACGTCGACCACGAGATTCGTCTCGTGGTTTTTTTGTGTATTCGGGAATAGACAAGTAAGGAGGAGATTTAAATGAAAAAACGAGCACGTTCACCGAGTTAAGTTCGTCGAAACATTGTTTGGTTAGGGTGGATTCGTTGGTTTGAAGGGCTGATTCCCGCATACGTGATTGAACGGTTGTTTTGGGAATCGCGAGGCATCACCATTCAAGAAGTCGTCTACTTGGAGATGATCTATGCGCTCATCATCGTCTTGTTCGAGGTGCCGACCGGCGTGTGGGCGGACCGAACGACACGGCGTCGGCTGATTCAGGCAGGTGTAGCCTTGGAGTGGTTATCGTTTTGGATCTTGTTATACTCGTTCACCTTCAGCGGATTTTTTGTCGCCATCAGCTGTTCGGCCGTTGGGTCGGTCATTCGAAGTGGGGCGGAGAATGCGCTGCTATACGAGTCCTTACAAGAAAGTCATGAAGCGTCGTCGTTCGAACGGGTTCTTGGAAAACTGAACGCGATTGGGATTATGGCCGCTGTGACGGCGGCATGGAGTGGCAGTATGTTGGCTCAGTACCTTCCATTGGAGTGGAACTACAGACTTTCCATTCTCAGTTTATTGATGGCGACCGTGTGTAGCTTATTTCTCGTTGAACCCGTTCATGGCGAAGGAGAAGACCGATTGACGTGGCGGCACTTGTTGAAAGGATTTCAATTTGTGTGGTCGCACACATCCATTCGTAACGTCACCATCGGATTTTTGGCAGCCGTGTCCGCATTCAATTTCATCGATGAGTTCTGGCAACTGTATGCACGTGATGTATCCATCCCAATCTATTGGTTCGGTGCCATTTCAAGCATCCTACTCTTGATTCAGTTACCTGGACAACTTTTTGCAGGGACGCTTATACGATTTGCGTCATCCGAACATTGGTTAAACGGGTTCGGTTGGCTAATGGGCGGTGGATTTCTCCTCGTCGGGTTGTTCCCGAGTCCGATTGGAATCGGTGTGATGGGACTCCTAGCTCTATTGTATGGTGCGATGGAGCCACTCTATTTCGGGCTCTTGCATCATCAGGTGCCTTCCGATATCCGAGCGACGACCGAATCATCTGTCTCGATGCTATGGCATTTCGGTATCCTCGTGTTGGGGCTGGTCTTTATTGTAGGAACGACAGTGTCGCTATTTTTGGCGTTCATCTTAATTGGGCTTGTCGTTTGGTTCGTTCATGCGACCGCCCGATAATTTTTACAGACATGGGTCATAAGCCATGTCTGTTTTTACGTCTTAAGACGGACGAAAGATTGTGTCGAGAAGTGTATGATGAGAACAATCTTGATGAATCAATAGGAGAAACAATGTGGAATGGTATGAATTATTTGTAGGATTTTTATTAGGTGTCGTCGAGGGATTGACGGAATTTGCCCCGGTCTCGTCGACCGGTCATATGATTCTCGTGGATGGTCTCTGGTTGAATTCGAGTCAGTTTTTAGGGCAGGAAGTAGCGAACACGTTTAAAATCGTCATTCAATTAGGGTCGATTTTAGCGGTCGTGGTCGTCTTTCGAGATCGGTTCAAAGCGTTACTGAATCCAAAGTCGCTCCTCACCTTAAGACAAAGCGGAACCACACGTCAGTTCAATCTCATACATATTTTGATCGGATTGCTGCCTGCTGGCGTCTTTGGTGTACTGTTTGAGGACTACATCGATACACATCTCTTCTCAGTCAAGACGGTGTTGATTGGGTTAGTCATTGGGGCATTCTTTATGATTGCCGCAGATTTATCCGGCGTGAAGCGTCAGACGACCGCTACGCTAGATGACATCACGTACAAGCAAGCACTTGGTGTCGGGTTGATTCAATGTTTCTCGCTATGGCCTGGGTTCTCTCGGTCCGGTTCAACGATTTCTGGAGGGGTTCTCCTCGGAATGAGTCACCGGGCAGCGGCAGATTTTACGTTCATCATGGCGGTACCAATCATGTTTGGAGCGAGTGCATTGTCACTCTATAGCAAGTGGACGTATTTCACGCTCGATACGCTACCCGTGTTTGTCGTCGGCTTCGTCAGCGCATTTTTATTCGCACTTCTTTCGATTAAATTCTTTTTGAAATTGATCAACAAAGTAAAATTGATGCCGTTTGCGATTTATCGAATCGTATTGGCTGTTGTGATTTACGTACTTTACTTCTGAAAAAAACACGTGCGAATGGCACGTGTTTGAAACCAATGAATGGAATTGTTCGTACAGTCTAGAAGAGGTGAAAACATGGGACAAATCGTTGTAGTATTCGGAACGTTAATCGGTCTTGGGACCGTTGGGGCATTGCTTTATATGACTCGTCTAGCCTATGAATCATGAGAACGGATAATGATAGAAGCGCTCACGTTGGAGTAACTCCATGACGTGGGCGTTTTCTGCGTTATCGATCGCACGAAGAAGACCTTCTGTCTGAGACCGGTGAGCAAACAGGGCATCTTTCTTCTGTTTGCTCTCTTCCGTTACATCGACGATGACGTGCGGTTGTCCGAGTTCCTCTTCTGTGCGGCGGTCGAAGGCGACACCTAAGAACTCAGGACGCGTCTCGCCCATCTCTTGAAGTGCACGTACGACGGCACGGGCTGTCGCTTCATGATCCGGGTGGACGGCATATCCTGGATAGAACGAGATCACGGTTTCCGGCTTCACTTCGTCAATCAATGTACGGAAACGGCTAGCGAGCTCGGCCTCGTCCTCAAACTCGACGGTCTTGTCACGAAGACCCCACATGCGCAGGTCCTCGATGCCCATCATGCGACAGGCTTCTTCGAGTTCATGTTTTCGAATTTTTGGTAGTTCTTCACGTGTCGTAAAGATTGGGGAACCCATATTACGTCCCATTTCACCGAGCGTCAAACAGACATATGTGACGGGCACTCCTTTTTGACGATGTTGGATAATCGTTCCGGCCGAGCTGAACGCCTCATCGTCCGGGTGTGGGAAGATGACGAGTAACGGTCCATTCATTGATTCTCCACCTCCGATGCGCCTTGTGGGAGCGGCTTGATATCGATGTGCAGCGCACATGCGAGACGACCGAGACGATCGTGACCGGCGAGTAACAACTGTTCCTCGTGCATTTCATAGTCGGTCAATCCCTCGACATAGAGCCAACCGTGATCGAGTTTTAAACCGACACGATAGGGACCATTTCCTTTAATTTGACCGATGCTGTATTCGATTTTGGCATTACGGATAAACATCCCGGCGTTATGAAAGTCCGGGTCATTGTGTGTCGCGTAGGCACCGTTCGTCGTCTCGACATGGACGAAAAGTGGTGTCGCGACGTGATTGTCTAAATAGTGCTGAATGTGATCAGGTTGAATCGCTTTCACGTCTGTCCCTCCAATGGAAAGGATGACCCGAAACACGTAGTTCCGGGTCATCTGTTTACGATTGTGTTGCTACTTTTTTACGGTATCCGGTATGGTTCGTCGGTCCAACGTATTGGTTGAGACGGAATGAATGACGAACGGCTTCTGTGATGAACTCTTTTCCGATTTCAATCGCTTCTTCGACCGTGTGACCGTTGGCGAGTGAGGCTGCGATGGCAGAAGAGAACGTACATCCGCCGCCGTGTGTGAACGCAGGCTCGATTTTTTCACTTTCAAGAAGGCGGAATTCGTTTCCGTCGTACAAGACGTCGAATGCTGTATCGAATCCGAGTTTGCCACCGACTTTGACGATGACGATCTCTGCGCCGAGTTCATGGATTAAACGAGCTGCTTCTTTGATTTCGTCCATCGTTGCGGGTGTTTTATCAAGGCCAGCGAGCATACGCGCCTCGAATAAGTTCGGTGTGATGATTTTTGCGACTGGTACGAGGTGTTGACGCATCGCGACCGCAACGTTCGGATCAAGAATCTCATCCGCACCTTTACATGCCATGACCGGATCGACGACGGCATTCTGGATTCCGTATTCTTTAATCTTCCGTGCTGCGAGTTCGATGATTTCAGGTGTCGGGAGCATACCTGTCTTCACTGCATCGACTCCAATTCCAGCGAGCACCGTATCGATTTGTTTCTCGATCAAGGTCGTGTCGATTGGAAAGACTTCGTGATTCCATGCGTTATGTGGGTCTTGTGCCACGATGACAGTCAAAGCTGTCATACCGTATACACCGAGTTCTTCCATCGTTTTGAGGTCGGCTTGGATTCCCGCGCCGCCGCTTGTGTCAGAACCGGCAATCGTCAATGCTTTTTTCATCGTCATAATCGTCCATCCCCTTTGTCTGTTTGGATAGTTTCACTATAACGACTTTTTCCTATTCCGACAAATGCAAGGATTACGAGAAGTGTTCATAACTTTTCAGAAAAAGTATGCAGGATATTCATCATATTTGGGGAATAATAATGAATAGGGTGTAGACCACTTTATTATTGGCTGGGAGGAAAACGCATGTTAGTGCATAGCTTATGTATCCCGAAGAAAGATGTTGTCACCATCAGTGAAAAGGCAACATTGCGGGAAGCGCTTCATACGCTTGAAGAAACAGGATACCGTTGTGTACCTGTTTTAGACGAGACGGGGAAATTTTTCCGCGGTAACATTTACAAGATGCATATTTATCGTCATGGAATGAACGGGGAAAACATGGACGATAATGTGATGACACTCATCAAAAATGCACAAAAGTACGTCCATGAGTCAGATGGATTCTTTGAAGTATTTTTCTCAATCAAAGAATTGCCGTACATTGCTGTATTGAAAGATGAGAGCAATGAATTTTATGGCATTCTTCCCCACGGTAAGATGCTCGGGATGCTCGAAGAAGCATGGAGTCGCGACACGGGTAGTTACGTCTTGACAATCGCCTTGAGCGAACAGGCTGGGGCACTTGAGAAAATCACGAAAATCGTGAACAAATATACATCAATCGCGAGCTTGATGACGCTCGATGCGAAAAGTAAAGTATTGCGTCGGGTACTCGTGACACTACCACCAGACTGTGAAGAAGACATGAAAAACAAGGTTGTCTCTAAGCTTGAACAAAAAGGATTCCGGATTGTCGAAGTCGAGAACTTAAAGAACTAAGTCAAAACCCTTTCACTTGGCGTGAAAGGGTTTTTCGTCGAGTCGTTTTTCCATCCGAATATCGGACCAAAATTGACCGTCCCAGTAGGTGAAGTGCTCGATTCGACCGATTTCTTGATACCCACATTTCGTATAGAGACGATGGGCCGCATGGTTGAAAGCGAATACGCCAAGTTCCATACGAGGTGTTTGTTTGGCTCGCAATTGCTCTTCTAACAAACGAAGAGCTTCTGTGCCAACGCCTTTTCCGCGACCGACAGATTCGCCGATGACGAAACCGAGCCAAGCTGTACCGGGTTCTTGTCGATATAAATGAGGCGGGTCATACATGACGTTCATTTCTCCGACGAGATGGTCATCTGCGTAGATAAGGAAAATATCGTGCGTTAAGAGTCGTTCTTCTAAATCGTCAACCGTCATCTCATAATGGGCGGTCAATTCTTCTTTAGAGCGGCTCGGTCGAATAAGGTGTACGATCTCAGGATCGTTATTCCAACGATTGAATGTATCGACGATGTCGCCGGATGCGACTGTTAATGGAACAAGTGAGATATTGATAGGTCATTCTCCTTTCTCGCTTGAACACATTCGATTCAATCGTCAAAATTCCTGCTCTTATACCGGCTTTAATACGTTTAAGTGGCTCGGCAATACTTCAAAGGTGAGGGGTAGCTTGCCGCCTGTGTCCCCGTCAGCATTTACAGGAAGCGCATCAGGCGAGGTCACGTTCACCCGTGACGTACAAAATGAGGTGACGCTATCCGTTTCCTTCAACTTTCCTGTAAAGAGGGCGGGTGTTAATTGAAGTGCGTCCTTTAACCCGAGTTCTTCAAAGATATAGACATGAAGAAGCCCATCATTCAGCCGCGCGTCTGGTTCGAAGTTTTCAAATCCTCCGACTGAGTTCGTCAAGGCGATGACGACGAGATAGGCTTCGCCATTAAACTCCCCGTCTGTACTGTCAAGTGCCAACTCATATGGACTATGCTCACGGAACGCTTTTACACCCTCAATCAAGTAAGCGAACGGTCCCCATTTCGTCTTTTCTTCCACACTTACTTCGTCGACAGCTTCGGCAATGAGCCCGATGGCGATGACGTTCATGAAATAACCGTTCTCATACGTTCCGATATCCATCGGTGTCGGTTCAGCGTCGCGGAGAGCCTCGATTGCTTGTTTAGGGTCACTTGGGACACCGAGTGCACGGGCGAGGTCGTTGACCGTCCCAAGTGGAATGATACCGAAGTCAGGTCGATGAGTAGCCTCGGCTAGACCGGTCACCGCTTCGTTCAAGGTTCCGTCCCCACCCATCGCAATGACGGCCTGATAGTGCTTTTGTGCCGCTTCACGTGCGAAGTTCGTCGCATCCTGTTCCTTTTCAGTGAAGCGGACATCGACGTGTCCATATCGTTCGCGCAACACCTCTTCGGCATGTGTTGCGTGTTGTTCCCCCAACTCTTTCCCTGAGGATGGATTGACGATTAACATGACTGTGTCCATTCCAACATGTCTCCTTTTCAACTCGAATACTGTCCTTTATTCCCGTCAAAGAAAGCAGATACTCCTAAAAAATCCCCATGTCGATTAGCTATCTCGCTCTAATCTTCAAGGGGATGCGTTGGGCATTCGATTGTTTAATAATGACGGAATGCGGACATATCTAAATGACTTGCTTCCGACTCGTCCACGGCAAGTTCGATGCGCAAATGTTCATTGAACGGGGAGACGAGAGCACCCATACAGGCGACCGGTTCATGATCGGGGACCGGTGATTTACGCTTCGTTTTGACGAATAAATAGTCCGATCGTTTCAACGTCAATAAGAAACGTTCCACGGCATGCGGTTCACGGGTCACGTTTGGCCAAGGTAAATGATTGAATAATAAAAAGACCGCGCCTTCTTTTTCGAGCGCATAGTCCGGTGCGATGCCTTCCCGATTCAACAAATCGATGACAGCATGCAAAAACTCCCGTTTAATCGTCAATGAAATTTCGTAATACTCACGCATACGGTCCACCCTTTCTTAAAATCACAATACTACCATTCTAAACGTTTCCGACATGGGCGACAATGAAGAAGTTCCTTGACGAAGTATTTTTCCCGGCTTATACTGCATAAGTCCTGCTATACTAGTGATATATGATGAACGAATTGAGGTGAAACCGACATGATTGAATCCCTTGAATTGAAGGCGTGGGTCGTTCTTGCGCGTACGATGGATGCCATCAGTGATCGTGTGAAAGAAGATTTACGACGCCACCAGTTAAATTCAACAGAGTTCGGTGTTTTATCCGTACTGTATAAACGTGGAGACACCCCGTTGCAACAAATTGGGGATCAGATTTTGATTACGAGCGGTAGCGTGACATATGTGATCGATAAGTTGGAGAAGCGAGGGCTGATTGAACGAATCGCCTGCCCGTCTGACCGACGTGTCACATATGCTTCATTGACAGACGATGGAAAGGCGCTCATGGACGTCGTCTATCCGCAACATATTGAAATCTTCAAAGATATATATGGACCGTTAAGTGATGAAGAGACGGAACAATTGATTTCGTTATTGAAACGAGTCGGTTATAACGCAGCGGGCAAATAAAGCCCGTTGCTTTTTTATTCAATATCTTGAAATTAAAATAATTGACGATGAGATATACAGATGATATAGTTCTAACTGTTATTGAAAAATTAGAGATTACACAAATGGAGGATTACACGATGACTAAAGTATTATATGTATCGGCTAACCCGAAACCAACTGAACTTTCATACAGCAAACAAGTGGCAGAAACATTCGTTTCGACACTCCAAGCAGAAAATCCATCAATCGAAGTGGAAGCAATCGAACTCTACGATGTTGATGTTCAAGAAATCGACGGAGATGTGCTCAGTGCATGGGGCAAATTCGCTTCAGGCGAAGCGCTCACTGATGTAGAAGCGAAAAAGGTAGGCACAATGAGCGGCATGCTTGAGAAATTCATGGAAGCGGACCTTTACGTGTTCGCGACTCCAATGTGGAACTTCTTCTTCCCAGCACGTATGAAAATGTTCCTCGATAGCGTGCTCATGGCAGGTAAAACGTTCCGTTACACGGAGCAAGGTCCTGTCGGCTTGCTTGAAAACAAACAAGCGATCCACATCCAAGGGACAGGCGGAATCTACACAGGAACTGACCTTAACTTCGCAGACGCATACCTTCGCCAAGCGCTCGCGTTCGTCGGTGTATCTGAAGTAACGACGGTAGCGGTTGAAGGGATGAACCAATACCCAGACAAAATCGAAGAAATCGTTGCGGACGCGAAAGCGAAAGCTGAAGCACTTGCGAAAGAAGTTGCAGGCGCAGTAACGGTATAACCTAGAGAGACGAGTCGACTGACTCGTCTTTTTGTATGCAATCATTTTGGGTATGATACAAAGGGAAAGGGGAGTATGCAATGGCAGATCAGTTATCGAGTCGATTACTTGGAGATTGGACGGATATTATCCAAGAAGAGATGAAACAACCTTACTTTCAACAACTAAAGCAATTCGTTGACCAAGCGTATGAAGAAACGATCGTTTACCCGACCCGAGAAGATATTTGGAACGCATTTATTTACACGAAATTCAGTGAGGTGAAGTGCGTCATTTTAGGACAAGATCCGTATCACGGACCGAACCAAGCGCATGGACTCAGTTTTTCGGTGCAGGACGGAGTACGTTTCCCGCCGTCTTTACGAAACATTTTTCAAGAACTAAAAGATGACGTTGGGTGTGATCTCCCGAAGAGTGGCAACCTCGAGAAATGGGCGAAACAAGGCGTCCTGCTCTTAAATACGGCACTGACGGTTGAAGCGGGGAAGGCGGGCTCTCACCGTGGAAAAGGGTGGGAACAGTTCACTGACTCTATCATTGAGCGGCTTGGGAGTCGTGAGGAACCGATTGTATTCATCTTGTGGGGAAATGATGCGAAGAAGAAAATGAAATGGATTGGAGACCAACATAAAGTGCTTACGTCCGTTCATCCAAGTCCTTTGTCGTCCCATCGTGGATTCTTCGGCTCTAAGCCATTCTCTCAAGTGAACGATGCATTGAAGGAGTGGGGAAAACCCCCAATTGAATGGTGTTTATGACAGTCTACGAAAATTCGTAGGCTGTTTTTTGTTGACGCTTTTGTTTAGCTTTGGTACAGTAACTAACAAGACGTCACTTTAGTGCTTAAAAGCATATATGCATAACAGCATAACTGTATAAAAGATAAAGAAATGTATACGTAATAGAAGCGAAGAAAGAACCGAAGTAGAGACATCTTCCCTGGCCCAGAGAGCGTGTGGTGCTGCGAACACGCCCAAAAGATGAATCGAATTACAGTTCCTGAGCTCTCATCATTGAGCGGTCCCCCGTTATCGGATCAAGCGGCTAGATATTTTTCTAGCAACCAGGGTGGTACCGCGGCTTTGTCGTCCCTATCGATTCAATCGATAGGGATTTTTTTGATTTCAAAGGAGGACTTCACATGTTGACACAATCGATTCCAAAACACCTAGCCCCACATATTTCACCGCAGTTCTACAATGAATACACACCAACGGATCACGCCGTTTGGCGTTTCGTGTTGCGGTTGAACTTGCACACGTTAGAAGGGAAGGCGCATCCGTTTTACATCGAAGGATTGAAACGGACGGGAATGGGACCGGACCGATTGCCGAACGTCGAACAGATGACAGACGAGATGCAGGCGGCCGGATGGTCGACGGTCGCAGTGGATGGACTCATCCCCGGCGTTGCCTTTTTTGACTTCCAAGGAAACGGGATGCTCCCGGTCGCGACAGACATTCGGAAAGTCGAGAATATTTTATACAGTCCAGCCCCTGACATCATTCACGAGGCGGCGGGACATGCGCCAATGTTGATGGATCCGACGTTTTCGGCAATCGTCAAACGCTTCGGTCAATTAGGGGCCAAGGCGTTCATGAACCGAGAAGAACATGCTTCGTTCGCCGCATTGAAACGCTTGACGATTGTGAAGGAGAATGCGAATTCGACTGAACAGGACATCGAGGCGGCGGAGAAAGCCGTACATGAGGCGAAAGCGCAAGTGACTGGCTTTTCTGAAGCACAACAGGTCGCGCGTATCTTTTGGTGGACCGTTGAATTCGGATTGATTGGTGACCTCGACAACCCGATGATTTACGGGGCAGGCCTCTTATCATCGGTAGGAGAGAGCCGTCACTGTCTGACAGATGCGGTCGTCAAACATCCATTCGACTTGGAGCACGCGCTACAGACGAAGCAAGACGTGACAAACATGCAAAAAGAGCTATTCGTTATTCCAAACTTTGAGACGCTCTCTTCTGTCTTAGATGAACTAGAGGGAAGAATGGCGATTCGAAAAGGTGGGATTGAATCTGTGGCGAAAGCGTTGGCGTCGGGAAGTCAATCGACGATTCGACTTGAAGATGGATCAGAACGTGTCGGCATCGTTCGTCACATGACGGAGTCGAAAGAACATACGCTCATTCAATGGGATGAATGTACCATTGTAAAAAATGGTCAGTTAACGAAACGAGAGCGTCATGGACTCCTCGTTGTCCATGACACGGAATCAGTGCTGGGTCGCGATGACCTCTTTGAGGACGGGACGACTGTTCGTCACGCATGTGCATCTGATTTACTCAAGGATGTGACCGTTCAGTTAAAAGGACGAACGATTCCTCTCGACTCACTTGAGGTACGTGTCGACTCACTTCCATCCGTTTTTCCGGGAACAACGGTAGACGAGCTGATGATGATTGAAAAACCGGTGATCATCGAACGGGATGAGCGTGTATGGACGAACGATGATCCGATGTTCAACCGCATCCATCTCATGCGTGAGCGGGGAGAATCAATCGACGGTCTCATCTCAGAGATCTTAACGCACCACCCTGACGCCTGGTTATTACACATCGAGTGTCTGGAGTTGGTGAAGGATGAAGGACTGAAACAGACATTGATTGAACGTCTTGAAGCATTGCGTCAAACTTCCCCATCCCGAAATGAATTGATTGGTCGCGCGTTCGACCTATTGCGTTAACGAAAAGAGGCGACGTTTTCCATAGTAGGAGAACGTCGCCTCTTGTGCGTTATACAGATTGATTTGTCGTTTCACGTAAGAACGTAATCAAACGACGATACGTGGAATTAGCCGCTGGGCGGTCCATTTCGAAGTAATAATTATGTCCGAGCTCGTGCTCATTCCGATCATAAAAGACAGTCGTGACATCCGTCCGTCCTGAAAGAATCGTCGCAAATTCTTTGGCCTGTTCCTCAAAGGAATGGTCATTCCCGTCCGCGATAAACGTTGGGGCGAATGTAGCCGGTACATTGACGAGTGGCGATGCTTCAGCAACGACCGGGAGAGTCTCCCAATTGTACGTGCCGAAGTATGCCCATCCGATTCGTTTGAACAAGAAGCGGTTCACCGATTTCGATGATTCGAGCCATGTGCGCTTCAAGTCGAGCGGTGCAGACAAGAGGACGGTACCGAGGATAGAGGATTTTGGTACGACTTGTCCCACTTCAGCAGAAGGTGAATAGTCGTCATTCAACTGGACGCCGACAAACTGTGCAACGAGCTGTCCACCATTCGAATCACCTGCAAAGAAGACGCGGTCCAAATCGAGACGGAAGCGGTCATTGTTCTCAGCAATGAACGAGTACGCCTCTTCGATTTGTTTGAGCGGGGTCGGATACATCACGTCAGGTGCGAGTGCGTAATTGATACTGACGACGTTATAGCCATTACTCGCAATCGAAGTGGCATATTTTAACACATCCGATTTATCCCCACCGACGAACGACCCACCATGCACCCAAAAGATTGTTGGGACAGGTTTTCGGTCGCCTTCATAGCGAATCAAATCAAACGTTCCGTTGTCATAAGAAGACAAGTAGTCGATGTCTTTTCGGACAGACGTCTTTTGAACGACTTCCTCGAATCCCTTCATCTCCACTTCGTTCCCCCCTGCGAACGAAGTTTTGATTAAACGTGTGGCTGGTTTAGGTGAAAGGAACACATAAGCCGCTCCTGCGACCGCAGTTCCAATCAATCCGACTCCAGCTCGTTTCAACCCTTTATTCATCTTCCTTCCTCCCATTCTACAATCAGAAGCTTATTACGTGAGGAGTACGTCCGCCATGTACGTTTCGATGACATGAGCGATTCCGTCTTCGTTGTTTGATTTTGTGATGAAGTCCGCTTTCCCTTTGACCGTCGTGTTAGCATTTCCCATCGCGACACCGAGGCCGGCCCATTCAATCATCGTCAAATCATTGTTTCCGTCACCGCAAGCGATGACTTCTTTTTGTGCGATGCCGAGTTGATCTGCAAGGAAGGCGAGACTCGTTCCTTTTGTGACACCTGCTTCCGTAAACTCAAGGAAGAACGGTTTTGAACGGGCCACAGCCAATTTTCCAGCCAATTCTGTTTGTAGCTTTGTTTCGATCGGAGCGAGTGTGTCGCCATCTGCAAGCATCAAACATTTGACGACCGGGGCTGTCACGGCATCTTTAAAGTTGTCGACATGAATGACCGGCATTCCCGTCAATTCACCTTCGATATCCGTATAAGGGTTCGGGCGATCGGTTACGATTTCGTTACCGACGTACGTATGAATCGCGATTCCTTCCCGTTCACTGATATCATGGAGATGGGCGACTGTATCCGGCTGGAGCGTGCTCGAAAAAATCTCCTCGTTCGTCGCACAATCGATGACTGAGGCACCGTTGAACGATAAGATGTAGCTTCCGTATTTCGCAAGTTCTAATTCACGGGCTGCATCCCACATCGCAAACGTTGGTCGTCCGCTCGCGAGAACGACTTTATAGCCGCGCGCCTGTGCATCGAGAAGTGCTTCTTTTGTCTTAGGGGAAATCGTATGGTCGCTCGTGAGGAGCGTATCATCCATATCCAATACAATCATCTTGTAACTCATAGTAGTAGGGGGTCCTCCTTCAGAATCTAATGACTCCATCCTAAACCTTTTTAAGGTCAATTGACAACCTTGTCGCAAAAACGTAACTATAATGTAGAGAAGTGAACTCTAGAAGAGGTGGAAATCGATATGAATCGAATTTTAGTAGCTGAGGATGAACATGCGATTCGCAGCTTCATTATTGTCAATTTAAAACGAGCCGGATTCGACGTCTTTGAGGCGACGAACGGTCGAGAAGCGGTCACCGCATTTGACCGTGAACCGTTCGATGTCGTCCTATTGGATGTCATGATGCCGGAAATGGACGGATTCGAAGCATGTGCTGCCATTCGTGATCTTGACGAAAATGTAGGGATCATCATGTTGACGGCACGGACGCTCGAAGAAGATAAAATTGAAGGGCTCGGTAAAGGTGCAGACGACTACATCGCCAAACCGTTCAGTCCAGGTGAATTAGTGGCGCGCATCCAAGCGTTGTTGCGCCGTGTCGAAAAAGTGAAACGAAAAGATTCGAAACGCTTGAAGTCGGGACCGTTCGCAATCGACCTCGCCGCAAAACAAGTGACGAAGTATGGACAGTCGATCGATTTGACGCCGACGGAGTATGACTTGATCTGTCATCTCGTCCAAAACGAAGAAATCGTCTTGTCACGTGATGCGCTACTCGATGCGGTATGGGGCGTCAACTATTTCGGTGACCGAAAGACAGTCGACGTCAACATTCGTCGCTTGCGTCAAAAAATTGAAGATGACCCGAGTCATCCGGTCTACATCGAGACGTTGTGGGGTCACGGATATAAATGGCGGAGACATGAGGCATGAAACAACAGTTAGTCATTCGCATGATGATTGTCGTGACGATCGTCTTGCTCTTACTCGTCAGCGTTTTGTCTTACGGGACGTATCGCTACTATTACGAGTATGAGTCAGAAGCGTTACTGAGTCATGCGACCACGAGTGCATATCTATACCCTCAAGCCCAAGTAGGGTTTGAGACGCCGAGTGCCTTTTCCGTCCTCGTCCGGACATTCGGATATCCTGGAACTGATTTGACGATTGTCGACCGGAGCGGTTCGATTGTCAAAACGACGGGACAACGAACAAGGCAGGCCTCATTCTCTCAAGAACAGTTACAGCAATTGTCGCAAGGAGAGTCCGTCGTGCAGGACTATGACGTCGGGGATGAACATTACTTGTCGGTCACGAGTCCCATTATGACGAACGATACGTCCGAGTTTGCCATCAGTTTCACGCGACCGCTTGAAGATTTAGACACGCTCATTCGCGAAATTTGGATGACGGTCGTCATGATTGGCGTCTTGATCTGGTTGCTCGCCCTATACACCGTCATCCGGATTGCCGATCGCTTCGTCAGACCGATTCGTCACATCATCGAGGCGGCCGATGAGATGGCTCAGGGCGACTTCGATGTATCCGTTGAGTCAAATGAGAAACATGAGCTTGGAGCCTTGGCTCGAACGCTCACGTATTTAGGCGCGAAAGTCCAGCAGCATCAGTCGACACGTAACGAATTCCTCTCGAGCGTGTCGCACGAACTCAGGACACCACTCACATCGATTAAGGGATGGACCGAGACGATTCGGGGTGGTGATGAGAAACTGTCTGAAGAGACAGAGCTCGGTTTAAGCATCATCCATTCGGAGACAGAGCGCATGATCGGTCTCGTCGAACAGCTTCTTGACTATACAAAAATTGAAGAGAGTCGGTTGGTCTTGTATCGCCAAGAACTGGACCTGGTCTCTTTGTTACGTCAAGTGACACTGCAATTGAAACAGTCACTTGAAGACAAAGGCATCACACTCATCGAACGCTATCCTCAAAAATCGGTTGGACTATTTGATGAGAATCGATTGAAACAAGTGTTCTTAAACATTCTCGAGAACGCGATTCGTTTCTCACCAGACGGAGGAACGTTGACCATCCGCTTCGTACAATCGGAACGTGTCGCCTTTATCTCCATTATCGATGAAGGTCCCGGCATTTCACGAGAGCATTTGCAGCGCATCACCGAGATGTTCTATCAGGCTCATGTCACAGAAGGTAGTAGCGGGCTTGGGCTTGCGATTTCAAAAGAATTGATCGAAGCGCATGAAGGCAAACTCGTCATCGAGAGCGAGGTCGGACACGGGACGACAGTGACCGTCTTATTGCCGCTCGACCCGAGTGAACTACATTAATAGGATTAAACCTCCCGAATTCAGGCTACATATAGATGTATGTAGACTGAGGGAGGTTTTTATAATGGCCAATCAATCTTTGAAGCCGTTAAAAGGAAGTCCGAATGCTGTGTCAACCCAAACTTCAATTGAAGAATTGCGGATGGACCCACTGCCGTATGCGGGCAGCCGCGGGCAATCGATCGAAGCCATGAAGATGGCGATGAATCAGTTGCCGCGGGCTGAATTGGTGAAGGAAACAGATGAAGGACTTCATTATGTAGTGACTTCGAAAGTGATGCGATTTAAAGATGATGTCGATTTTTTATTTGATGACGCTACTCAACAAGTCGAGTTTCGATCTGCGTCGCGTGTCGGCTATTCAGACTTTGGCGTGAATCGAAAACGAATGGAAGATGTGAGCGAACGATACCGGAGGTTGATTCGATGAAGGACTATCAGTTGATTGTCATCGGTGGTGGTGCTGCCGGGATGACGGTGGCCGCAGGGGCTGCGAATTTAGGCGCGAAGGTCGCGCTTGTTGAAAAGAACAAACATTTAGGTGGTGACTGTCTGCATGTCGGATGTGTGCCATCGAAAGCGTTGATTGCTGCTTCAAAAGAAGCGAATGCGATGATGCGCGCGGCCCGAGTTCTCGGAACCGAGTTCAATGGACAAGAGCATTATCAAATGTCAAAAGCGCGTGTTGACAAAGCACGTGCCATTATTCAAGACCATGACGGAACAGAACGTTTTGAAAAGATTGGCGTCGACGTCTATATCGGAGAAGCCTCGTTCCAAAGTCCGCACGAATTAAAAGTAGGGAACGAGTTATTGATCGGGAAAAAATTTGTCATCTCGACGGGGTCGAAACCGACAGTTCCTCCGATTGATGGACTCGATCAAGTCCCATACTTAACGAACGAGACGGTCTTTGAAGAAGAGACGCTCCCGGAGAGCCTGATTGTCATCGGCGCCGGAACGGTCGGACTTGAATTGGCTCAGTCCTTTGTCCGACTCGGCTCACAAGTGACCGTGCTCGAGGCACAGGATGATTTCCTACCTAAAGAAGACGAGGACGTCGCCACCTATTTGAAATCTCAACTCGAGATGGCGATGCGCCTAAAAATCGGCGTAAAGGTCAATCGAGTCGATGAAGTCGATGGCCGCATTCGTGTCACGACAGAGGTGAACGGCGAAACGGTCGAATATGAAGCGGACAAACTGCTGATGGCGACAGGTCGCGTTCCCCGAATCGATGCGCTTCGTCTCGACCGGGCGAACGTTCAGGTGACGAAAGGGTATATCGATGTCTCGTCGTCATATCGGACGTCACAATCTCATATCTTTGCCATTGGCGATACGATCAAGACGCTCCCATTCACACATGCCGCTGGAGAAGAAGGGAAAGCGGTTGTCGCGAACGCGCTCTTTGGATTATGGAACAAGGTCGACTACAGCAAGCTCCCGTGGATCACATTCACAGACCCTGAGGTGTTCCATGTCGGGATGACAGAGAAAGAAGCGCGCGAGCGTTATGGCGACGACATTGAGACGTATGAAGCGAAACTGTCCGAAGTGGACCGCTTCATTGCTGAACGTCAAGAAGCAGGCTTTGTCAAAGTGATTACGAAGAAAAATGGAAAAATCATCGGAGCTCATGCAGTCGGTGAATCTGCGGGGGATTGGATGCAAATTGTCGTCTATGCGATGCAACGTGGCGACAAAATCGGGAAGCTGTCCCGTATGATTTACCCGTATCCGTCGCGAAGTGAGGCCGTGAAGAAAGTGACAGACCTTTACTGGCGGAAACGTTTGTTCGAAAGTCCGCTCACCGAACTTGCGAGACGCTACTTTAAATTAATGCAATAACACAAATCACCCACTCAAACGAGTGGGTGATTATTAGTTTGGTAAGGTGATGGTTTCAATCATCTTCGGTTCGCCTTCAGAAAGGTCGACGAGTGGTTTAATCAACACTTCAACGCGTCGGTTTTTAGAGCGACCTTCTTCTGTATCGTTCGTCGCGATCGGTTTAAACTCACCGTAACTTGCGAGTGTGAATTGGGCCGGGTTCAAGGCATCATTTGCCAAAAGACCACGCATGAACGCGGTCGCACGTGCCGAACTGAGTTCCCAGTTTGACGGGAAACGTGCCGTATTAATTGGAATGTTATCCGTATGACCGGAGACGACAATCTCTCGCTTGCCCGCCTTCTCTAAAATCTGACTGATGTTTTGTGCGACGGCACGAGCATTGGCATCGAGTGTCGCCTCTCCTAAGTTGAACAGGGCACGGTCTTGAATCGTCAAGACGAGACCGCTTGAATTGATCGTCGCTTTGATTTGGCTTTCGAGACCATTCTTTTTAATGTATTTGTTTACATCTTCTTTTAATTCATCAAGTTGAGCCAATTCATACGTTCGTGGGTTGGCGGTCGTATTGGTCTTGTCTGTACGTTCGATGTCACTGTTTGAGGCAGTCGAAGCTTGAAAGACGCTGACGCCTCCGGAGAACACCTGGTTGAAAGACTGTGACATTTTCTCAAGCTTTGTCTGGTCGATGTTACTCGATGCGAATAGTACGATGAAAAGCGCGAGCAACAGGGTCAACAAATCGGCGTAAGGAATCAGCCAGCCTTCGGGAATGTGTTCTTCATGATCATGCTTCTTTTTGCGCTTCATAGTCAGCTCGCTCCTTTGGAGACAAATACACAGACAGTTTATCTTCTAGCGTTTTTGGAGATTCACCACTTTGAATCGATAAAATCCCTTCAATCATCATTTCCTTGATGATGACTTCACTCTTCGAATACTGCTTCAATTTATTGGCAAACGGGAACCAAAGCACATATCCGGTGAAAATCCCGAATAGTGTCGCGACGAAGGCCGCTGAAATGGCATGTCCGAGCTTTTCGATATCGGATAAGTCTTTCAAGGCAGCAATCAATCCGATAACGGCTCCGAGTACCCCGAGTGTTGGGGCATATGTCCCGGCCTGTGTGAAAATATCGGCGTTTGCTTTATGGCGCTGTTCCATATTCTCGATGTCGCGTGACATGACTTCCGCGATATATTCGGAAGGTTGACCGTCGATGACCATCATCATGCCTTGGCGTAAAAATGGTTCTTCGACTTGTTCGAGTGCCGTTTCAAGGGAGAGGAGTCCCTCTTTTCGGGCTTGTGTCGACAAGTCGACGAATTGCGTGAGCAATCCAGACTTGCTTGGTAGTTCTTGTTTTTTGAACAAGATTTTAAATAGTTTTGGAACGTTCTGAAGTTGTTCCTTCGATACAGCGATACTGACGGCCGCGGCTGTACCGACGAAAATGATAACCATTGCGGCAGGGTTGATCAGCGGCGCAACACCTGCTCCTTTTAATAGCATTCCACCGACGAGGGTGAGGAACCCGAGTATGAGTCCGACTAACGTAACGACATCCATGTCTTTGTTTTCCACCTTTCCGAAATAAATCAGGACAAAAAAAGCGAGAGACGCCACTCGTCTCCCGCAACATGCGTTCCCGATGATTAAGCGCCGTTTTCATCAATCAACATTTGAATGCTGATATTTCGTTCTTCACGCTCTATATCGGTTAATACGTCGTATTTTTTTAACAATGCGTACAATTGATTCACGACTTCTTGCTCGAGTGACCAATTGAGTAACTCTTCTAGCTGAAAATAAAGGTGAGCGGGCATACATTGTGATTGACGCTCTAACCTTCGTGAGACATCCTCTATCGAATGATCTACCGTACTAGGGTCCACGGTTTCATTCAACCTCCTCAACATTCTTAAAGTCTATCTCCCATAATACCAAAAAATCGAAGAAAGCGTTAGAGATACATTTTCTTGTTGGCATTTAGAAAGGTGAAGAGTAACATGAGGCTTAGAATAATAGAAGTGAAGGAGATGTCGTGATGCGGCATAGACTGTCAGCGCGTGAGGTGCGCTTGAAGCGAATCGAGGTACTTTACCGAGCCGTATTTGAAAAACCTGCCCGTTTTATCGCGGGAGGATTTTTACTGGCGATTTTTATCGGGGGCACTCTTTTATATATGCCATTTGCGCAAGAAGAATCGGTTTCTTGGATTGATTGTTTATTTATCGCGACGTCTGCCGGAACGGTCACTGGACTGTCGACAGTCGACATCGGCTCCTCCTTCACCCTGTTTGGTGAATTGGTCATTGTCGCCCTCATTCAAATCGGGGGTCTCGGGTTTATGACGATCGCCTTGATGTTGCTCAGTGTATTAGGGAAGAAAATCGGATTAAAGCAGCGAATCTTGTTACAGGAATCACTGAATTTAGCGGGGCCGGGAGGAACGGTTCGTCTCGTACGGAACATCGTCTTCACGACGGTCATCGTGCAGTTCATCGGGATGTTGTTTTTGACGTTCGAGTTGTTCAGTACAGAGAACTATTCTTTTGGAAAGGCACTTTATTACGGTTTCTTCCATGCAGTGTCTGCCTTCAATAATGCTGGATTCGCATTATTCCCAGACAGTCTCATGTCATTTGAGCAGAACACAGCCATCATTGTGACCATCGCCATCATGATTATGATTGGAGGTCTTGGCTTCACGACGATTGCCGATACCACGGAAAAGAGAGGCTGGAAACGTCTCGCCCTCCATTCGAAAATCATGATTTTTTCACTCTTGGTCATCAATGGTGTCGCTTGGTTCGTCCTCATGATGTTTGAGTGGGTATCGAACGAAGGGATATTGTACGGTCGATCCCTCGGTGAGGCGTTACACGTAACGTTCTTCCAAGCCGTGACGACACGGACGGCCGGCTTCAATTCCATTGATATCGCGACCATGGCACCAGCCTCAATCGGTTTGATATTGATTCTGATGTATATCGGGGCAGGGGCGGCTTCGACAGGGTCGGGGATCAAAGTGACGACGCTTGCCGTCATCTTTGCGGATATGTGGGCCTTCATCGCAGGGAAGAAAGAAACGGTCATCATGGAGCGGACGATTGATGCGTTTCAAATCAAAAAGGCGTACGTCGTAGCCATCTCAAGTTTCTTGTTCATTATGATAATCACGACACTCGTCATTTTATCGAATGGCCACATTCCGGCGACTGCCATTTTATTCGAAACGGTCTCGGCGTTTGGGACAGTAGGGTTGTCGCTCGGCATCACAGCGGAATTGAATGATGCAGGGAAGGGCTTGATCATGTTCATGATGCTTCTCGGACGTGTCGGGTCGTTGACCATTCTCTTTACCGTCGCACGTCAAGCCGACCGGAAAATTCGCTATCCGAAAGAGAAGATTTTGATTGGTTGAACGTGTGTTTTGGGCTGCATTCCTCATAGAGGGACTGCAGCCTTTTTAAGTGAACGTGGTCAGGAGGCGACATTTTTTGATGGCCTTCATCGTATGAAACGATTGGTATATAATGGGTTGGAAAAGGAATGATCGAGGAGGCTTTTGACTTGTTATCTTGGCTTGGTATGACAAAAGGGGAGAAGACAGGACGCCCCTTCTTCGGGGACGTGTCGAAACGAGCGGTAACGCTTGTGTTACTCTCCTCGTTGATGTTGATGTCTGGTGTGAAGTTGCTATTGGTTTACTTGATTCCGACTGCGTATTTGGAGGATGACATCATTGCGGTTCTTCCTAGTATCGTAGGGCTCCTTGTGGCATTGGTCTATATCCTCGTCCTCGAGCGTCTGCTTCACGATCAAGCGGTGTCTCGTAACGATGTGGATGAGATGTAAACACGTGTACGCTGTGATCGAACGTACACGTGTTCTTTTGGTTCCAATCATAGTTGAAGCCCTGACGAATCAGGGCTTTTTGTGTGCCATGAAATAATGGACAATCTCTGGGAGGTAATCCTGGAGGTCCGGACAAACGATGCCCGTTCCGTCGAGCGCCCGTATCGTTTGTGTCGTGTCATAGTGAACGGGATGTTTAAAGTACTCCAATAGTTCGTGAGGAACCTCGAGCCGTTTGGCACCATTCCAAGCAGTGAATGCCGCGTCGGCAACGGCATGAGGAACGGTCCCGCGAGGAGAGCGCTGAAACATCGTCTCATGCAACATACGATACACCTCGCGTGCGCCGTGTGGGAACGGATCCGTCAAATGGAATGTCCGCTTTAGACCGTTTGGAGAATGCGCTAAGAAAGCGGTCGCTTCTACTACATAATCGTACGGAACGAGGTTTACCTCAACGTTCGCCCGCCCGATGTAAGGGAGTGGGCGCATCTGTTGGAGTTGTGTCATCAATTGTAAGACGAAATAGACACCGTCGAACTTTTTCGTTTCGCCCGTGCGACTATGTCCGATTACGATGCCAGGACGAATGATGGTGATGGGCATGCCTCCCATTTCTCGCGAAACGAGTGCCTCTGCTTCATATTTAGTCGCTTCATAATGATTTTTGAACTGGACTCGGTGCCATAATTCATTTTCATAGACCGTTCCACGACGACGTCCGGCGATATAGGCGGTACTAAAGTACACGTAACGCTTCAATTGTTTCGAGCGTTTGGCGAACGCGGTCACATGCTTGGTCCCGAGGATGTTGACGCGATAGCCGACGTCATACGAAATACTCAAGTCATATGCGGCAGCGAGGTGGAAGACGTAATGGACATCTCGTTCAATGACAGACCGCATGATCGGGTCGAGAATCACTTCGGGTAACGTGATGTCTGCTTCGACAAGGACGAGCTGATGTGGCGCAAGCGACGTCGTTGACAGTAGCGTATCTCGTAGCTCTTCTGCATCACGTTGTTGATTCGGAAGATGCAAGGCATAGATGACTCCGATTTGATGCGGTAACGAAGCGAGGTGTTCAATTAATTTTCCTGCTAAAAAACCAGGGAATCCGGTAAAGGCATAATTGTTCATGACGTTTCCTCCGCTAAGTCTAATGTGAATGTAAAAGTCGACCCTTTCCCGACTGTCGATTCCACTTCGATGCTCCCACCATGTGATTCGATAATTTCTTTACAAATCGACAACCCGAGACCGGTTCCACCAATTTTACGTGTATCCGAATTATCGACCCGATAAAACTTAGTAAACAACTTTTCAAAGGCGTGCTCGGGAATCCCGATTCCAAAATCACGAATGGAGACATGAGCTTGATCGTTGTCTTTTCGGACCCGCACTTCGATTTCCTGTCCATTCGGAGAATATTTGATTGCATTTGAAATCAAATTGACGAGAACTTGCTCGATGCGATCTCGGTCGGCAACGAGATACAAGTCATCATCCGCATGATCGAAATGAATGGTATGATCACTCGTTTCGCGGAAGCGTTCAATCACTTCTAAGACAAGTTCATTCAAAGCGAAATAATCTTGTTTATATTCTTGGTGACCATCTTCCATGCGTTGGATGTCCAAAAAGTCGTTGAGTAGGACGGTCAATCGTTTCGCTTCCCGCGACATCGTCTTCAAGAAGCGCTCTCGTTTTTCAGGCGTCAAATCTCGAGCGAGCATCAATTCAATATATCCCGATAATGAAGAAAGAGGAGTTCTTAGTTCATGTGAGACCGTGCTCACCAGTTCATTTTTAATCTGGTCCATCCGCTCTTCCTCGGTTCGGTTACGAAACACAAACAAGAATCCACTATCCATACCGATTTGTCGTTTTGTATCCATCGTCGTTCCATACATCTCATAGTATTCTTCATCTCGGTCGTTTGGCTGTGGGATGGAGAAACGCATCGATACTTCACGCGCTGTCCCATCGAGAAGTTGATCCATCTTTCGTAGCATCTCGCTCCTGTCACGAGGACGGAACGTGGAGAGGAGCGGGATACGCTCCTGAATTTTGTTTGGAGCAATCCCAGGTAAGTCCATGAGTCGTCTTGCGTGGACGTTCATGAACAAGACACTCCCGTTCGATTCGGTCAAAACGAACGCTTCATTCGATGCTTGTAAGATTGACTGGATGATATCGCGCTGACGGGCGATGGCATTTTTTTCACGTTCGAGCATACGCTCTACTTTTTTACGGTCGCTGATATCACGCATGACCGCGACTCGTAACGTTTGCCCTTGATACGTCACTTCTTTCGGATACACTTCTAGTTCTAAGAACGTTCCATCTTGCCGACGACCAATCACTTCGTATGGCGTTTGAATGTGATTGCGAATGCGTCGCAACACATCGGCCCGGTACCCTTCCGCGATAAACTCGATCGTCTGGCGTCCCATCATTTGCTCTGCAGGGATTTTAAAGATGGATTCCGCTGCCTTGTTCGCATCGAGAATCATCCCATCTTCATGGAACAGAACGGCTTCGATGACCGATTCGGCAAACATGCGATAACGCTGTTCCTTATAACGGAGCTCACGTTTCAACTCAATCTCGGAACTCACATCAAATACGAAGAAAAAGAAGCCGATGAGTTGCTCTTGCTCGTATACGGGATGCATGAATAGTTTGCCGATGAAATGTGTCCGGTCTTTACATTGAAACTTCCATTCCCGGTCACCTTTGTCGAGTGCGAGGCGCAACATTTGTTCGAACGATAGCAACCGTTCCGTCTCGTCTTGATAAGCAGAGCGCTTTTCACTTAATTCTCTCGATTCAAATAAAGCGAACGGTGTCATTTCGTAGAGCACTTCATGGGGCGCATAGCCAAACAGTTCCGTGGCCCCCTGATTGAAACGAGTAATCAACAGATTCGCATCCGTCATGATCATCGCCATGTCGAGTTCGGTGTGCATCATCGCCTCAAAAGCGTTGTGTTGAATCGTCACGCGTGTATCATGGGGCAATGGCTCAATGGAGAGGATATATTGATTTTCCCACGGAATGGCGTGTACTCGCATCGTTGGCAGTTCATACATCCAAGGTAGTCCTTGTTCCATCCGACGAGACAATTCCATCGTAATCGGTGACTGATTGACCATATGGAAAAGGTTCGAACGTCTCTGTAGATTCTCAGGAAACTGCTCGAGAAACGGACGGTTTGCCTGAACGATTGTTCCATCTTTCTGTATTAACGCAACTCCGTAAGGTAATGCATGAAGTAACTCACTTTGGAGATTGGAATGATTCTCCATGAACAGTCATCCCTCCTTCGTGGTGTCAGACGAGCACATCTTCTATATCATTCGACAGATCCCCCTTTCATTTCCTGCCCTCAAAACGGTAAAGTGAGGGAGAGGAATTGGAAAGGAAAGATGAGCATGATTGGATTACTCATTGGGATCATCGGTGCCATATGTTTATGGTGGTTCGAGGCACCGCTTTGGAGCAGCGTACTGCTTCTCTTGCTTGGAATTGCATGGTTTATATGGAAAGTAAGGCTGTCGACCATCGACCGCATTGATCGGATGGATGGTCGGGAGTTTGAATTATTTTTAGAGGAAGTGTTCACCGCGCTTGGTTACACGGTCACGGTGACTCCAGCATCACGTGACTTTGGTGCTGACTTGTTATTGGAGACACCGGATGGATGGTCGATTGCCGTTCAAGCAAAGCGTTATGAAAAGACTGTCGGACTCGAAGCGGTTCAACAAATTGCAGCGGCCGTTCCCTATTATCAAGCACACGAAGGCTGGGTCGTGACGAACTCGAATTTCACGGACAGCGCATACGAATTGGCGGCGCCAAATCAAGTTCGTCTGATTGCAAGAATGGAGCTTGAAGAACTTTTAAAAGAAGCGGGATATAAGCGATGAGAATAGGCTTGTTCACAAGTTCGACAGAATCCAAATGATGTCGAAAAAAAAGGGTTGTCTTTTTCTTTAAACGATGCAATAATCATCTTCGTCATATGAAATATGTAGTAGTTGAAACGAGATAAAAACTACACAGAGAAACGATTGGGGTTTTCAGTAATACCCGACCGTACACATACAAACAATCACGGTTGGAACGTGCTAGGAGGAAAAAGCGGTGCGCAAATTAATTTATGTAAAAGGTTGCGTCTTTACACAAGGTGAGGCGACCATTTATGACGAGACAAATGATGCGATCGGATCTGTTCACCGCGACGCGGAAGGCAGTGTCCAAGTGCACAATTTGTCTGGACGACAGATCGCTCATGGGAAATACATCCCAAACTGCCAAAAATGGGTCGTGATGAACCATGATGGACAGGCGATTGGTCAATTGAAAGACAAGTTCTCGTTATTCGGGAAAAAGTGTGAGTACAACGTCTATGAACGCGGACTCTTCACGATTCAATATGATGTGGAACGTCACAAGTTTAGCGTTCGCGACAAAGCAGGTAAACTTGTCGCGGAACTACGGAAACAAGAAGACGATACGTTCTGCTTAACGAAAGAAGCCGATCAGTTATCGATGTTCGAACTCCTTTCCGTCTTAAAGACGTTAACGGTCAAATCACGGATGCCGCTCGCAGCATCTGTCTCATAACGATGACGAGCACCGGTCAAGAGACCGGTGTTTTTTGATACGAAAAAACCGTCTCATCAAATGAAACGGTTCAAATAGTGCTTGGCCTCGAGTTCGAGTGTCGTCACCCGATGTGCGTATAGACAAAGCTTCAAGACGTGAATGATATTTGGATGTTCATAGTTCATCTTTTCGAGCGAACGCTTCGCCCGTGTATCGAGAAGGTCGATCGGGCTTGTTGACTTCGCATACTCCGCGTAAAGTCGATAAAAATCAATCGGTTTGATGAAGTCGTCTTCGTCCCGGTCAGGGTTGTTGAAGATGAGCGCCAACAAGGAACTCGTCTCTTCGAGGGAAAAAAGGTGTTTCAAGTCATCAAGGAGATAAATGATTGCCGCTTGATGCAAGGAATACTTTTTACCGATTCGTGGGACACCGATGATTTTACGGACTTCACGCTTCGTCCAGTTTTGAATCGTCGTCGCGGAGAGATGCTCGCCGGTCAATGCGTTAGCGAGGGCGACGATTTGATTAATCGATAAGCCGTTCTTTTCAATATGAAACAAGTGGATTTTTCGAAGCTCTTTTGGGAAATGTTCACGCACGTCTTCAGGGAAGAGGGCGATGGCTCGCTCGATTTCTCCGACCTGCATAAAATGAAGGCAATCTGCCAAAGTTTGAATTGAAGTTGCGTCGCGCATACGGCCACCCTTTCTATCGCCAACAGCGTACGTTGGCTATACAGTCATTTGACCTCATTCTACCAAATGTTTGAAAAGTAAGCTAGGACGGGCACTGATTAAGGTATAATGACGGTATCATACACACTCTATATATGAAGGTGGTCAAGCAATGAATGAATGGATTCGTTCGATTCTTTCCATTGTAGTCGTCCTCGTGTTTCTCGTGGGTCTCGAGCAAGTCGGGAAACGTCTTGGATGGACGGATGAAACGATTCGAAAAAGTGTACATATCGCAGTCGGACATTGGTCGTTACTAGCAGTTTGGTTAATGGATTCATGGTACGTCGCGGCAGTCCCGCTCATCTTCTTCACATTTGCGAATGCGGTCCTTTTGTATAAAAGCCCGTCACCGGTGCATCAAACGGAGCGGAAATCATTCGGGACCGTATACTATCCGATTGCATTGCTCATTATTTTATACTTCTTCTTCGAGTCTGAGCCGATCGCGTTTTTAGCCGGGTCACTCGTCCTCGCCTGGGGGGACGGGATGGCAGCACTCATCGGGCGTAAATATGGGACGGTCGTTTATGATTTATATGGCCAAAAGCGTTCTTTCCAAGGAAGCATCGCCATGTTTCTAAGCTCGTATGCTGTCTTATTTTTATTGTTTTTGTGGAATGATGTCGTCCTTTGGCAAGTGGTAACATATGGGTTTATCATTTCCATCATCGCTACGCTAACTGAAGCGATTTCATATCGAGATTGGGATAACTTTACAATTCCTATCATCGTTGCCATTGCGACATCGCTATTGCTATAAACTAATCATGAATTTGTAAGAAAAACGTTGCTTGTCACGTCCAATAATCATTTGTATACTGTGATTCGTACTGAAACCATTCAGTGACGTGCTCGGAACGAGTGAGATGGGACCGAGACACTGATTAAATAGAACATAAAGGATTGAGTGAACGCATGAGCTTTTTACAGCAACTCCAGATGATCATTCCGGCCGAGCGCGTCCTTCAAGACGAGCCGTTGTCGGCACACACGTATACAAAACTAGGCGGTAAGGCAGATTACTTCGTGGCTCCACACACGTACGAAGAAGTACAGGCCGTCTTACAACTGGCCCATCAAGAAGCGATGCCGTTTATGATTCTTGGCTTCGGTTCAAACTTGATCGTCCGCGATGGTGGCATCCGTGGAATCGTTTTGAACTTGAATGAACTCGACTCGATTCGTCGAGAAGGGAATCAAATGATTGCGCAGGCAGGAGCGGCGATTATCGACGTCTCACGTCAAGCATTAGCAGAGGGGTTATCCGGCCTCGAGTTCGCATGTGGGATCCCTGGGACGGTCGGTGGGGCCGTCTACATGAACGCAGGTGCATACGGCGGAGAGACGAAGGATGTCATCACATCTGCGACGGTGTTGACGCAGGATGGTCAAGTACTTCATTTATCTAAAGATGAACTCGATCTTGACTACCGAACGAGCCGTGTCTCGAAAGAGGGCTTGATCGTACTCGAGGCGACGTTCGAACTAGAACCGAAAAACTATGAATTGATCAAAGAAGTCATGGACGACTTGACGTATAAACGGGAATCGAAACAGCCGCTTGAATATCCTTCATGTGGAAGTGTGTTCAAACGTCCGCCTGGCTATTTTGCCGGCAAGTTGATTCAAGACTCAGGTCTGCAAGGGAAACGCATCGGAGGAGCGGAAGTCTCGCTCAAACATGCGGGCTTCATCGTCAATATTGATGAGGCGACGGCGACTGAGTACATTTCACTCATCCGTCACGTCCAGGCGACCGTTAAAGAGAAATTCGAAGTGGAATTAGAGCCGGAAGTGAAAATCATCGGGGAAGATATCGCCGTTGAGAACGCATAACGCATAATAAAGAAGGAATCGGACGATGGCGTTCGATTCCTTCTTTTTGGTATAGAGAAAAGACGATGAGAACGGGCATCTCATCGTCTTAAGGGTTAAGCTTGTGTTTGTTTCGAGACTGCCTCATGGGCAGGAACGAACGGATATTCCAAATCCCGCGCGACCGCTTCATACGTGACCGTTCCGTTGATGACGTTTAGGCCTTTGAGAAGCGCCTCGTTTTCAAGAAGTGCTGGGAATACGCCTTTTTGTGCACACTCGATGATATATGGCATCGTCGCGTTTGTCAGACCCATCGTCGATGTGCGTGGCACGGCACCTGGCATGTTAGCGACAGCGTAGTGTTGCACGCCATAGCGCTCATACGTTGGCGCATCATGCGTCGTGATATGGTCGATCGTCTCACAAATTCCACCTTGGTCGATGGCGACGTCGACGATGACCGAACCAGGCGACATGCGCTGTACCATTTCTTCCGTGACGAGTTTCGGTGCTTTTGCTCCTGGGATGAGCACGGCACCAATCACAAGGTCACTCTCAGCCACTTGTTTCGCAATGTTGTATTTATTTGAGATCAACGTATTGATTGTGTTTCCGAACAAGTCGTCGATTTGACGAAGACGAGCCGGGCTAATGTCCATCAACGTCACGCTCGCCCCAAGACCAATTGCGATTCGAGCTGCATTCGTTCCGACGACACCGCCTCCGATGACCGTGACGTTCGCACGAGGCACACCTGGGAGACCAGACATTAAGATTCCCTTTCCACCATGTGGTTTTTCGAGGATTTGGGCTCCGATTTGCGCAGCCATACGTCCCGCCACTTCACTCATCGGTGTGAGGAGTGGTAACGTGCGGTCCACTTCTACCGTCTCGTAGGCGATCGCTGTAATCCTTGAATCGACGAGCGCTTTCGTTAATTCCGGCTCCGCCGCAAGGTGTAGATAAGTGAAGAGCGTCAAGTCAGGACGGAAGTATTGATACTCAGACGGTTGTGGTTCTTTTACTTTGAGAGCGAGTTCAACGCCTTCCCAAACTTCTTTCGCCGTTTCAAGAATTGTCGCACCAGCATCAATATATTCCATATTCGTGAAGCCGCTACCGAGTCCGGCATTCGTTTCGACGAATACATCATGACCAAGCTCCGTTAACATAAATGCACCCATCGGTGTTAAGGCCACCCGATTTTCATTGTTTTTAATCTCTTTCAATACCCCGATTTTCATGGAACATTCCCCTTTCATTCCGTTGACACAAATTGTTCACACCCCTAGTATAGACCCATTCGAAAACGCTGTCTTTATCATGGATTCTAAAAACGAAGACGCTCACTTTGTGAAAAATCACAAAGCAAACGTCTAGTCTTCTAATCGATATTGACCAGCCTTAATGGCTAAATAAATCATGGACCGTTCGGGTAAGGAAACTTGCGTGATATTCGTCAACTCTTCGATGCGGCGAATCCGATACAGAACGGTATTCGGATGGATATGAAGATGGGCGGCGACTCGTTTGACGTTCCCATCAAAATAAAAATACCATTCGAGTGTCTTCACGAGTTCGGTCTGATGGGATGAGTCATAATGTTGCAACCGTTCGACGGTCGGATGGGTTTCAAGTCGGAGCCCGATACGCCGAGCGAGTTCCGGGACGAGTTGATAAATGCCGATCTGCTCAAATGCACGGGAAGTCGAGAGTTCGAGCGGGAACTTGCGACGCAGCGTGGTCACCCGTCGCGCTTCTTCCGCTGCGGCATATAACATGTCACTTTCGAAAAAACGTCGACTGATGCCAAGGTGTGGTTCGGATTCGCTGAACTTGTCTTGAAGCAATTGTTCGAATCGTTCCGCCCAGGCAATGAGTGCGGTCTCTTCATCGGAGAGTTCAGACTTCATATAGTGCCAGACGAGTAGCTGCTGACCGTCGATGGCATGTAAAACGACTTCAATGGCCTCTTGCGTCGCGAGCACATAGTGAAGGCGTTCCGCAAGTTGAGGGGTGATCGGTTGAGCGCATTCGATGACCGTCAACCGACTGGCGACAGCAATCGGGGCAAG
Organism: Exiguobacterium sp. s123; assembly: GCF_018617075.1. Taxonomy (GTDB): domain Bacteria; phylum Bacillota; class Bacilli; order Exiguobacteriales; family Exiguobacteriaceae; genus Exiguobacterium; species Exiguobacterium profundum. The sequence continues at coordinate 40,272 of NZ_JACSJL010000003.1, read as the reverse complement.
CTCGTTCAATCGTTCGCGATTGGCATCCGTGAGAGTCGGGGAAGCGAGTACATCTAATAAGAAGCGCTCGAGCTCGGCGCTGATTCGCCGCTCATGCATCGCAATGGTCATCAGTAATTTTTTGGCGATGGTTGCCCCTTCTTGCAGGATAGCTAGTTCTTGAGTGCTGAACGGATTCGTCCGAGCCAAGCTCCAAATATAGCCGAGTACTTCATCATGTTGTTTGATGACGATGGCTGCGCGTTCTCCGAGACCGACGGCGAGACGGGCCGGGATGACGACGGGTTCATCTTGGTCGATGACTTCTTGTAAAATGCCACTCTCCCATAGATCTTCGATGACGGCTTCTGGGACACGACGCCCGATGATGGTCGCAATCCTGGCCGGGTCGGTCGAATCGGGGTGGGTGCTATAGGCGAGCAATTGGTGGTGGCGGTTCTCGATCGTGATTGGTGCTCGAATCGCTTGTCCGATGGCTTCGGCGAGTGTATCGAGTGACTCGTAAGATTTCTGCAAAAAAGGCATGTCGATTCCTCCTCTCTCTTGAGTATAACTTCTTCTTTGTGAAACTTCACAAAAAGAATCAAGAGTGCGAGAAATGACATACCTTGTTCCATTACATTGGGAAAAACAATCCGACGACGAGACCGAGTAGCGCTCCGACGATAACCTGGAACGGCGTATGGCCGACAAGCTCATTCAAGAGCGGGGTCTCATGTTTGATTCCTTTGAAATAATCGTTCAAGAGCCGTGCTTGGAAACCGACCGCCTGCCGAACTCCGGTCGCATCATACATGACGATGGTGGCAAAGACGACAGCGAGAGCGAATAGACTTGAGTCAATGCCTTCCATTCGCCCGATTGCCGTAGCGAGTGCGACGACAGTGGACGAGTGCGAACTTGGCATGCCGCCTGAAGCGAACATGATTTCAATTTCAAAATCTCTTGTTTTAATGAGTTCAGTTACGAGCTTGGCCGCTTGGGCGATAAACCAAGCGAGAATCGCGGCGAGTAAAGGTTCGTTAAACATACGTGCATTCACTTCCTGTCTGACATAGTATCTTCAATATACCCGAAAGAGGAGCAAGCTAGACGTTAAGATTTCGTCAAAAAAAGATGTCTTGGACACGTTCTCCAAGACATCTTCTGGTCGATTTTTGTTACCCGACTACTCCTTCAGTTTCCTGAAGTTTCTCTGCAATGTTATCGATGATATAACGGTTGCGTGGGTGTTCTTGACACTCCTTCGAGCATGAACGCATTTGTTTTGGTTCACACTCTTCACAACAGAAATGCTGTACATTGCACTCCGGGTTAGCACAATTAACGTAACGAACCGTCTCGGTCCCACAGTGCATACAGTGTGAGATGACAGATGGGTTCACGGAGTTAACCGGGACGTTGATGCGCTCGTCAAAGACGTAGAGCTCGCCTTCCCAGTCCTCTCCTTTTGTCGCTTCATCCTTACCATACATCGCGACGCCACCTTTAAGGTGGAAGATGTTGTCGTGACCTTGGTCACGCATATATGCTGTAAATTTCTCGCAACGGACGCCACCGGTACAGTACGTGAGAAGTGTTTTCCCTTCGTAGAGGTCCTTGTTCTCTTCGAGCCATTCCGGCATGTAACGTGAAGCCTCTACATCGATTTTGATCGCATTTTTAAAGTGACCAAGTTCGTACTCGTAGTTGTTACGAACGTCGAGGATGACGACATCATCACGATTCATCATCTCTTTCCATTCTGCTGGTTCAAGGTATGCACCGTGTTGTTTCGGTACATCAAACTCGCCATCAAAGCGCCACGTCACGAGCTCTTTCTTGTGACGGACAAAAATTTTCTTGAAGGCATGCTCTTCGACTTCATCGATTTTGAACTCGATATCGCTGAAGAGAGGGTTTGCTTTCAAGTCATTCATGTACTGCTCGGTTTGCTCCCAAGTACCAGAGCACGTCCCGTTGATTCCTTCGGAGGAAATCAAGATGCGTCCTTTGATGCCGAGGTCCTTACAATACTTCAAATGTTCTTGCGTGAGTGTTTCTGGGTCTTCGATGTTGACGTACTTATAGTACAACAAGACCCGCATTGGTTTTGTTTCCATGTTGTGTTGCTCCCCTGTGTTCAGTTTTTTGCAGGAAAACGAACGTTGGGTTGTGTCGTTCGACGAATAGACTTGCCTGCAACCACAAGTCCATTATTATATGATAAATATCACGACGAATTTTCGCAAATGGTTTTTAATTTTTTTTGACGAATGCAGGGAGATGCGTCTTGAAAATTGAATTCGGGTAATAGAGTAGTAACGAAAGTTGAAGGTGGAACGACTATGCTAAATTCTCTCCAACAGTACATTATCCAATTGATCGAATGGCTTCAAAGTTTGCCTGGTGGTCCATGGGCCGGTCTAGGTGCACCGTTTTTAGAAGCGATTTTTCCATTTTTACCACTCGTTTTAATCATCTCTGCGAATGCGGCGACATACGGCTTTCTGTTAGGGGTCCTCTTATCCTGGATTGGGAACCTTCTTGGAACGATCGTCGTCTTTGCAGCCGTCCGTTATGTGTTCCGCAAACCGATGACACGCTGGCTCGAGAAACATAAGGCGGCGGTCTATTGGTTAGAACGCATCAATCATATGAGTCCGATCTCACTCGGATTCTTATATTCTCTTCCATTCATCCCGGTCAGTTTGATCACGTATTTATTGGCGCTCATTCAGATGCCGCTCCGTACGTTCATCATGGCGGCAGGATTCGGGAAACTGCTCGTCGTCGTGATTTTTTCTGTCATTGGGGACCAGTGGGAAGAATTTATCCAAAGCCCGTTTCGCTTATCCATGCTCGGTCTGCTCCTCATCGTATTATGGGCCATCAGTCGAGGACTTGAAGAAGTGCTCAAACGACGGGCGTTCAAGAAACGAAACGAGCAGTTGAAACAAGAAATGATAACCAAACGACAAACACCCCTTTGAACAAGGGGTGTTTTCACTTATGACTGTTTTTTAAAACGTGGGAAATTGAATGCGATGGCGATTCCTCCACAAATAAAGAGGAGGAACGGATAGAACATGAACGGGACGAGGTCCGGCGATGCGGTCTTCGTCAACTCTGCGGCGATGAGAAGTTGTGCTCCATATGGGAGAATTCCTTGTACACCACATGAGAAGATATCGAGTACGCTCGCTGATTTCTTCCGTTCGATGTCATACTCGTCCGCGATGTTCGCTGCAAGTGGACCGGCTACGAGAATGGAAATCGTATTGTTCGCCGTCGCTACGTTTGTCGCACTGACAAGTCCAGCGATGCTCCATTCGGCACCGGCACGTTTTTGAATACGAGATGTCAACGCGTCACGTAAATACGTGAGTCCGCCGTTGTGTGAGATGAGACCGACGAGTCCACCCATGAGTAACGTCAGGAATGAAATTTCGGCCATGCCAATCATCCCGTCCGCAATAGCTGTCACAAACGCCGTGACGGATAGGCTTCCATCTAGGAGACCGATGATGCCGGTGAGCGTGATGCCGCCTAACAGAACCAAAATGACGTTCAGTCCTGTCAATGCGAGTCCGATGACGGCAAGATACGGAATCAGTTTGTACCATTCGAATGCGGCGACATCGACCGTTGACTCCCCATTTGACAAGACGGCGAGTAAAACCGTCGTGATGATGGCAGCAGGTAGCACGATCCAGAAGTTCGTGCGGAATTTATCACGCATGTTCGTTCGTTGCGTCCGGACGGCAGCGATCGTCGTGTCCGAGATGAACGAGAGATTGTCCCCGAACATCGCCCCTCCGACAACGGCTGCGGCAGCGATGGCGACATTGACGCCACTCTCTTCATGGATACCGAGGGCGATCGGTGCAAGTGCCGCAATTGTACCCGTCGACGTTCCCATCGCCATTGAAATGAAAGCGGCGATGACGAAGAGTCCACTCAAGAGAAGCGAGGGCGGTAATAAAGTCAAGGCAGCGTTGACCGTCGCGTCGATGGCACCGATGGCTTCCGCTACCGTTGAAAAGGCGCCAGCCAGTAAGAAAATGAAAATCATGATGATGATGCCCGGATTGCCGGCTCCTTGCGCGATGCGCTCGACGGTTTGGGTGGCACTTCCTTTTGTCATGAATGCCGCAACCATCAAGGCGATGATGGCTGCGACGAGTACCGGAAACTTATAAAAGTCTCCGTAATAGACACCCGCCCCGATGAAGAAGAGTAAGAAGACGAGTAACGGCAAGAGTGCCCATTTGTTTGCTGTTGGTTGTTCCAAAATAATCACCTCACTAAAAATAAAAAGGACCCTTTCTTAAGAAAAAGGTCCTTCGTGCGAAATACCCTTTTCATCTTTCGAGCAATACGCCCGCTGGATTTGGCACAGGTTCCCCGCTGCCGAGACTTCACAGGGCCAGTCCCTCCGTCTCTCTCGATAAAAAGTGAATCTATCCAATTAGTAAACACGTTCCCTAACGTACCTGTTTCAAATCTGCTTGTCAACTTAAAAACTCCCCAATTCGATGTGAGAAAGGGGAGTTTACGTCGTTAAATTGTTGAAGTGCGCCACGCGGTTACGTCCCGCATATTTCCCACCGACATATAGCGCACGGTCCGCGTTTCGAATCGTATCGTCTAAGCGCTTATTTCCAAACGCATCGATTGTATCGACCCCGATGGACGCGGTCACAGAAACCTCGTGATGATCGACAAGGAACGGTTTCGCTTCGATTTGCTGGCGAATTCTTTCTGCAATGTCAACGGCTTGAGACATGTCACAATGATTGAGAAGCAAGATAAACTCTTCCCCACCATAACGGGCGGCAAAGTCATCAGCGCGAAGGGCTTGCCGGATACGTCGACCAAATTCCTGCAACACTTGGTCACCGACTTGATGGCCATACGTATCATTGATTTTTTTAAAGAAATCGATGTCGAGCATGGCGACCGAGATCGGATACATCGAGATGTCGGATATTTGTTGAATCCCGTATTCGTAGAAGGCGCGGGCATTGGCGAGGAGAGTCAAACTATCCGTCCGGCTCTCGGTATACAGACGATCTCGTTCATGACAACGGCTGATGGTCCGATTGAACGATTTGAGCAACTTGATGATTTCATGTTGGATAATCTTCGGATATCCATATACGCGTTCACCCGTCATCACGATCCATGTGCGAATTCCCTCAATCTCTTCCGAACGAATCGAGACGAAGCTGTGGTAGTCGTCATGAAAAGCGTCAGACAATGAGGCATCCCACTCAAATCGCATCTCGTAGTCAAGGACCGGCTCGACAGGTTGACTGATATCCAGTAGCGCAAATACGACGGGGCGATCAATCGGTTGACGTGTCTTCAAGTCGAAGTAGAGTGTGCGATCAAACAGTTTGAACTCGATATATCCTTCATCGTAATGGTTCAATTGTTCACACTGACTTAAAAAGACTTCAATGGCTTGTGCTTCGCTCTGTGATAAAGAGACGGCTTCTTTCGCTTCGTCGTACTGTTCAATCAGAGATTTATACGCATCCTGTCGTCCCTTTTGAATGAGAAGTCGTTTGATGAAGAAGGTCAACGCTGCCGCGATGCTACTGACGACAAGTAAATTCGTCTCTCGGAAGAACGCTGCCGCTAAGATGAAGATCAAACTGACGACATATGTGTAGAAAGCGATTTTCATGAAGTCGCTCAATGCGATATCGACGCGGAACCACCATCTCACCTGATATTTTTGAAATACGGTATTTAACAAGATAGCAAAGAATAACCCGGCAAGCGGTACAAACGATTCTTGCGAATAAAAATCAAGGCCGGTTACCCCACCGAGGGCGAGATAGACGGTAGCGGGAATGACAATTTCTAAGTATGCCGTAATGGCGTTCCACGGATAGGTGAAGCGAAAACGGCGTATGGCGACTTTTGGTCTCAAATTGGCGAATTGAAAGACGAATAATCCAATCTGGTTGACGATGAGTGCGGTTTCAAATCCAAAGAATAGAAAAAGAATTAATACGATACTCTCAGAGAATGTGAAGTACACACCTTTGACTTCGATTGAATCGAGTTGAAAGATGATGACGAGTAATGAGATTAAAATAAAGGACAACGGATCAATGGTCGGGGCGTGCAGCACATCCAATGTAAATAATCCGATGGTGAAGCAGAACAAAACACTCCATATGCTCCAACCGAGCACGGACATCTTGCGAAAGTGGTTCATGTGTTCCCTCCTAGCATGGGACATTTCAAGATATAATAGTAAAGATTCGTCATGATTTCTTGCGAGTCCTGCCTTTCTTTTATCATGCTTGAATTCTAGCATTGAGTATACAGGGAATATCCTCTATAATGAAGTTGCTTTTCAACCGCATAGACGAAAGTCGATGAAAAAGAGAGTAACGATGGTTTAGTCAACAAAGCGACCTGGGGATTGGTGAGAGCCTGGGCTGACAAACGTCGCGAAACGCACTTTTGAGATGCTATCCGAAACGAGAGTAGGCATAGCCGGAGGGAACCGTTATCACCATAAAGCGGTCTGCATCATGCAGGCAAGAAGAGTGGTACCGCGGGAATTCCCGTCTCTTTGCATCTATGCAAAGGGCGTTTTTTTTATGAGTTGTTATTGAAGAAGGAGGACATACAGATGAGTTATGAACGCAAGTATGCAGAAGCACTATCCCGTGTCATCGGTGAAGAACTCACGATTGACCAAATTGAAGCATTGATTGAGAAGCCAAAACACGAGGCGCACGGTGATCTCGCGTTCCCGTGTTTCCAATTGGCGAAAGCTTACCGAAAAGCACCTGTCATGATTGCGACAGATATCGCAAATGAATTGAACGATGCATTGTTCACGAAAGTGGAGGCGGCGGGACCTTACGTCAACGTCTTCTTGAGCCGTGATGTCGTATCAAAAGAAATCATCAACACCGTGCTTGAGGAAAAATCGGAATATGCGACACACGAAGCACGCAATGAAACGATTGTGACGGACTTCTCGTCACCAAACATTGCGAAGCCGTTCTCGATGGGTCACTTGCGTTCGACGGTGATTGGGAATGCAATCAACCAAATCGCACGTAAAAACGGATATGACGTCGTCGGCGTCAACCACCTTGGAGACTGGGGCACTCAGTTTGGGAAATTGATGGTCGCCTACAAGAAGTGGGGCGATGAGGAAGCGGTACGCGCCAACCCGATCGCAGAACTTTTAAAATTATACGTCCATTTCCACGAAGAGGCGAAGACACAACCAGAACTCGAAGACGAAGGTCGTGCTTGGTTCAAAAAGCTTGAAGATGGTGATGTGGAAGCGACAGAGCTTTGGCAGTGGTTCCGTGACGAGTCGCTTAAAGAGTTCCAAAAAGTATATGACCTCCTCGGTGTGAAATTCGAAAGCTTCAACGGGGAAGCGTTCTATAACGATAAAATGGCACGCGTCGTCGAGATGCTCGAAGCGAAAAATCTCTTAGTCGAAAGTGAGGGCGCGATGGTCGTCTCGCTCGAGGAAGAGAACTTGCCACCTTGCTTGATCAAGAAGAAAGATGGCGCGACATTGTACGCGACACGCGACTTGGCAGCAGCGATCTATCGTTACGAGACGTACAACTTCGTACAAGCGAACTATGTCGTCGGTGGCGAACAGGCGCTACATTTCAAACAACTCTTCTCGGTCCTTCGTAAGCTTGGATATGACTTTGTTGATGGCATGCATCACGTGCCGTTCGGCTTGATCTTGCAAGAAGGGAAAAAGATGTCGACACGTAAAGGACGCATCGTTCTTCTTGAAGAAGTGTTGAAAGAAGCAATCGAAAAAGCACAAGCGAACATCGAACAGAAGAACCCGGATCTTGCGAACGCAGAAGACGTCGCACGCATGGTCGGTGTCGGCGCGGTCGTCTTCCACGATTTGAAAAACGAACGCATCAACAACATCGAGTTCGATCTCGACAGCATGCTCAAGTTCGAAGGAGAGACAGGGCCTTACGTTCAATACACGAATGCTCGTGCGAACTCACTCCTTCGTAAAGGAAACTATGACGGCTCACCATTCACTGGTGCAGACGATGACTATTCATGGGGTGTCGTCACGATGCTCAATGCGTTCCCACACGTCATCACGCGTGCACATGAACGCCGCGAACCATCCATCATCAGCCGCTATGTACTCGACCTCGCGCAAGCGTTCAACAAGTACTACGGTCACGTCCGCGTCCTAGAGGAAGATGCGAGCAAACAATCGCGTCTCGCTCTCGTCAAGGCAGTGACGCTCGTATTGACAGAAGGGCTCCGTTTACTCGGTGTCGAAGCGCCGGAAGAAATGTAAGACAGACGAAAGGACCTCAAAAAATTGAGGCCCAGCTTGTTGACTAACATAAATCATATCGCTCGCCTTTCCGGCGCCCACGCTTTCCGCAGGCAATCCCGGAGCCGCATCGCGACCTAGGTCGCTGCTGGGTCTCCGTCGGATTGCTTTCCTGTCGGAGTCGGGACGCCGTCGGGCGAGCAACGCAAACGGTCGTCATCTGACGGCCGTTTGTCTTTTTCTAAGGCCTCGATGGCCGAAAAAATCATCAAAAGAAGGAATCCGACATGTAACGCTTCAATCCTGAAAACGACATGAAGCGAACCAGACGGAATCGAGAAGGTTCAACGCGCCAATCTGGCTTCAGTCACTGTACAAAGCATAAAAAGTTGCCTAACCTGTTGATTGGAAAGGACCGTCTCATAATACGTCTTCAATTTCTTGGGGCAGAACGCCCCAAGAAATCGAAACCCACAAAAAAAGATGGACCAGATTGCAAGATGCAATCTGGTTCATCAACAGCCTGGACCTCAAAAATTGAGGTCCTTTTTGTATTCACGCTTTCATCCGCGTCACCGTCCGGGCTTCCGTATCATAGAGACACCATTCCCGATCGAATATGACAGCACCGACGTTGATGACATATCGTTTTTTCTTCAAATGGAACGGTGTCCCGATTTCCCACGGCAAGGATTTTCCTTTTCGGTAAATCCCGGGGATGTGACTATGTCCGATGAAGACGAGTGGATATTTCCCTTTCTCGACAACCGGTTCCCAGTCTTCGTTCCATTTGACTTGATGCCCATGTAAAAAGCGGGCTTCCTCGAGAGTCGTCTGTTCCGGCAATAAGGAAATCCGTGTTTTCACGGGATGGTCGATGACGAGCACCTCGTCGATTCGCTCTTCCTGATTACCACGTAGACTCGGAAATGTGAGTAGCGCTTCGTAATTCGGATCATACGTCACGACGTCTTCCACATGATGAAAGCGTTGGTGACGTCGTTTTTTCCCGATGTGGCATTCATATAGATCCCCGAGACAGAGAATGTGCTCGGTTTCTCGCCGGACATCATCGAGAACGGCCTTCAAATCATCAAACGAACCGTGTGGGTCACTGATGATGGCGAGTTTCATCGGAAGTTCGTAAATTGGGCATCGACGGACAACTCGAGTTCACGTACGAGTTGCATGACGGCCTGAAGATCGTCACGCGACTTACCTGTCACGCGAATTTGGTCGTCCTGGATTTGCGATTTGACTTTTAGTTTTGATTCCTTGATGGCGTTGTTGATTTTTTTCGCGTCATCTTTGTCGATGCCGCTTTTCAATTTCACACGTTGGCGAACCGTTCCGCCGAGTGCGTTCTCTACTTTTTGATAGTCGAGGTTTTTCGTCGGGACACCGCGTTTGATCAATTTTGTGATCAAGACGTCTTTTAATTGCTCGAGTTTATAGTCGTCATCCGAGATGAGGACGAGGTCGCCATTGTCGAGCGACATCTCACTCTTTGAGCCTTTAAAGTCGTAGCGGTTCAAAATTTCCTTTTCTGCGATTTGGATCGCGTTCTTCACTTCTTCAAGATTCATTTCGGACACGATATCGAAAGAATTGTCTTTTGCCATGTTTCATCCATCCTTTGTGTGGTTTTGTTATAATGATAGCAGATTTGAAGCAGTGAAGGAGTGAAGAGATGGAACGTACAATGGATCAACACACACATGCAGACTTAGATCACGTTGCCTATCACGGGAAAGACCTAGGGGTGACGTTCAAAGGGGAACAGATTCGACTACGAGTTTGGTCTCCGGTAGCGGAACAGATGTCGGTCAAGTTATATCGAACAGCCCGTGCCCGTAAGTTTGAACGACTCGAGCTCGAGCCGGCTGAGAAGGGGACGTGGGTGATCGAACTCGACCGTGCCTTATTCGAAGGTCAATTTTATGTATTTGAAGCGCTGATTGATGGGAAGAAAGTGGAGTCGCTCGATCCGTATGCGAAAGTCGTCGGAGTGAATGGGAAGCGTGGATGTCTACTTGACCCGGCATCCTTGAACCCGGACCATTGGATCAAAGAACGTCCGCTATTCAATTCTTCACAAGAGGCGGTCATCTATGAGGCGCACGTCCGTGATTTGACGAGTCACCCAGAGAGTGGGGCGACGCACCGTGGGAAATTCTTAGGGATGACCGAGACGGGTACGACGACCACGAGCGGTTACACGACAGGACTCGATTATATTACCTCGCTTGGAATCACTCATCTCCAATTAATGCCGTTCTTTGACTACGGCTCGGTGAATGAGTCACGTGAAGGGGAAGACAATTATAACTGGGGTTACGATCCGGTTCATTACTTTGCGGTCGAAGGATCTTACGCCTCGTCGGCAGATGACCCGGCGACGCGAATTGTCGAATTGAAGGCACTGATTCAAGCGCTCCACGATCGAGGCATCCGGGTCATCATGGACGTTGTCTTCAACCACACGTATGATGCGTTGACAACACCGCTCGGGCAATTCGTCCCGGACTATTACTATCGCTTAAACGAAGACGGAACACTCGCGGATGGTTCGGCATGTGGGAATGACACGGCATCCGAGCGTGCGATGATGCGTAAGCTCATGGTCGAGTGTGTAACGTACTGGGCGAAAGAATTCATGATTGATGGGTTCCGCTTCGATTTGATGGGACTCCATGACGTCAAAACGATGAACCAGATTCGGAAAGCGCTCGACCGCGTCGACCCATCGATTCTTGTCATCGGGGAAGGCTGGGATTTGGATACACCGATCCCGGTTCGTGAAAAAGCGAATCAGCATAATGCGCATAAGATGCCACGCATCGCCCAATTCAATGATGGGATTCGAGACGGTGTCCGAGGAGACGTCTTCATCGAAGACTTACCGGGCTGGGTGAGTGGAAACACGGATATGACAGCAGATGTGAAACGAGGGATTGCTGGTGGCATCACGAGCCAAAGTTTCGCTGATGAGCCGAACCAGGTCGTCAACTATGTAGAATGTCATGATAATTTGACGCTTTGGGACAAGTTATCCGTGACGAATCCGGAAGATGACGAGACGACACGTCGCCGTCGCCACCGTTTGGCGACGTCGATTGTGCTCCTAAGTCAAGGGATTCCATTCCTTCACAGTGGACAGGAATTTTTCCGGACAAAAGACGGGGATGAGAATAGCTTTAATTCAGGCGAAGTCATCAACCGTATGGACTGGAACCGGGCGGAGCAAGAAGCGCCAAGTGTGGAATATGTGAAAGGCCTCTTGCGTCTGCGTAAGCAGTATCCGCTCTTCCGACTCGAAAACACGGAACAGATTCGCAAACACTTGCGTTTCTTTGATGAAGCAGAGGGTGTGATTGCCTTTGAATTGAGCCGTCATGTGGAAGGATATGTAGAACGACATATCGTCTACCACAACGCACTCGAGGAGGCGGTTGAGGTCAAACTTCCATCTGGCAAGTTCGAGGTGAACGTGGAGGACCATACCGTTAATCTGACGGCGCCACGTCAAGTCGAGGACCGTTATATGACGGTCGCTCCACTCTCGACACTAGTCGTAACCGAACGTCGCCCAGATTACAGCAAGTACGCTGTGGCCGGTGGTGCGGCCCTCGCTGTAATCGGTGGTCTCTGGTATGTATCGAGAAAGCGGAAACGCAAAGAACAGTAACCAAAAAGGAGACGTTAATCCGTCTCCTTTGGTGTGTCTTCCTCTGTTTGAGATGCCTCGAGTTGCATCATTTTTTGAACGAGGATGTGTTTTGGCATATGCATCAGTTCCTCGAGGGGGACGTTTAATTTTTTTGCGAGTTCAACTGCGGTCTCTGGTGATAGTTGTAATGGACGCATGGAAGGTCTCCTTTCTAAACGATATGTCTTTACCGTCAGTATACAGGAAAATCGAAAATGTGTTGAATGAACACATTCAAAATCGAATTTCGTTTCGGTCGTTGCTAAGCTGAAACTAGGAAGTGATCAAATGTACAAACAAACAGCAGACTTTCAATTTCATCAAACGATCGAATGGCTTGAACGTGTAGGTGAAGGTTGGATGTTGTACTTGGCGCAAACTGGATTTTTGTTCTTTGACGAGTCGTCTCAAATTCGCTGGGAGATCGACTGGAAATGGACACCATGCGCCCTATATGTGGAGCCGAATGCAAGACGTGCCGTGGCATGGTTCCAGGAAAAAGGACTTTACGGAGTCATTGATTTACAACGAGGACAGATGGAGACGCATGCGATCCCTCAACGATTCAACGGAGACTGGTTTAGCAATTTGCACTATTGGCAAGGCGATGACATCTTCTTATATTCAGCCGAATCGGATGTCGTAGCCTTGAACCTCCATGATCATACGTTTCGATATAGCCGCTATGAAGAAGTCCCTGTCTTTGGGAACATCATCGAGCTAGCGTATCAAGGGACGTATGATTTTGAACGGTTCACACCTGAAACGTGTGTGACATTGTTCGATGAACGAACTCATCATTTTTTAGTTGAAAATGTGAAGACGAAAGAAACCTGGCGCATTCCATACGAAGGAAACCGCGACACGGTCATTCTCGATCAAGTGGGAGAAACGACGGCGATCACATCGACAGAGTCGTTCCAACTGTTTCATCGAGAGGAAGAATTATTCTGCTCAAGCGTGTGTGCAGACAACCAATTATTGAAGGTAATGCTGTTAGATGAACGAGGGGATCGACTCGTCGTCTTGTCCGCACCACCACGATTTTGCCATAGCTGGCTTCAAGTCTTTGAACGACAAGAGTCCTGAACCGAACCTAGGTTCAGGAATTTTTTGTGAAGTGATGATGAATGAATCGAGAAACGGGAAGTAGATGGATAGACAGGGAGGAGTGACATCAATGGAATGGTTAGGTAGGCAGTTGGTTCGTTTTCGGTATGGCGTATTACTCATATGGGCGATTTTACTCGCGGGTTCAGTTTATTTCGGGCTACAGCTCCCGGGTGAGTTGAGAGGAAACGGGTTTGCCATTCAAGACGGACGTTTCCAACAGGTAGAAGATCAGTTAAATGAACGATTTGATCGAGCAGGTGCTTCAATGATCGTCTTATTTGAAGGAGGAAATCTGGAGGCGGTCATGGACGAACAACAAGACCGTTTTGGGGAAATTTCATCAATTGATGGCGTGATTACCCCGGCGGAGAATCCGGACGCGCGTTCCGGGGACGTATCCTATTTCGTGCTGGAATTCGAAGATTATGATGCGGCGGAATCCTCAATCGATGCCGTCCGAGACGCGCTCATCGTGGATACAGATACCGAAGTCCGCTTGACGGGAGAACCAGTATTTGCGGACGACTTAAACGAAGCTTCGAAGAATGACTTGATTCGAGCGGAGTTGATCGGGATTCCGGTCGCGCTTGTCGTGTTGTTGCTCGTTTTCGGCACGCCGCTCGCCGCGCTCATGCCGTTACTCGTCGGGTTGATTACCTTTATTGTCGCAGCGGGATCTCTATTCTTTTTTGCACAAAACATGGAATTATCTATCTTTGTTCTCAATGCCGTCGCCATGATTGCGATTGCGCTTGGGATTGATTTTTCACTGTTACTCGTCAACCGTTACCGTGAAGAGTTGATGCGCGGGCAATCGAGAGAAGAGGCGATTGTCCGGACGGTAGCGACGGCGGGACGCTCGATTCTCTTTTCAGGTCTATGTGTCTTTGTCGGGTTGGCCGGTCTACTCTTTATTCAGGTGGATGTCTTCCAAGCGGTCGCGCTCGGTGCGCTCATTGCCGTCGCGGGGGCCGTGCTATCTGCACTGACTCTGTTGCCATCATCACTTTACTTAGTCGGTGACGCCTTAAATAAAGGACGAATCATCAAGACAGATGAGACGAAATCTGAAAAGCGCTGGCAAAAGCTTGCTCGCTTCGTGATGAGACGTCCGGTGACGATGACGCTCATTGCTTTGTTGATTCTACTCCCGAGTCTTTGGTTCGTGCGCGACCTAGAGTTGAACATTCCGGACGCCGATGCGCTCCCGACTTCCTATGAATCACGAGCGGCGCTCGAACGGTGGGACGATGTGTTTGGGGATAACTCGACCGATGCGGTCCTTTTATTCGAAGCGAACGATTTGACCGATCCGATGATTTTAGAGGAATTGACGAGTCTCACAGATGAGTTAAACGAGGTCGATATTGTCGATAATGTCTCGACTTTCTTAACGACATCCGGATTGACGCCTGAGACGTTTACGCAACTCGCCGAAGCGGCGCCAGAACAACTCGCCCCACTTGAGCGACTTGTGACCCTTGATGGGAATACAGATTTGGCGCTCGTGAATGTCAGCTTCGATGTACCTCCGAGTGACAAAGAAGCGCAAGCATTCGTACGCGATTGGCGAGACAAAGGGTTTGAAGTCGGCGGACCGGCAGCCTTCAATGAAGAGATTTATGATGAGATTTATGACAGCATTCCCTATGCGGTCATCACCGTCATCTTGGCAACCTTCTTCATCCTCATGTGGGCGTTCCGATCCATCTTGATTCCAATCAAGGCGATTCTCATGAACGTGCTTGGTCTTGGGGCGACGTTCGGTTTACTCGTCATCATTTTTGAATCAGGTTATGTGTACGATGCAGAAACAATCAGTATTTTGACACCGGTGTTCATCTTCTCACTCGTCTTTGGATTGTCGATGGACTATGAGGTATTTCTTGTTTCGCGAATCGAGGAATATTACCGCGAGACAGGCGACAATGACTATGCGACGGAGATGGGGCTTGCGAAGACGAGTAAAATCATCACTTCAGCCGCCATCATTATGATCGTCGTGACGGGTGCGTTCGCCTTCACGGGTGTGAGCCCGATCAAACAGCTCGGCGTGGGGATTGCGCTCGCCATCTTCATTGATGCGACCATCATCCGGATCCTGCTCGTTCCGTCTCTCATGAAACTGTTCGGGGATTGGAACTGGTGGTGGTTCGGAAAGAAAGATTTACCGAAACGTAACATGCACTAAAGGTAAAATTCATGAACTGAATCAAAATGTGTGGTAAACTACGTACAAGATTACGCGCAATTTGAGAAAGGAAGGTCTTTATGGATACCGAGAGGACATGGCCTCTGTTCCAACTTCCGGACTTCTAGCGTTGACTGATTACAACCACGTGTATCAATCAACAAACGGAAGATCGGAGATGGAACAGATGGAACCGCAGCTACGACTGAGGATCCTCCTCTCCGTCAAGAACGGGGAGGACAATCGGAATGAAACGAGTTGCTACCATAGTGCTCGGAACGCTGATCATGGCGTTCGGTTATTATTATTTGAATGAACAGTTTGGTTTGGCGGAAGGCGGGTTCGTCGGTTTATCGCTACTCGGTCGTTATTTATTTGATATCGACCCGGCGATTTCGATGATCGTGCTCGACATCCCATTTTTTATCGTCGCTTTATGGTGGAAAGGATGGCGTTTTGTCGGGCAAGCGGTACTAGCCGCTTCATCCTTGTCGCTCAGTTATGCGATGTGGGACCGTCTCGACTTGCTCACGTTTGAGATTCAAGTATGGCCAGCGACGTTGTTCGCTGCCATCGCAAGTGGGATTGTGACCGGATATGGTCTCGGTCTCGTCTTGAAGTCAGGCGGGGCGACCGGGGGCGATGACTTATTCGCCTTAGGTCTATCGAAATGGACAGGCGTGTCTGTCGGTACGATTCTCATCACGTTTGATGTCATCGTCTTGGCGATCTCGCTCATCTATTTACCATTGTCGAATGCACTGTATACGCTCGTCGCGGTCTCGATCGCAGGTCGGGTCGTCACGAAGATGTTGGCGGACGACGTGGTTGAACATACCAAGCCGGCGGTCATCAAACCCAAACTTTCACCAAAAAACGATCTCGCCTGAGATCGTTTTTTGTTTTGTAAAATTTATCACAGTTTTATAGCCGTCTTTCTTCTACACTGAACGTAGAAGGAGGGAGTCACATGAAATGGATGATTCCAAAACAACACGGCGCTTGGTCGATGCTCATCTTACCGTTCTTACTCGGCGGCATTGTCGGCGGCTGGACACTCGCGCACATCCCGTTCGCCATCGCCTGGCTGTTCGTCTATATGGGCACATTTTTCTTGTTCCAATTCATCAAGCAACGGAAAAAATCGCAGCAGATGTTGCGCACGGTCATCACGTATTTGACGATTGCCACCGTCGCCGCCATCCCGGTGTTTCTGTCCGAATGGCGTCTCGTCTGGTTCGTCCTCGCGATGATTCCGTTTGGTTTGGTGAACGCCTATTTCGCCAAAATCAAGGACGAGCGCAACGTCTGGAATGACGTCAGCGCCGTCACCTCATTTTGCATCGGTGGGATGGCGAGCTATTACCTAGGCGCGCGTACGCTCGACGCGACGATGGTGTGGGTATTCGTCTTGCCGTACCTCTATTTCCTCGGGAGTATCTTTTTCGTCAAGACGATGATTCGAGAGAAGAAGAGTGTGTCGTATCGCAATCTGTCTTGGGGATATCACGGCTTGCTCGTCGCCGTTTTCATCGTCCTTGGGTATCCGTTACTCGCGCTCGCTTACGCACCAAGCCTAATCCGAGCGGTTGTCTTCTACGGTAAAAAGATCCCTATCATGAAGATCGGGATCGTCGAAATTGCCAATTCGGTGTTCGTGCTCGGGTGTCTCAGCTGGTATTTATTTTCTTAAGAAGGGGGAACCCTTCTTTTTTTAGTCGCTTGAAGCGGTGCTCGAGATGATGGCCACGGTTGCGGCAGCCGTCGCAGCTTGTTGCATGGCGAGCAAATGCGCGAACGTGCCGTGCAACAGTAAATCGCTCGCGTCTTCCTTGATGTTGTTTGCCGCGACGAGTTGCAAGGCGACGGTCAACGCGTGTGTGTGGAACCAGCGATGTTTTTCCTTCTCCGCGTTCGTGATGTCAATCAGGTCGCGTTCGTCATTGTCGTTCGGGACCGCGACGATGGCCAACAGGGCGAGCGGTGGCAGATGTTCATTTTTGACGGCGATGGATTGTTTTTTTAGCCAGTTGTGCCAATCCAAGAAGCGGGTGACGACCTCATCTGGTGATAACTCACTAAAGGCGAATAAGTGCGAGACGAGTTGGAGTTCGTTCGAGCGGGGGAGCTGTGCTTTCAACGCTTCATAATACGTCTCAATCCGTTGACTCAACGCATCGTGGTCATCGAACGCTTGAACGAGAACGAGGGCGGACAACAGGTCTTCTTCACTCGTCAGCCAAGGATGATTTCGTTTGAACGTCTGATAGAGTGCGCTCGCCTCGTCGAGTCGGCGTTCGGGCTCATCAACGTTAATCAGTTGGCTCGCGATAAAGGGCCGTAACATACTGAAGCGGAAGTGCTTTCGGTCGAGCAACGTGTCGAGCCGGAGTACCTCGTCGATGGCCGGTTCGATGTCTTCATACTTGGCGTCGAGAAACGACAGCCAGACGAAATTATTGCTGCCGCGAAATTTTGAGAACATGCCGGTCTTTTGTTTCAGAACCGCTTGAGCGTGTTCGAACCGTTTCGAATCGAACGGGGCATCGTGCATGGCGTAGTTGATTGCCATCAAACGTCGGAAATCGTCAGTGAACCATTTTGTCGCCCCCCTGATTCCTTCGAGTGCTTCGAGGTAATGGGTGTAACGTGTCATCATCAGCAATTCCTCCTTTTTCTCCTTATACGAGTCCGCTCGAAAGAATGATTCAAAAACAGCCGCCCTGGATTCGTCCGGGGCGGCTGTTTGTTATTGGACTTGCGTATACAACTTCTGCATGTACTCGTTCACTTCGTCGGCCGCTTGGAACATCATGAATGAGTGTTGCAAGATGATCTCTGGTGAGAAACCGAGGTCGAGGTCGAGTGTCGAGGCGAGTGTGACATCGCGATCGCTGTCGAGTACACAACGGAAGTATTTGAACTCCTGGTTGAACTCGTTCAAGGCATTAAGAATCGGTAAATCTTCTACGTAATCTGGGACGTGCGTGACGGTAGCAGCATACAACTCAGCATCTGTCGTCTTTTTGTTAAAAGCGATAATCATAACGGGCTGAGCCCCGGATTTTGTTGTTTCACGCGTCAAGAACGTGACGTGCGTTTCAGTGTCGCTCTCTTTGAACGTCATGTTGCGTTCAGCGGCGAGCGCTCTAAATGATTCTACTTTTTCTTCGAAGTTCACAAGGAAATCCCCCTTAGTAAGTCGTTACTCTAACTTTCTCCCATTTGGACAGGGAAAGCAAGGGGAACTAGCGTTTCATCAACATTTTAATGGCTTCTTCCACCGTTTCGGACGTATCTTCGCCATCTGCTTGAGCGGTGATGATACATTGTTCCAAGTTCTTAGCCACAATGATCGTCGAAGCGCGATCGAGTGCGGAACGTGCGGCACTTAATTGCGTCACGACATCGCGACATTCTTTTCCTTCCTCCATCATCCGGATGATGGCACGAATTTGTCCTTCCACTCGTTTCATGCGATTCAATACTTTTGCATCGTATACATACGGTTCCATATCATTCACCTCTATAGGAAAAATTGTTCAGTTACCCAACTATTTATTGTGTAGGCTCATCTTAATACATGGGGGAGTATGTGTCGAGCATCAACTATCCAAATGGATGATGTTGAAAAATTCGACATTTCGACAAACTTATTTCTTGCAATTAAATACCCGAGGGGGTATATTAATGGCGTGGAAGCGAAATGTTCAAAAAATCACAAATTTGTTGAACGCCAGCAACCAAGCCGAATGGTATAAATCGAATTGAAAAAAGAAAGGTAGATCAACGATGAAAGCATCCGCTTTAAAACGTCAAATGGACTTTGAAGTGCCTGTAAATATCGTCGACGTCCGAGAACGTGACGAGTTTCAAGAAGCACATATTGAAGGCGCGAAAAACTATCCGTTATCCGAAATGACAGAGTGGATCGACACGCTCGATCCAGCTGAAGAATATGTCGTTCTTTGCCGCTCAGGTGCGCGTAGCACGCAAGCGACTTGGCAAATGGAGGCGAAAGGCTATAAAGTGGTCAATATAGAAGATGGCTTGATGAGTTGGCCAGGAGAAGTCGTCAGAGGAGGAAATGGACAATGAGTAAAAAAATCGTAATCGTCGGTGGGGTAGCAGGTGGTGCATCTGCAGCAGCGCGTCTTCGTCGATTAAATGAAGAAGACCATATCGTTATGTTCGACCGTGGAGAGTACATCTCGTTCGCGAACTGTGGTCTTCCATACTATATCGGAGATGTCATCCAAGACCGTCAAAAACTCCTCGTTCAAACCGTTGAAGGGATGAACAAGCGTTTCCAACTCGATATCCGCAATTTGACGGAAGTCATTAAAATTAACCGTGAAGAGAAAACAGTGACGGTGAAACACGTTCACACAGGCGAAACGTATGACGAGTCATACGACGTTCTCATCCTGTCACCGGGAGCGAAACAGATTCGTCCAAACATCCCTGGAATCGATGAGGCAGAAGCTATTTTCACGCTTCGCAACATTCCGGACACAGATAAAATCCGTGGCTACGTTGATGACAAGGCGCCGAAGCATGCGACCGTGATTGGTGGAGGCTTTATCGGGATTGAGATGGCAGAAAATTTACGTGAGCGTGGCGTTGAAGTGACTCTCGTCGAGATGGCAGATCAAGTCATGACACCACTCGACCGTGAGATGGTGGCGCCAATCCATGAACACATGCGCTTGCATGGCGTCGAGCTTCAATTGTCAGATGGCGTTTCTTCATTCTCTGAAAAAGGGAAGAAGGTGCATTTGACGAGCGGTCGTGTCATCGATACAGATATGGTCATCATGTCGATTGGGGTTACACCGGAATCGACGATTGCGCGTGAAGCCGGCCTTGAAACAGGCACGCGCGGTGCAATCCGAGTAAACGAAAAAATGATGACATCTGACCCGTCGATTTATGCGATCGGGGATGCGGTCGAAGTACTCGACTACGTTTTCAAAGAACCAACTGTTGTGCCACTCGCATGGCCAGCGAACCGTCAAGGCCGTCTCGTTGCGGATATCATTAACGGTCGTGACGTGAAATACAATGGAACGATGGGAACGGGAATCGCCAAAGTGTTTGATATGACGGTCGCATCGACAGGATGGAATGAAAAACGGTTGAAGGCGGCTGGTAAGACGTATGAAGCCGTCCACGTGCACCCCGGTTCACATGCCGGCTATTATCCAGGATCGACGCCGGTGTCACTCAAACTCTTGTTCCATCCGACAACGGGTGAGATCTACGGTGCGCAAGGCGTTGGGATCAATGGAGTCGACAAACGCATCGACGTCATTGCGACGGCGATGAAGGGCGGTTTGACAGTCCTCGATCTACCTGACCTTGAGCTCAGTTACGCACCACCGTTCAGCTCGGCGAAAGATCCGGTCAATATGATCGGGTATGTCGCGTCGAACGTCGTCCACGGTGACAATGAAGTCGTGCATTGGGATGAAATCGATGAGCTCGTGGAAAATGGAGCGACGTTATTAGACGTTCGAGATGAATCCGAGCATGAACTCGGAAAGATTCCAGGGTCGATCAATGTACCACTCAACTCATTACGAGAAAACTTGGACAACTACGACCGGAGTGAAACGATTTACGTGACGTGCCAAGTCGGTCTTCGTGGCTATCTCGCATCACGCATCTTACGTCAAAACGGCTTTAAGGTGAAAAACTTGAGCGGTGGCTACAAGACGTGGTCGCAAATCAAGCGTGATTTCGAGGCGCTTGAAGAAGCGAACACATCAAATGAAACAGCGGCTACCGTTGTAGAAGAGGAGCCAACACAAATGACAAATGCACCAATCGGGGAAGCGGTCATGTTAGACACATGTGGTCTACAATGCCCGGGACCTATTTTAGAAGTAAATAAGAAAGTCGCAGAACTCGGGGAAGGCGAAACGCTCCGTGTTCTCGCAAGTGACCCAGGATTTTTCGCAGATATTGAAGCATGGGCGAAGAAGACAGGAAACAAACTCGTCTCGAAACAATTCGTTAACGGACGCGTTGAAGCCATCCTTCAAAAAGGACAAGGTCCGGCTGCACCACAAGCAGGCGCACCAGCAGGAGACGGTGCATCAATGGTCGTCTTCAGCGGAGACCTCGACCGCGCACTCGCATCCCTCATCATTGCGCAAGGTGCTGCCGCGATGGGGAAAGAAGTGACGATGTTCTTCACATTCTGGGGACTCAATGTCATCCGCAAACCGGACGCGCCGGAAGTGAAAAAGCAAGGTCTTGAGAAAATGTTCGGCATGATGATGCCAGGGCATGCCGGCGAACTTCCACTTTCGAACATGAACTTCGGTGGTGTCGGTCAAAAAATGATGAAGAAAGTCATGAGCGATAAGAACGTTCCTTCTGTCGAAGAAATGATCAAGTCGGCGCAAGAAGCGGGCGTGAAAATGGTAGCTTGCACGATGTCAATGGATGTCATGGGTATCAAAGAAGAAGAGTTGATTGATGGGGTCGACCTTGGTGGTGTGGCAGCGTATCTCGGCGCAGCAGAAGGCGGTAACCTAAACCTCTTTATCTAAACGGAATAGAAAACGAGTCGGATTGCGATGCGCTCCCCGGCTCGTTTTTTGCTTTTAGAAAGAGTCGAGGTGATATTGAAAAACGAATTAATATTGCAATTTTCGTATAATTTACCTATAATTCAATTCATGTTAAGAAAGTTGACATGACTTTTTCTATTGAGATTTTTAGAGTGATGGAGGATTAGTATGGAGAAATTGGTAGAGAAACTCGTTTCGCAAGCGAACGATTTGTTGTGGTCGCAAGTGCTCATCGTTGTACTTGTCGCGTTAGGTCTTTATTTTACAGTTCGTATGGGCTTCGTTCAGTTCCGCATGATTCCTGAAATGTTCCGCCTCTTGTTCAAAGAGGGCACAGCACGTGAAAAAGGCCAAGTGTCTTCGTTCCAAGCTTTCGCAATCGGAACGGCAGCTCGTGTAGGGACGGGTAACATTGCCGGTGTGGCGACAGCGATTGCGCTAGGTGGCCCAGGAGCAGTTTTCTGGATGTGGCTCATTGCGTTGATTGGGGCAGCATCTGCATTCGTCGAAAGTACGTTGGCACAAGTGTACAAGATTCGTGATGGACGCACATGGCGTGGGGGACCTGCCTACTATATGGAGCGTGCGCTCGGCCAACGTTGGCTAGGTGTCTTGTTCGCGATTTTAATCACGTTCTCATTCGGATTCGCGTTCAACTCGGTACAGTCGAATACGATCTCACTCTCTGTGAGTAACCAGTTCGGCATCAGCACAACAGTCGTTGGGGTTGTCCTCGCGATTGTGACGGCCATTGTCGTCTTCGGTGGGATCCAATCGATCGCACTCTTGTCGAGTATCATCGTACCGGTCATGGCAGGTGGCTACATCTTACTCGCGATTTGGATTATGGTGACGAACGTTTCCCTTCTACCAGACGTCTTCAGCCTCATCTTCTCAGAAGGAGTCCTCGGAATTGAGCAACTCTTCGGAGGGGCGATTGGCGCCATGGTACTTCAAGGGATTCGTCGAGGTCTCTTCTCGAACGAAGCGGGTATGGGTTCTGCACCGAACGCCGCTGCGACAGCGGAAGTATCGCACCCTGTCAAACAAGGATTGATTCAATCGTTTAGCGTATTTGTCGATACATTGCTCGTTTGTACATCGACAGCGATGATCATCTTGATTTCAGGCGTAGCCGGTTCAGAGTCGTTTGCGGGTGTCGAATTGACGCAAGCCGCGTTGACAGTAGAAATCGGATCAGTCGCTACATCGTTCTTGACGATTGCAATTTTCCTATTTGCGTTCAGTTCGATTCTTGGAAACTATTACTACGGTGAGACGAATATCCAGTTCATCTCGGATAAGAAAATCTATGTCACGCTCTATCGCATCGGTGTTGTCGGCATGGTCTTGTTTGGTGCGGTCCGCTCTGCCGGCCTTGTTTGGTCGATTGCTGACGTGTTCATGGGTCTCATGGCACTCGTGAACTTGTATGCCATCTTCCGCTTGGCGAAAGTGGCTCGCGCCGTTCTCGATGACTACTTGGCACAGCGACGCGAAGGAGAAGATCCAGTTTTCTATGTCGACTCGGTTGAAAATCTTCCTGGTCGTGAATACATCGAAGCTTGGGAAAGCGAAACAGAGGAACAACAAACAGGAACAAGTCGTTCTTGATATAAGGAACCGTCTACGAATTCAAGTAGGCGGTTTTTTTACATATATAAGACGGGTAATGTCATAAAAAGGGGGCGTTCATGTATGGAGACGACGCATTATGTACGTGTTTCCCCAGAAGTTTGGGTGTCATTTAATCAGGATCCGGAGATGATTTTAGACTGGTTGATTCATATGCATGAGCAATATCGGGATCGGGACGATACGCTGACGCTTCCGAATGTGGAACCGTTTCAACGCGTACTTAGTCAAATCGAGGTATATATCGACGGGGCCGACACGTATAACATGGAAATGGCGCTCGTCGGCGAAGAGTTGATTGTCAATGAGGCGCAGGCGGTCGTGGTCGGTATCTTGACCCCGCAGTTACTTCATATCGTCAAAGATACGTTGCATGCGTTCGGGCGAGATGATGTGAAAGACATGGCATTCGTTGCAAAAGATGAATTCGAGATGATTTGGGAAGATTGGACCCGGTTGCAACAGTTTTGTGAGATCGCTTCGTCCCAGGAAGAATTCGTCTTGATTTATTATGAATGAAAGTGAATTCCCATGGTATACTGTTAATAAATGGTATAAAGGGGATTTGCTCATGGATGTGTTCGGCGCTCTCATCTGGCTCGGGCTACTCATCAATCCGTTTCTTGCGTATCAAACGGGGTTCAAGTCGCTTTATCGCATCACACTCATCTCATTCGCCGTATTCTTCATGACATGGGGGTATGCTGTCACGGTCGGGGTGGTATCTGTCTCATTTGACACGGCTTGGAACGTCCTTCTCATCGCGTATGTCGGTCTTTTAGTATTGAATAGTTATTTGGTCAGCAAACGATTCGTTCCACAGATGACATGGGTTCGTTTTGGTGCAATCGCACTGATTGGCGTTGGTGTCAGTCAAGCGTGGTTAGGACTGAGTACAGGAGAGTGGACACGATCATTCTTCATGGACGGGGACTTCTGGATGATGAGCGTCATCGTATCGCTACTGCTCCTGCTTCTTGTCACGATGAAGATGTTAGACCGACGAATAGAAGTATAAAAAAATCCCGAAACGAGTTGATTCGTTTCGGGATTTTGATTATTTCAACGCTGTCTCAAGTGCCTTGACGTTTTCACGCATCAAGTCGAAGTAGCTCTTGTCCATCTGTTCTTTCGTGACCGATTCCAAGTTATAGATCGTCACGCTCTCTGCGCCGATCTCTTGTTTCACGACTTCGGCCACTTTTGGTGTGACCGTGTCTTCGAATGCGATATAGTTCAAGTCGTGGAGACGGGCTTCCTCGATGATCCGTTTGAGAGCTTGTTGTGACGGCTCTTCAGACGGTGTAAGTCCGGCAATCGGCAACTGATCGAAACCATAGCGTTCAGCCAAATAGCCGTATGCGGCATGCGTTACAAGTAACTCGGATTTCGAACCGTTCTCGACCGCTGCCTTCAATTCCGCATCGAGGGCGTTCGCTTCGTCTTTGAAGGTGCTTAATCGTTCTGCGAACTCATCCTTATAGTCGGGTGCTTCCTCACTGAATGCGGCTTCGACCGCTTCTGCCATCGATACAGCATTCGTTGGATCGAGCCAAACGTGAGGGTCATACTTTCCGTGGTCATACTCATCTTCCGAATGTGATGCTTCTTCGTTAGCATGCTCGTCCTCAGAATGCCCTTCGTCTTCAGCATGTCCTTCTTCTTCATGGACATGGACGGTATCCGCCGCATCGAGTAACTTCACGTTCTCGGCTGTTTTGACGAAGGCGACGTTCTGACCATCTAAACTCTTCTCCATAGACTCGACGTAAGGTTCAAGGTCATGACCAATCGTCAAAAAGAGGTCGGCTTCTGCGATTTGTGTCATTTGCTTTGAAGTTGGCTCATACGTATGCGGATCAGCCCCAGGTGGAATGACCATCTCCACGTTGACGCGGTCGCCACCGATTTCTTCGGCTAATGATTTTAATGCAAACGTTGAAGCGAAGACGGTCAGTTGACCATCTGTCGATTCAGATGCGTTGTCTCCTTCGGTATTTCCACACGCACCGAGTAAAAGCGTACCGGCTGCGACTGCGCCTAACCAAGTTTTCTTCATCTTCCATCTTCCACCTTTCAAGTTATCTGAATATTAAATCGTAACTGTTACGTTTTATGACCGCGAGTAATATTATAGTGTGAGCTTCGGAGCACGTCAAGTCCGACTTCTGATGGATAGATTTTTGAAAAAAGCGGGAATATGATTAAAAAAAGGAACGAGGAGTGGATTGTATGAGAAAGGAGACTGCCTGGTTTGTCGGGGGTGCGGCGATTGCTGCGGCGACGGCAGCCGGGGCTAGCGTGTGGAGTCAGTACGGGTCCCTTGTCAGATGGCAAGAACCCAAGTTGCCGATTCAACCGACAACACGCCGGCGCCACACGTACACGTATAAAATTGTTCACGATCGTCCGCTCCAATTTGATTTGTATCTCCCCCCTGGGGAGGGACCGTTCCCGGTGGCGGTATATGCTCATGGGGGAGCGTTCGTCAGAGGGAATCGGAGTATGGTGACACTGTTTCATCCGTTGCTCGACCACTTTTTGGGGAAAGGGATCGCGGTCGTCAGCATCGATTACCGTCTATTTGAAGACGGGGTGTACTTCCCTGACAATATTTTTGATGTTTCTGATGCCCTGTGCTATTTGAAACAACATGAATCGCTTTTGACGCTAGATACAAGTCAACTACTCGTTTGGGGGGACTCAGCAGGCGCCGCGCTCATGCTTGCGGCTGCGCTCGATCGTCATCGACAATTTGCGGGCGATTTGGGAGACGACCTCCCGACCATCAAAGGGGTCATCGCCTTGTATCCACCGACAAACTTTTTATTGTTCAAATTTATCCAGACGTGGCTCGCTCACTTAAAGTTCTATGAAGGAAGCCGTGAGGAATGGCGTGAGTTGATGGTAAAATGCTCCCCGGTCTCCCATCTATATGCCGATGCCCCGCCGATTTTACTGCTACACGGGAAGAAAGATCCGATTGTCCCGTTCGGCCAAGCGCTTCACTTCGTCGAACATGCGAGTGACGTCGGCGCGAACGTTCAACTCATCTCCTTTCCGAATGGTACCCACTCGCTGGCGAGCTTCCTTCAATCGGATAATCCAATCAAAGAAGAGCAACTCATGGCCAGAATCAATCGTTTTATTGAAGAATGCCTCGGATGACGTTGCGATTTTTAGGGAAGATGGTACGATGGGGGATGATTGAAAGAGTAAGGAGTGGAAGTAGTGACAGAGTTATGTTTAGTCAGACACGGCCAGACCGATTGGAACCGTTTAGAAATTATTCAAGGGCGTGAAGATAATCCGTTGAATGCACTCGGACGTCAACAGGCAGAGGAGAGTGCAGCTTTTTTGAGTCAAGAGAAGTGGGACGTCATCGTCTCGAGTCCCTTGTCACGTGCGGTTCACACCGCACAAGCCATTGCGACAGCCTGTGGCATCGAACATAAAGCGATTCTGCTAGATGAGCGTTTCATTGAACGTGAATTCGGAGCGGCATCCGGGCAGCCCGTGAAAGGGATTTACGAGGCGGTTCAAGCGGATGACCAGAATCAGATTCCGGGTCTCGAAACGGAAGACGAGATGCGTACACGGGTCTTAGAAGGAATGAATCATTTGGTGGATACGTATTCTGGCAAACGCATCATTGTCGTCTGCCATTCTCATGCAATCAAAGCGGCGCTTTCTGCCATCGATGGGGCATATACGTTCCGTCACGCCATGCGAAACGCCTGCTCGAACTATATCACCCATCAACAAGGTCAGTTTGAAGTGAAGGCGGTCAACGTGGCTGACCATATCACCGATCCGACCATTATGAAATGAGGAGAATGTCATGACGACCTTACTATGGGTATTCATTATCGCATCATTTGTGGTCGCTTTTGCAGGACTCATCTATCCAGTCATCCCGAGTGTCTTGTTCTTGTTCATCGGATACATGATTTATGGATTCGGTTTTTCGTTTGAACCATTGACCTGGACATTCTGGGTATGGCAATCGGTCTTCCTCGTCTTCTTGTTCGGCGTCGACTATGTCGTCACCCGGGCTACAGTGGATAAGCGAGGCGGTTCGGAGCGAGCGAAATGGGGTGCGACAATCGGTTTGATTGCGGGACCGTTTATTTTCCCGCTCGTCGGGGTTTTGATTTTCCCGTTCATCTTCGCTTTCTTGGCGGAGTTGACACTTGGGAAGACGACACGTGAAGCGTGGAGCATCGGCGTCGGCACCGTTCTCGCCTTTCTCGGCAGCACGCTCTTAAAAGTGATCGGGATGACGATGATGATCATCCTATTCTTTATCTACGTGTGAGGCGGAGATGTTTCTCCGTCTTTTTAGTTTGAAAGGTGAATGGTTTTGGGGAAAGAAAAACAGGTCATCCGATTATTCAAATGACCCGGTTTTGACCAATTGATTGAAAGCGGAGCGACTGAACGATTGTTGCATTTCGACTTTTTTCTCGAAGAAGGCGGGCTTTAAATTCGAGGTGGCGACGCCATCTTGGATCAACGAATCGAGTACTTGCTTCGTCGCGTCTTGTTTCGGCATCAACATGAGTCCTTCAGCGACGAACGTATGATGGTCGTTCAAGGCCCTCTCGCTCGTGAACGTCAGTGCGAGCGCAGCCGGGGCGTTCGTTGGCGACGTGATGACGGCTTCAGCGAGGATGAGGATGCGTTTGTTTAAGTAATGATGGAGCGTGACAGCCGACTCGGTCGGCACGAGCATTTCGAGGAGCCATTCTGAATCGTGCTCCTTCGAGATGATTAACCCATCGAGTAAATCGATCGGTAAATTCAGTTCATTGCCGTATTCGTCTTGGACGAGTCGGACTTGGACGAGGCGAAACGTTTTCATGGGATCGTTCCTTTCCGCGTTTTCTTTAGACCATCTTAACACAGTCTGAGGAATAGAATGTGTTAAGATAACGGGGAAGAAACAGAAAAATAGAGAGTGAGGGAGGCATCAAGATGAGTTGGGTTGTTGGCGTAATCGGGTATGTGACGATTCTCGCAATCGTCTATTATGGTGTCCTTTTCTTCAAAGTGAAACGGGAGCGGAGTCGGGCCGGCTATCGGATTTTTCTCTTGCTTGCCGGATTGTTTTTAGTCAGTGGGAGCGATTATATCATTGCGTTGTTCCAAGGAGACACCGAAGCGACGTTTTGGCAACGGACCGTCTATTTTGTCTTGATATTGCTCTCTTTGTCGATTGCGCTTTACTTTCGGAGAAAAGAAGATCAAAGCCAAGCAGGCGAGATGACGATGGTATAAAAAAACGGCTGTGGGTATGCACCCACAGCCGTTTTTTTATTTTGGTACCCGCGTTTTGCGAATCATATCGAGTTTTAAATCCCATAGTGGCTTGCTGAATGTCACCGAATACACTTCCGGTAAACGGAGACGCTTGTACTCTTCCCACAATCCGTTCATCTGCTCGTGATGATATGCACGAATCTCACTTGTGCTTGGAAGGTCGTATACGCGTTTCCCATCAAGGAAGATTGGTTGCAACAAGCGTTTCACGTTGAAGTTACGTGTCTTGATCTTGAAGGCCGGGTCACGGACGTCAATCAAGTCGATCTCGGTGTACGATTCGACCGGTTCATCGGCGAGGGCGATATAGTCGCCTTTGAACTTTTTCGTTTCGTTGTCGATGATGCGATACAACTCTTTCTTGTGAGGAGTCGTCGTCTTCACCTTGGAAGAAGATACTTTGATGACCGGCTTTAATTCACCAGATTCATCCTCACGCGCGACGAGCTTATAGACCATCCCGAGTGCCGGCTGCTCGTAAGCCGTGATGCCGCGTGTCCCAACGAGGAACGTATCGGCCTCTGCGCCTTGCATCCGTAAGTCCTGGATGACATACTCATCCAAATCCCCAGAGACGACGATTTTGACGTAGTCGAGCCCTGCTTCATTCAACGCCTTCCGGGCACGCTTCGACAAGTAGGCGAGGTCTCCAGAGTCGAGTCGTACTGACTTGAGACGATGGCCCTTCGTCTCGAGCTCTTTTGCGACCGTAATCGCATTCGGCAGACCAGACTTGAGTGTGTCATACGTGTCGATGAGAAGGCTCGTGTTGTCCGGATACATTTCAGCGAATGAACGGAATGCGCTCAATTCATCATCGTGGAACTGAATATCAGCATGCTCCATCGTTCCTCCTGTCGGGACATCAAAGTCACGACCGGCTGACACGAGACTTGTCACATCAAAACCAGCGATGTAAGCCGCACGCGTTCCGTAGTAAGCCGCATCGACACCTTGCGCGCGACGAGCTCCTCCTTCAAGGAGTGTCTCGTTCGGAGCAGCCTGACGAATCCGGGCATACTTCGTGGCGATGAGTGATTCATGGTTCGCGATATTGAGTAGCGCCGTTTGGAACAGCTTCGCTTCAAAGATGGTCGATTCAATCCGAACGACTTGTTCATGTGGGAAGATGACTTCTCCTTCGCGAACACTATATAGTGAACCAGTGAACTTAAAGTTCCGTAAGACGTCTTCGAATTCATCTTCGAATCCGAGTTGCTCTTTCAAATAGGTGATGTCCGCCTCCGTAAAGGAGACGTTCTCTAAGTAGTGAACGATATTCTCGAGTCCGGCGAAGACGACATAACCACCACTAAATGGATTCGAGCGATAGTAAAGGTCGAAGACGACCTTTTCATTATGGCGACCTTGCTTCCAGTAAATATACATCCAACGTGGAAGATAAAGATCTGTGTGAAGGGCTAAATTACGATGTAACATATGATTTCCTTTCTGTTTTACGTCACTTTCCGACGACTGTCGCACCGAGTGTTGTGACGAAATGTTCGAGCGCCCATTCATGGCCGACCGGGTTGAAGCTTTGAACGGCATCGGCATGGACGACGATTTGATAACCGAGGTTGTAGGCATCTACGGCTGTATGGAGTACACAAATATCCGTGCAGACACCGACGAGATGAACTTCTGTGATTCCGCGTTCCCGAAGACGCAGGTCAAGGTCAGTTCCGGCAAAGGCACTATAACGTGTCTTATCAATCCAGTGGTCTGCCTGTTTTGCAGCTTCCTTCACAGAACCGTACAACTCACGGCCCTCTGTCCCGCGGATATTGTGCGGTGGGAACAACGTCGTTTCAGGGTGGAACGTGTCACCTGCATCATGGACGTCGTTCGCGATGACGACATAGTCATCCGTTGCGAATGTCCCGATCAATTCGACGATCCGTTCTTCAATCTCTTGCCCGGGTTTCCCACAAGTCAAACGACCACTGTCTGCGATAAAATCAAATGTATAATCAATAACAATCAATGCGCGCATGGGAGATGCTCCTCTCTCGTAATGAAAATGATGGCTGTCCATCTCATTCTAATTCATTATACATCATGCACGGAAGATTATTTTTCTTCGGTTTGGGTAGATTAAGACAGTAGACTGTATAGGGAAAGGGGATTGTGACGATGGTATTATCGCAAAGTGAATTGACAGAGGAACTGTCACGGTTGAACGGTTGGGAAGAAGTGAACGGGGAGATTCAAAAGACGTATCGGCTGGAAACATTTCCGGAGGCCATTCAGTTCGTGCATCTTGTAGCAGATTTGGCTGAATCGCTCGATCATCATCCGAACATCTTGATTGAATATCGGAACGTGACATTGACCGTCTCGACCCATGACGAAGGGGGCATTACGGAGAAAGACATCACACTCGCGAAAGGGTGTGAGGAACTTGTCTAAGCTCTATATGACTTTTGCGTCAGGCAGCGTGGCGGAGCGTCTTCGAAAGGAGCCAGGCGTCATCGCGGCGAATGGACACGAAACGATTTTGCTCGCAGAAGGAGAGAAGTCTCCGTTCAAGAGCGGTAAAGTGTTTGAAATTGAAGAGGCGTCGGGCGAATTCGTGAAAAAAGGGAACATTTTATACGCGAACGTTCCGGCAGATGAGAATGCCCGCTCCCTGTTGTTTCACCACTTGTTGACGGAAAAGGCGCCACTCGGTGTCAGTCATGATGGGTTTTCGGCATACCGATTAGGTGTCGACCCGGATGATAATCATGCCGTTGTCTTTATTCAGTTCACGTCTGGTGGGAAACACTTTCGTGATACAGAGGACTATGCAATCCTTGAAGACCGCTTGAAGCGAGCGGTCGAACAGCGCGGTGCAGGTCCCGTCATAAAACACTATGTCGTCAGTGAGTCAGATAATCTATAATAAAAGATAACGTCATGTTAGGGGAGGATTTTTATGAACAAGAATTATTTCTGGTTGGGGATGGCTGCGGGTGCGGTAATCGGCGCAGCGGCATCACTTCTCCATAGCGAAACGCGCGATCAACAAGTGAGACAACTGAAAGGCATCAAGTCGAAGTTGAAATCATCGAATACGTCGACTGAGGCACATGCGGTCGGTCTACAAGCGTCATCGAAAGGCAACTTGAAAGACCGTGTCATGGAATGGAAATCGCTTTACGAAGAAAACCAAGATACGATTCAAAACCTCGTCGAAGACGTGAAAGACTTAGTGGATGCGCTTCAAGAGGCTCGTCATAAAAATCAAATCTAATCAAATGGCCAAGCGATTTCGCTTGGCCATTTTTCGTACCTTCTTTATAAGAACTGTGCCAATAATCCGAAGATGGCCAGTCCGATGATGATGTAGAAAAACCACTTTCCGTCCCCGGAATGAATGACAGGGGGCGTGTACGAACGTTGCTTATACTTCCCGTAGCGCATCGGGCGCGTATACGGGACGGTGAAACGTGAGAGTGGGATGGCAAGTAAGAATCCGGCCAAGAACCCGTACACATGTCCCCAAAGGGAAACGTTCGAACCAATCAATGTGAAAACGGCACTGATAGCGACGAAGATGTAGACCAAGCGGGCATCTTGGCTGTACATCAACGTGCGACGGAAACGACCGATGAATACGTAGAATCCGAGAATGGCCAAGATGGCGCCTGACGCCCCGGCTTGTAGATAAAACAAGTTACTGACAGTGAAATACGTGAGCAGGTTGGCGAGCGCTCCAGCGAATACATAAAACAAGGCAAATTTCACGTGTCCGACCATTCGTTCCATCGCCGGTCCGAAGATGATCAGTGCGAACGAGTTGAACAGCAAGTGACCGAGACTCAAATGAATGAAGTTGGCCGTGACCAAGCGGTACCATTGTCCGTCCGCGAGTGCCAAATGGAACGACCCTCCCGTCGCCACGATTCGTAAACCAGGAGCGAAAGAATCGATGACAAACACAAGGAGTTGGATTACAATGAACAGCGTTACGAGTGGATATGCCCGTACAAACGTTTGAACATTTTCCGTACGACTAAACATAACATCACCTCTTTCCTCAATTGTATAAGGAAACGGGGAAAAAAGGAAAGGAGCGAGTGTCCTGTGATTGTAGGAATCGGAGTCGATATCGTCGAGCTTGATCGGATGGCTCGCTCGATGAAACAACCACGTTTTTTAAAACGGCTGCTCACCGATGCGGAATATGAACTGTCTCAACAGTATCCGCTCCCGCGTCAAATCGAGTTTGTCTCGGGTCGCTTTGCCGCGAAAGAAGCTTACGCCAAGGCAATCGGGACTGGCATCGCACACGGGTTATCCTGGCGTCATATTGAAATTTTACCGGATGAGACGGGTCGACCTGTCATGACCGCGCCGTTTGCGGGGAAAATCCATGTCAGCATCAGCCATAGTCAAACATACGCCATCGCACAAGTCATCTTAGAAGAGGAGGGACATCATGTTTCGTCCTAGTCGAATCGAGATTGATCGGGCGTCCATCGTCCATAATATAAAAGAATTAACGAGACGGATTCCGCAGGACCTCATGGCGGTCGTCAAAGCGAATGCCTACGGACATGGGGCCATCGAAGTGGCGAAGATCGCCCTGGAGAACGGAGCGACGATGCTCGGGGTCGCGTTACTCGAGGAAGCGCTCGAACTCCGCGATGCGGGAATCGAAGCACCGATTCTCGTCATGGAAGCGCAATTCCCTGAATATGCCGGAGTGGCGGCAGAACAGGGGATCACGTTGTCCGTATTTTCTGCCGAATGGTTACGAGAGGCAGCTCCATATATAGAAGAAAAGCCGTTGACGGTTCATATCAAAGTCGATACCGGGATGGGACGCCTCGGACTTCGTACCCGTGAACAGTTGGATGCCTTACTTGAAGAAGCGACCGATTCGTTTGTGGTGGAAGGAATCTATACCCACTTCGCAACGGCGGATGAGCTCGATAGCAATCTGTATTATACACAGCAAGAGCGGTTCGAACGTTTGATGGATGGTCTCCACGAGCGGTTCCGCTATATCCATACGTCGAACTCGGCCGGGGCCATCCGAATGGCCGGACAAGACGTTCCTTATAATCTGGTTCGTGTCGGCATCGCGCTCTATGGGTTATATCCGTCACGTGAGATGGAGACATTCTATTCGTTCCTGCGCCCGGCCTTCACACTAAAAAGTCAGCTCATGCAGGTGAAGCGGCTAGAGGCAGGTCAGACAATCAGTTACGGCGCGACGTATACAACGTCAGCCGATGAATGGATTGGTACCGTTCCGGTCGGATATGCGGACGGCTGGTTACGAAAGGCGAGCGGATTTGAAGTGGAGGTCAATGGGATTCGTTGTCCGATCGTGGGACGCGTCTGTATGGACCGCTTCATGATCCGACTTCCAAAGGAGTTTCCTGTAGGGACGGACGTGACCCTTGTCGGTGGAAACGTCGCCATTGATGAACTCGCCTCATATCTTGGGACGATCAACTATGAGATCGTTTGCCAATTCACGAGCCGATTGCCACGTCTTTATGTGTGAATCATAAATCGTGTGAAATTATCTGAATTCTTTCTCGATTTCTCTATATTTTCCCATTCCCGCGTGTTATATTGATAAAGAACGCGGGAGAATTTCCGCCAGTCCATGAAACGATTCTGGAGGTGTAAGATGTTGAAGCAGCGAACTGCGGGTGCGCTAGCGTCCGTCCCAGATCGGTTCTCGCAACAAGGGGGTCCGATTTCGATGAAAGACCGTGAAACACTGTCCTTGAACGATGTAGTGACATACTTGTCTAAAGAAATTGCTGATCGACAACAAACACTGCGTGAAGAATTGGCGAGAGGCTATCAAGAGATGGCCGCGTTTAACTTGAATATGGCAGAAGAGATGCTAATGATTGAAACCGAAGCCGAACACGCTCTCTTACGTCAAGTAAGTGGGGTGTGAGCAACGTGATCGTAAAGCGTGGTGACGTGTTTTATGCGAATCTGTCGCCCGTAGTCGGCTCAGAGCAAGGTGGCGTTCGACCCGTTCTCATCGTACAGAACGACATCGGCAATCGCTTTAGCCCGACCGTCATTGTCGCTGCGATTACAGCTCAGATTCAAAAAGCAAAACTGCCGACTCATGTGGAAGTATATCAAGAGAAGCACGGACTCGAACGAGATTCTGTGATTTTGCTTGAACAGATTCGAACGATTGATAAGCGTCGTCTGACGGATAAAGTCACTCATCTCGATGATGAGACGATGCATAAAGTGGACAGAGCGCTAGAGATCAGTATGGGATTGATCCCTCTCTAGCCTTACATAGATAAGACTGGTACATAGGTATCGGTCTTTTTTTAAACTTTTTAAAAAAAGTGGTTTAAGATTTTGTTAGAGGGGAATTTAAGTTAATCGTACTCAATTTTTCTGTACGGACATTTAGGAGGGAATAGACGATGGATTTAGCGATTCGCGAGCAAGTCATTGGAGAACAATTACACCTTTACGTATCCGGAGAAGTGGATACATATACTGCACCAAAATTGAAAGAAGTATTGCATCCGGCCATCAGTGAGCAAGATGTGGTCGTTCATTTAGACGAAGTGGAGTATATGGATTCGACAGGTCTTGGTGTGTTCGTCGGGGCATTAAAGATTGCCACGCGCAACGAAAAAGAGTTGTCACTTGTCGGAGTCACAGACCGAGTCAATCGTCTGTTCGAATTGACGGGTCTTCACAAACTTCTTTCTATTAATTCGAACGTAAGAGGTGGCACGCAATGAATAATGTTGAACAGACGGTCATGACGTTCCCGGCCAAACCCGAATATGTCGGTGTGGTTCGATTAGTCGTTTCAGGAATCGCTAACCGTATGGGATATACGTACGACGAGATCGAAGATATTAAAATCGCGGTCTCGGAAGCATGTGGCAACGCCGTCCAACATGCTTATGACGATCATCAAGATGGAGAGGTCAAACTCGCTTGTGGCGTCTACGCAGATCGTCTTGAAATCACGATTGAGGATTCAGGGAAGACATTCGCAGATGATGTGAAGCGTCAAGCCGCTCCGGTCGAAGAGACGACCGAGATTGAATCGCTCCATGAAGGAGGACTTGGTCTCTTCTTGATCGAAGCATTAATGGACGATGTCTCGATCAATAAAGACAACGGTGTCAAAGTGACGATGACAAAACTCCTCAATAGGGACGAGGTGGATCAGAGTGCCAGCAAAATCTCAACAACGCCATCACAGTGATGACGAGGTACTAGAGTGGATTGAACGCTATCAACAAGACGATCAAAACGAAGAAGTGCAAATGCTCCTCATCAACCGCTATTCTGACCTCGTTGAAGCACTCGCGCGTAAATTCTCGCGTGGTCGTGCGATTCACGACGATCTTGTGCAAGTTGGGATGATTGGGTTACTGGCGGCACTTCGTCGATTTGACCCGGAATTTGGTCGTAGCTTCGAGTCGTTTGCTGTCCCGACCATCATCGGCGAAATCAAGCGATTCATTCGTGACAAGACGTGGAGTGTCCACGTGCCACGTCGAATCAAAGAACTCGGTCCAAAAATTAAGAAGACAGTCGAGGAGTTGACGACCGAATTACAACGTTCGCCACGAATCGATGAAATTGCCGATCATCTCGGCGTGTCCGATGAAGAAATTCTCGAAACGCTCGAGATGGGCAAAAGTTATCAAGCCTTGTCGGTTGATAGTTCAATCGAAGCGGATAACGAAGGTAGTACGGTCACATTACTCGACTTGGTCGGTAGCCAAGAGCGCGGGTACGAATCAGTCGATCAGCGTCTCATTTTAGAGAAAGCGTTCAATGTCTTAAACGAGCGTGAACGCGCCATCTTGGAATGCGCCTACTATAAGAATATGAGTCAAAAAGAGACAGGAGAACTTCTTGGAATCTCGCAGATGCATGTGTCCCGTTTGCAACGGCGAGCACTCGAAAAGCTGCGTGAAGCCATCAAGGTCCCACTCAATGAAGTATTCTCAAGCGATGACTAATCGAGTCATCGCTTTTTTGTTTGAATGTTTGCTACACTTTGAAAGAGATCAAAAAAGGAAGTGATTCAAGTGATTACGAAAGTGGCTAACGCGTTAAACTTGAAAGTGAACCAAGTCGAGACGGTTCAGCAGCTCGCATCTGAAGGGGCAACGATTCCGTTCATGGCCCGTTATCGGAAGGAAATGACGGGGAATTTGGACGAAGTTGAAATTAAAGGAATCTTGGATGCTCTTCAATATGAAGAGAGCCTGCAAAAACGCAAGGCGGATGTCCTGGCTAAATTAGAAGAGTTGGAAAAAAACACGCCTGAACTAACGAAAGCGTTAGAGGCGGCGACAACCCTTCAACAAGTGGAAGACATCTACTTGCCCTATCGTCCAAAACGACGCACGAAAGCAGAACAGGGACGTGAGAAAGGACTGCAGCCGCTTGCGGACTGGTTCCGGGACAAATCACCCTATTCTTCGGACAAGGTAAAAGAATTTTCTCAAGACGTCAAGGTAGAAGAGGCGTTGCCGCTCGTTCATGCGATCATCGGCGAAGAATGGGGCGAAGAAGCGAAACTGCGCCAGATGCTTCGCGATCGTGTACGAAAAGAAGGACTCTTGCGCTCGAAGAAGAAAAAACAAGCGGAAGACGAAAAAGAGATTTTTG
Organism: Exiguobacterium sp. s123; assembly: GCF_018617075.1. Taxonomy (GTDB): domain Bacteria; phylum Bacillota; class Bacilli; order Exiguobacteriales; family Exiguobacteriaceae; genus Exiguobacterium; species Exiguobacterium profundum. The sequence goes on along the minus strand of NZ_JACSJL010000003.1, from coordinate 2,791 downwards.
CGCAGTATTATGAATATGAAGAGAAGATTGCTGGCATTGTCCCGCACCGTGTACTCGCCTTGAACCGTGGGGAACGCACGGACGTGCTCCAAGTGAAGGTGGTGTTTGACGAGTCGCGCTTCATGGATCAAGCCCTCCGTACATACGAACGACTTCCGAAAGAAAAGCGTGAGGTTGTCGAGGTAGCTGTGACGGAGGCGTACAAGAAGTCGGTCTTCCCCGCCATCGAACGAGAGATTCGTGGGGAGCTGACAGAAAAGGCAGAAGAGCAGGCGATCGATGTTTTCTCAAAAAACTTGAAACAACTCTATATGCAACCGCCCCTACGCGAAGTCGTCGTCTTAGGAATCGACCCGGCTTATCGAACTGGTTGTAAATGGGCAGTCGTCAATGAGATTGGGAAAGTCGAAGAAGTCGGCGTCTTCTATCCAACTGCACCGAAACACGATATCGTCGGTGCTGAAAAAGTACTGACGAGACTCGCGAAGAAATATCCAATCTCGGTTATCGTCGTCGGAAACGGAACCGCCTCACGGGAGACGGAACAATTCGTCGCCGACTGGTTGAAGAAAGCGGAACGTGACATTGCTTACGCGATTGTGAACGAAGCGGGAGCAAGTGTCTACTCGGCATCGGAAGTCGCACGAAGTGAATTCCCGGATTTGAAAGTTGAGGAACGGTCAGCCGTCTCGATTGCACGCCGAATTCAAGATGCGATGGCGGAACTCGTCAAAGTCGACCCGCAATCAGTCGGTGTCGGACAATATCAGCATGACGTCAGCCAGAATAAACTGAAGGCCTCCTTAGAGTTCGTCGTCGAGAGCGTGGTCAACATGGTCGGGATCGATGTGAACCGTGCTTCCGAGTCTTTATTGACGTACGTCTCAGGACTCAATAAAACGACGGCGAAAAATATTGTGGCATATCGTGAAGAGAATGGACGCTTTGAAACGAGAAAGGAAATTAAGAAAGTACCTCGTCTTGGAGCGAAGGCGTTTGAGCAGGCGGCTGGATTCTTACGGATCATGAACGGGAAGGACGTTCTCGACCAGACGGAGATCCACCCGGAAAGCTATCCGCTCGCGTTATCCATTTTAAAAGAGATCGGATCTTCAAAATCAGAGGTCGGTACGGCTGCGCTTCGAGAACGATTGCAACAAGTCGATGCCAAAGCTTTAAGTGAACAACTAGAGGCGGGACTTCCGACAGTTGAAGACATTTTGAAATCATTAGCCAAACCAGGTCGTGACCCGCGAGAAGATATCCAGAAACCGTTATTACGCACGGACGTCATGAGTCTCGAGGACCTTCAAGTCGGTATGGAATTCCAAGGAACCGTCCGAAACGTTATTGATTTTGGTGCGTTCGTAGACATTGGGGTGAAGCAAGATGGTTTGGTCCACATTTCGAAATTATCGAATCGATACGTGAAGCATCCATTAGATGTCGTGGCGGTTGGTGACATCGTGACCGTATGGATCGAACAGGTCGATGTAAATCGGGGGCGGATTAGTTTGACGATGCTTGCACCGAACAGTAAATAAGAAGAAACTCGAATCAGGTAAAATGTTTTTCATTTTACCTGATTTTTTTTCGAAAAAGTGTTGACGGTCTTTTTTCACCGTGTTATCTTATAGAAGTCGCCGAGAGACGGCACGCGAAATAAAAGTTTTTCTAAGAAAGTGATTGACAGGTTTCTGGTTTGCGGTTACAATATAAATTGTTATTTCGATAATTTCAAGCAACGTTCCGCAATAGCTCAGTGGTAGAGCAACCGGCTGTTAACCGGTAGGTCGTAGGTTCAAATCCTACTTGCGGAGCCATTTTATTTTGGAGACGTACCCAAGAGGCTATAAGGGGCTCCCCTGCTAAGGGAGTAGGCTGGGAAACCGGTGCGAGGGTTCGAATCCCTCCGTCTCCGCCACTTAAATTACTTAGAAGACACATACACTGGCCCGTTGGTCAAGCGGTTAAGACACCGCCCTTTCACGGCGGTAACACGGGTTCGAATCCCGTACGGGTCACCAATATGGAGGATTAGCTCAGCTGGGAGAGCACCTGCCTTACAAGCAGGGGGTCGGCGGTTCGATCCCGTCATCCTCCACCATTTCAAATAAAAACGTAATCTGGTCTTGTGGTGTAGGGGTTAACATGCCTGCCTGTCACGCAGGAGATCGCGGGTTCGAATCCCGTCAAGACCGCCATTTACGTTGGGCTGTAGCCAAGTGGTAAGGCATCGGATTTTGATTCCGACATGCGAAGGTTCGATCCCTTCCAGCCCAGCTTTTTATTTGAGTCATTAGCTCAGTTGGTAGAGCATCTGACTTTTAATCAGAGGGTCGCAGGTTCGAGCCCTGCATGACTCACCATTTTCTTTTTAACTTTATACGCTGCGGTCGTGGCGGAATCGGTAGACGCGCTAGGTTGAGGGCCTAGTGGTGGTTAACACCGTGGAGGTTCAAGTCCTCTCGACCGCACCATATGCACCCTTAGCTCAGCTGGATAGAGCGTTAGACTACGAATCTAAAGGCCGGGAGTTCGAATCTCTCAGGGTGCACCATTCTTTTTTATGGGCCTATAGCTCAGCCGGTTAGAGCGCACGCCTGATAAGCGTGAGGTCGGTGGTTCGAGTCCACTTAGGCCCACCATTTAAACTGACGAACTTTGAAAACTGAACGATGAGGCAAAAATAAGTTTTACATTTTTTGAATGAAGCGCAAGCTTCGTCAATTTAAGAGCTATATCAAATTCTTTGGAGAGTTTGATCCTGGCTCAGGACGAACGCTGGCGG